>DATLYG010000104.1:0-28144 GCA_035574985.1 Thermoanaerobaculia bacterium | reverse complement strand
CTCGACGCGGCCGTCGGGCCGGACGCGGAGAATCTTGCCGGCGATCCAGTCGGGACTCTGGGCGATGGCGAACCCGCCGTAGTCGCCGATGCCGACGAAGATCGAGCCGTCGTCGGCGACGGTGGGGTTGCCTCCGTGGTGCTCGGGAGGCGTGGGACGGCCGGGGGCGCTCGCGTCGGCGGCGAGCTTCGCCACGATCGTCTCTGCGCCGGTGGTGAGATCGATCGTCGCGATCACTTCGTGCGTCTGGAGTGGAGTCGTGTAGTGGACGGCGGCGGTGGTGTCATCGATCAGGGCCATGCCGAGGAGGCCGGAGTTGGAGATCGCCTCCGTTTCGACGCGGGCGACGCGGACGGACTGGCCGGCGTCGAGGCGGAAGAGGTCGCCGCGCGTGGTCGTGTAATAGAGGATGCCGCGCGAGTCGACGGCGAGAGAGGTGACGAATCCGGCGGCGGAACCGAGGGTCTCGACGCGAACGCCGGGAAGCGTTGCGGCGGAGAGCGACGTGGCGAGAAGAAGGGCGATGACGACCCGAAGCATGCGATGCGGCCGGAAGAACGATCCGTGCCAGAACCGGGCTGGCAGCGAAATAAAGGTTACCGCCGGAAGGTTGAAAAAGGTCCTTGACGCGGAAGCGCGGCGCTCACGATAATGCGCCCCTCACGCGGACGCAGTTCCTTCCAGAGTGACGCGGGGTGGAGCAGTCTGGTAGCTCGTTGGGCTCATAACCCAAAGGTCGAGGGTTCAAATCCCTCCCCCGCAACCAACCTTCGAATCGATGCGGCCCTCGAACGAGGGCCGTTTTGTTTTGCGCGGCTTCACCGGCGAGAATCGGGGTCAGGTAACGGCACACCGAACCGGCGCGTTCGGAATCTCTCTCACGCTCGCAAGCTCTGCGCGGATCCCCTCAGGCGGCACGACCGACTCGACGATGATCGCGCTCCGGCGCGCCGATGCCGGGATCGCGACAGATCTTGCACACCAGTTCGTCACGAATCTCCGCGTGGTCGAGTCTCCGGTTGAGGAACCACGAGTGACGGGCCCCTTTCCGATCGAACTCGCACCCATGCGACGCAAGCCAGCGCTCGAATGCGCGGCGCTTCATACCGCGACGCGGATTTCTTCGAAGTTCTCGGAGGCATCCGACCGCGCGCCGGCACGGTCACGTCGATCCACGCGCAGTGCTTCATCGACAGCATCGCCCACATGCGTCCCGGCCGCGGAGAGGGCGAGGACTCGTCGCAGAACATCGGCTGGCTCGGGCTCGTCCACTTTTCCAGGGAGAGAACTGGCACGGCGATCGTCACGCGAAGCCGTGGTCGGCGCGGCTCGGATGGAAGGCGTGGCAGCTCGACTTCGGGTGGTCCGCGATCGTGTTGCTGGAGGCGCTCGGGCGGCGGCCAGCGTCCGGCGTCCCGAGCGGCCGCAGGCGGTCCGCTGACTGTTTCCCGCGTCAGACCGAAAGCGCGGGCGAGGACGTCTGCGCTCCACCGGCCATCTCCACGAAGCGGCAGAGCGCGTTGACGAGGCGCATCTGGTCCGGTGTCGCGCAGGCGACGTCGAGAAGCCGCGGTGAGGCGACGACGACGGCGAGGCATCGGGCGCGGGAGACGGCGACGTTCAGCCGGTTGCGGCTGAAGAGGAAGTCGATGTCGCGCGGGAGGTCGTCGCCACTCGACGTCGTCATGCTGAAGAAGACGACTTCCGCTTCGCGTCCCTGGAACTTGTCGACCGTCCCGACGGGAACGTTTCCGAGGCCGCGGCCGCGCAGCACCTCCGTCACGCATCGCACCTGCGCGTTGTAGGGAGCGACGACCATGATGTCGCTCTCGCGCAGCGGCCGCGTCTCTCCCTCGAAGTTCGTGACGGTGGCGCCCAGAAGGTTCGCAATCTCGTCCGCGATCCGCTCCGCCTCTTCGACGCACGACTGCGAGTTGCCGCCGTGCTCGATCGGGATGAACCGCAGCCCCGTCCCCGACAGACCTCTCGAGCCGCTGACGCGCTGCCTCTCCCGCCCCTCGGCGGCCTCGAGCCGCCCGTCGTAGACGACTTCCGAGACGAAGCGGCAGACGTCGGGGTGCATGCGCCACGTCTTCTCGAGAAACTCGCCGCGCTCGGGCGGAATGGTCGCGTCGCCGCCAAGAAGATGCTCGAGCACCGACGCGCCCGAGGTGCCGGGATGATTCGCCTGCGAGACCTGCGCGAGCTGCAGCGGATCGCCGAGGAGGTAGACGAAGCGGGCGGCGGTGGCGATCACCAGCGCGCTCGCGAGCGCCACCTGCCCTGCCTCGTCGATGAAGACGCAGTCGAGCGTCCGGTCGAGAGCATCGCTGGCGAACAGCCACGACGTGCCGGCGATCAGGTTGACTGCAGGATCGACGAAGTCGTCGAGGTCGTCCGACGTCGCGATGTGCGCCGACTCGTACTCCGCCTCGTCGCCGGCGCCTTTTTTCAATCCCCGGAAGTTCACGCCGCGCTCGCGCGCGACCTTCTCCACCTCGTCGAGCATGTGGTGAATCGCCTTGTGCGAGTTCGACGTCACGCCGACGCGCTTCCCCTCCTCGAGCAGATCGACGATCCGGTGCGCGCCCCACCACGTCTTCCCCGCGCCGGGCGGACCCTGAACGAAGAGGTACGACGATCCGTCGCGCGGCCGGCGGAGGAGGATGTCGACCGCCGCGCGGTACGGCGATCCGTCGAAGCCGTGATCGAGAATCGACTGCGCGAAGCGGCGGATCGTCCGGCGATGATTCTTCGTCGAGATCGGGCCGCCGGGAATCAGCGCCTTCGGGAGCGGCTCGCCCGCGAGGGCCTTGCCGCGCCGGATCTCGATCGTTCCGCTCGCGCCGTCGATGCTCTCGATGGTGACCTTCCGCTCGGTCGCGGGATCATGTCCTTCGTCATCGAGCTTGAACTCCTGCGGCGGGAAGCGGAGCGTGTAGATCAGCGAACGCTTCACGTCGCGCGGCGGGACGCCTGCCGGCACCAGTCCGCCGATCGACTCGCCGTCGGCGATCAGCTCCTCCTCCGACATCTTCAGCCGTTCGAACCACCACCACCAGGCGGGCCGCGCCTCGCGCCGGTAGTAGTGAATCAGATGCGCGAGGAGCCATCGCGTCTTCTGCTCCTCGGTTGCGGTGATGAGATCGTCCGGGACGCCGGCGAGGAGCGCGCGAGAGATCGCGTCGGCCTGCAACTCCGCTTCGATCGCGTCGGGCGACTGCTCGTCGGGAGCGCGATCGAACCAGGGGATCGGGCGACCGAACTGCGCCTCCGCCTCGCGGCGGAGATCGAGCAGCCAGTCGCGCAACCGGACGGTGGAGAGGCAATCCTCGCGGTTGTAATTCTCGATCTCCATACGGATCTTCGGATCGCGCGTCTCCAGCCACTCCTCGTAGGCGAGGATCGGTCCGCCGCGTTCGAAGACGCCCTCCTCGTCGCGCTGGAAGTAGAACGCCTCGACCTTCTTGAGCGAGTAGCTCGGCTGCGAGATGCGGAGGGCCTGCCGCACGACGGTGAAGAGATCGGTGAAGACGTGCGCGCGGAGGAAGTCGTCGATCTCCGCCTCGCGCGTGCCGAACTCGGTCGACATCCGCTGGAACGCGATCTTCTCCGCGGGAGAGTAGTGATAGATGTGCATGCCGGGGTGCTCGCGGCGGCGCGCGGAGATGAAGTCGACCACCGCCTCGAAGGCGCGCTGCTGCTCGAGCGCGGAGTCGGCCCACCAGGAGCGGTAGTTGCCGTCGGGCGTGGCGATGCCGAAGAGGTACGTGATGCCGTCGCCGGCGTAGGGATCGGCCTCGAGGTCGAGGAAGACGTCGCCGGGCGACGGCTGCGGGAGACGCTCGAATCCGCGCTCCTCTTCCGGCACGAGCAGCTCGTAGCGATGGCGCCCGGTACGGATCTGCTCCGCCTGCAGGCGCGCCTGATGGTGGAGCGTCGCGTAGGTCTCGTCGCGGATCTTCTCGACCTTCGCCGACGGCGTTTCGGCGAGCCGCGTGAGCGTGCCGATCCCGGCCGCTTCGAGCCGCCTGACGTGATCGCGGCGGATGTTGGCGACGCGGACGAGATGGTCGCGCCGTTCGAGGTCGCGCCAGCAGTGGAGGCTCCACTCGCAGAGCGAGCAGAAGTCGATGATGTAGGGCGAGGTCCCGTCGCCGGAGCGGCGGGCGACGCGCTCCTCTAACCGGCGCTTGATGTGGCGGTAGTAGGCCTCGAAGTCGGCGACGCGGAACGAGGCCGTCTCGCCGGTTCCGAGGACGACGTGCATCTTCTCGGGACGGCGCCCCTGAACGCGCGCGAGCTGTTCCGAGTACGCCGCGAGCTGGAGGAGGAAGTGCGCCTTCGGAGAACGCGCGAGCTTCGTGTCGACGACCTCGTAGCTCCAGCCGCCGAGGGCGGACGGCACCGCGACCTTCTGGAGAAGATCGGCATAGCCGACCCACGTGCCATCGAAGAAGACCGCCTGGTAGATGCAGTCGGTTCCGGCGCGCATCGCGTCGAGCGTGTCGGCCTCCGCGTTGCGGAGATCGTCGCGCGTCCGCCGCTCGGAGCGGATCGTGAGCACCCGATTCCCCGCCCGCGCCAGCCGCTCGACATACTCCTGCTCGAACTCCGTCCCCTTGCGGACGATGAAGTCGGTATGCAGCGACCGCCGCTTGTCGGCGAACTTCGTCAGCGTGCCGTAGAGATCGGCGAGATCAAGCGAGGTGGCATGCGCGCATCGGGTGAACTTGGTCAGGTCGGAGGGGGAGAGGACGAGGGTGCCATCGAGGAGGCGCATTGGGGTGGCACATTATCGCCCGCGATCCTCGAGCGCCTCTCGCACTTGGATCGCAAACCGCCCAACCGGATGTTCCGCATCGTCGTTCGTAAGGACAATCTCGGTCGACTTCGTCGCACGTGACAGGGCGACATACGCGATGTTCTGGGCGTCCTTCCATTCATGGAGTTCTGTCAACCCAAGAACGATCACATGCTCGGCTTCGATCCCGCGCGCGCTGTGAAACGTTGAGAGTCTGACGGCATCCTGCGGCGCAATCGCACGACGGTTGCTGGGATTCACGAGATCGATTGATTTCTGCCGCGCAGCCTGCAAGCACGCTAGAGCCGCCTGGTACTCCGCTCCCTTCCCCGGCACCAGCAGCAACACGTCCCGCGGCGAAGCGCCGTCAGCAACCATGCGCTCGACAGCACGGGTGACGATGCGCTCGAGTTCACGCCGATAGGACGACTGCCCTACTTCATTCACTCGCTCGAGTTTGACGATCGCGGGCAGTTCGCCTGCGTCCACCTGGAACAGCGGTCGGTCTACGTCTGCTGACTTGTGAACGAATCGCCTGGTCACAGACTCGAGGCGTTCGGGTCGCATTCGGCTCTCGTAAAACGTCTGCGCAAATTGAAATATCGGGCGAGGATTCCTGAACACGCGATTCAGTTGCCTGGGCTTCAGTCCGAGCTTTTCCATGATCGCCTTACCATCGCCATAGAGTTCCTGCCCCTTCGCCATGGCGACGACGACTGAGGAATCGTGTCGAGACAACCGGGTAATGAACTCAATTGCCCACGGTTGAAGATCCTGCGCTTCGTCGACGAGTACTGTGTCGTAGGCAAGTGGCAGGCAGTCGACGAGTCGACTCAGGACGGCTTCAGCCCAATCCTCTGCTGTGGGCATTTCAGGAGGCTTCGCGATCCCATTGAAGTCGCGCAGTCTGTCGAGGAAATCAAACAGGTCGTACGCTTCGACCTGTCCGCTGGCCTGCGAAAGCGAAATCAGGCGCCGTACATCAGCGGCGAGTACTTTGTTAAAGCAAAGGAAGAGCACACGCTTCCCGGCCACCGCATGTTGAACACCGATTCGCAGCAGACGAAACGTTTTCCCTGTGCCGGGATATCCCTGATACGCCAGCCGGACCACTCGATCAGCCGGCGCGTCGCGATCTGCTTCGGCTCGATGAGAGTTCTCGAGGTAACTCAGGCGACGCTGATCCGATCTCGCCGCATCGCGACCTGCCTGTACCATCAGGTTGTCAGCGAAAGCTGAAAAGGCATCCACGTCGTGACGGAAGCGAACGCCCAGACGTCGTCCAACGGGGGGATTCTCCCAGATGTAGGCCAGTCTCTTTTGTAGTGCGTTTTTGGACTCGAGGTCATCGCTGAAGAGAATGCTCTGGGCAAATGAACCCGTAAGGCGCGGGTCGCGAACTCCTTCCTCCCATTCGCGACGACTGATTTTGGGGTACAGAGCCGTAGGAACGACAAACGGACGGCGCTGCATACCCCGACCCACCAGGTAATCCTTGAGAAACCACATCGCCCTGTGCGCCTGATAATGCGGCGAGTCGGTGCTTGAGCGTCCCGCAACCTTCAAGTGGCGATAGTCGATCGATTCGATTGCCGATAACTCGATCGCTTTGATCTCGATGAGAAACAGCCCGTGGTCCTCATGCCACGCGATCAGATCGATATCGCCGACCCCCGGGAGATAGTCCACTTCGAACCACAGGTGAAGTCGCGAGTCGTCCAGCATACAAAGCCGGTCTGCGACCTCTCGTTCACCGACGAACTTTCGGGGAAGATCCGTGTGAAGGTGCGCCATACGCAACCCTATTCTTCCTCGAATCCGAACTGCCCGATCTTGAGGGTTCTCGCATTCTCACCCACCGTTCGTTGGACATGCTCTGGAATCCCGTTGGGCACTCTCGCCTCGATCTGAATGCTGATCGTCACCTTCGATCGGTCGAGTCCCTGGAGATGGGCAACGATGGCTTCGGCGATCTGCCCCGCGTCGCGCGCAAATCGCAACGGATCGGCGATGCCGATGTCGGCCCAGAATCGCTTGGGGAGCTGAGGCGTCGGCTCGGGACTTCGTGCGACCCCGGTCCGCTCGATCACCGGTGTGGTCGCATCGCGAACCTGCTCCGCAGGTGGAGCAGAGGCTCGTTCGGCTTCGATCTGGGCGCGAGCGACATCCGATCGGACGACGACTCCGGTCAACTCCACGACCGCTGGTGCGCGTCCCGGGAAGAGGCCCATGTAACGCTTCGCGTCGTCGCTGTAGTAGCCGGCGTAGGCGAACGTGTCCTTTTCCCACAATATCGCCGCGGCACCGTCGGCGATCGCCCCCAGCAGAACATCCGTGTTCTTCAAACGCGGCAGATAGAGGTACGTCGCGAAATCATCTGCCAGTTGTTTCACGCTGACGTGATCTCCCCGCCACAGCGGAATCCGATCGAGTTCGCGGCGCAGATTCACTCCCGCCCAGTGCCCCGAGATGAGGAGCCCTTCGTTGACCAGCTTCTTCGACGCCCGGACCGCGAGCGACTCGCTTCCGGTGACTCTCACCTCTCGCCATTTGATCGGGCCGTTCGGCTCCTGCTCCGGCACGAGGACATGCACGTACGTCTCGGGAATGCGTGCGCTAAACACCGCGTCGGCATCCCTGAGCTTCGACTTGATCTGATTCTGCGCGAAGTTCGTCAGCTCCATCGATTCCTTTTCCTCGTCGATGGATTTCCACGCCAGCCACGTCCGTACCGCCTGCTCGAGGGACTCCAGCGCCTTCGCGTCCGCGGCCAGAAAGACGAGCGCGTTTTTGTACGTGCGTGGCGAGTTTCCCCGCCGCTCGAGCACCGTTTGCGCGACGGTCATTGCAGTACTCACCGAACCTTTCGTATGCGGCGCTTCCGGCCCGAGGATCACGAGGCGCACCTCACGCTCATCGGGGACGTCTCCGCTCTGCGATGCGTTTTCGATCACCTGCACGCGTTCAAAGTCGCCGCGCGTGCGCGCCTCCACGCGCAACCGGTCTTCGATCTCCTTGTGGATCAGATCCGGTTTGATCGATTCCGCACGATCCTGCGCCACTCGATTCAAGCTCGGCTGCGTGTCGAACCAGTAGCGGTTCTCGTTGACATAGAGATGCGACGCGCGATCCGCGAGCCGGCGCAACGCATCGCGGAACGTGGCGACCGTCTCTCCCGGCTGTACCGAACCGAGGATGATCCGCTTGTCGTCGATCCCCTTGTTCGGCGTGCGGAGACGCGGCGCCGATCCGATGAAGACCGTCCGCGCCACGCGCCGCGTCGCCGCGTAGCGGCCGTAGTTCTGATTCTCCCTGTCGATCTGCAGCGCCAGCGAGCCGGTGCCGTCGATCTCGCGCTCCACAATCGGCCGCAGAGCATCGTCGACGTAGAGCATCAGCTCGTTCACCGTCGCGGCGTCGTCGAGCGGAAGGTTCGACGGCATGATCAGCAGGCTGCGGTCCTCGCGAATCCAGAGCGCATGGATCGCCGCCGCCATCAGGCGCAACACACCGCGAGTGCGTTGGAACCGCTGCAGCGACGACCAGTCTTCGTAGAGGCGATCGAAGAGCTCGGGATGCAGCGGATACGACGCCTCCATCCGCCGGCGGTACTCCCCTTCGCTCGATCCGCTCGGGAACTCTCCCTTTTGCGTGTTGTAGAGATCGAGAAACGCGCGGATCACGGCATCGCGATGCTTGAACACATCACCCGGCATCGGCTGAAAGAGCCTTCGCCGGACGATCTCGAAGCTCTCCTCCGCGCTCGCCGGACGCCAGGGCGACTGCATCCGGCCAAAGACATTCTTCAGCCGCGCGAGCGCCAGCTTCCCCGCCTCACCGCCGACTTCGATGTCCTCGATCCACGGGCTGTCATGCTGCCGCTGTTCATCCGACGACGGCACGCTCGCGACGATCAGCGTCTTCCTGCACGCCCTCGCCGCCTCGGTCAGCTCCTGCGCGAAGCTGAAGTTCGACTCGAAGGTCCCGGCGGGTAAATCGTCCTTGCCGAGGAGCTGGCGCGCGTGCGCAACCCACTCGTCGATCAGGACGAGACACGGCTCGGCGAGCGTGAAGAGGTCGCGCAGCGCAGCTGAGCCGGGGCTGACGCCCTTCCGATCTGCCTCGGCGACAATCTCATAGCCATCCTTTTTGAGAAGCTGCCACGCCAGCTCGCCCCACATCGTCCGGACGACCGTCCCGTCCTTTTTCTTCTGCGGCTCCGCGAGCGGAAGCTCGTGGCCGACCAGCACCGCGCGATTCGCCTTCGGCAGCTCCTTGACCTTCGCATCCTCGAGCACCGGCTCGATGTCGCGCAGTTTTCCCGCCTCGGTGCCGCCGAAGAAATGAAAGAGTGCGATCATCGAGTGCGTCTTGCCGCCGCCGAAGTTCGTCTGCAGTTCGACGACCGGATCGCCGCCGGTTCCCGAGAGCCGCTGCAGCGCCCCCGAGAGGAGCGTCTTCAGTCCCTGTGTGATGTAGGTGCGCTGGAAGAACTGCACCGGATCGCGATACTCGTCGCTCCCCTCGTTGCGATGCACCTGGCCGAGATCGGCCGCGAACTCGGCCTGCTGATACCGGCCGGAGTGCACGTCGGGATGCGGCGTGATGACTTCGCGCCACGGTTTGAGACCGAGTGAAGTCGCGGCGGTCGGCTCGACCGGAGCGACGGCCGCTTTGACCGTCTCCTTCTTCGCCTGCTCCTCGAAGCGGATGCGGAGCAGCTCCTGCTTGTGCCTCTCCAGTTCCACCGCTTCTTTCGCTCCGACGGAGAGCAGGAGGCGATGCACGTTGTCGAACACGCGATAGGTGTCGTCGGTCGTGAAGACTTCCTGGTGCGCCCATTTGTTGCGGACCTCGCGCATCTCGCCGGCGATCGATCGTTCCGTGGAGCCGAGGCTGCGCTTGAAGACGTTGTGCCACTCGCTGATCATCACGCTGAGGAGCGCCGAGGTGTCCCACGTCCCCGACTTGAGCAGCGGCTTGTCGCCCAGGGCGGCGATGGCTTGCTTCTCCCACTTCGCCGCTCCGTAGACCGACTTCATCTCGCGCTCCACGTACGGCAGGAGTCCGCGGTTCAAAAGCTCGAGCGCCTGTTCCACGCGCTGCCGGTTAGTCAGTGCCATCCAGATCTCCTGACGAAAAGTCTACGGCTCGTGGATCGATCTGCCGCATTCGGTGAATTGCCCCTGGAAGACCAGCATCTGCCACGCGACTTGCACCGCTTGGTAAACTACGTACACAGGACATAGACATGAGCAGACATGCATGGTTGCGGTGCGAAGTGAAGCCCGGAATGTTCGAGGACGAGGTCGCAATCTGCGTCAAGACTGTCGACGGCGCGGTCCTCTCATTCTTCATTTCGGCTGACGCGGTGAAAGACGTGGCCGGCAGTGAAAAGGCGATCTCGGTCGAAGTCGTCGATCGGGACCGCGACTTCAGCGTGGTGACGCTCCCGAGGCGAAGTTTCGAAGGGTCCAATGTTGCCCGGGTTCCCTTCCGTTCTCTCGTCTTTGCATGATTCTCTCGAACGACGGGATTCAAAAAGCGCTCGACGCCGGCGATCTCGTCATTTCGCCCGAGCCGGGCCCTCGCCGTCCGACTGCGGAGGAGCGTTCCTGTCCCTACGACACCTGCTCGGTCAACCTTCGTCTCGGCCCTCGGATCTCCATTCCAAAAAAAGGAAAACCGATCACGCTCGACCTGCGCCGCGGCGGCGTCGCCGCCTTTCTTCCTGAACTGTACGAGACGATCGGTCTCGACCGGACCGGCGGATATGCTCTTCCGCCGAATCGGTTCATCCTCGGCCAGACTCAGGACCGGGTGCACCTCCCGATTCGCGAGGGCCGGCCCTGCTACGCCGCAAGGATCGAAGGTCGCAGCTCCTTCGCCCGCATCGGCCTGCTCGTTCATTTCACGGCGCCGACCATCCGCTCCGGTTTCGAGGGAACGATCGCCCTCGAGATGATCAACCTCGCGGAGTACCCGATCTCGCTCTTCCCCGGGATGGAAATCTGCCAGCTCATCATCGAGCAGGTCGCCACGACTCCCTTCAGCACTCCCAGCGACTTTCAGAGTCAATCGACTCCGACGGGTCGCTGAAGAGATCGCTCCGAACGTCTTCCGACGGCAGCCCATCCCTCACCGCCCCTAACTAAGTCCTGAGTCCCAACTGCGCCTGTCCTGCGGGCGTTGACCGAGCCTCCGAGGCGAGCTTCGTGATCTCGGGCCAGGCGACGACGAGCGCGTTGTAGGCGAGCGCCTCCTCGGCCCATCCTCTGCGCTCGCAGATCGAGTAGAGGCGGTAGGCGAGATCGCGGGCGATCTCCCCCATGCCGCCGACTTTGCGGAGAAGGTCGGCTGCTTCCTGTTCGCCGCCATTCTGCAGGCGGCGGATGAGATGCTGCGTCACCTCCCAGATCGTGAGGCGGCGATCGGCTGCGGGATCCCAGTCCGGCGGCAGCTTCTCGCGCGGGATGAGCCGCACCTTCCCCTTCGAGGCAGTGACAATTCCCGCCTCCATCATCCCTCCGACAGAAGTGTTCTTCGCCTTCGAAAGCGTCTCGGCGACGCCGAACGGCCCCTCGTCCATGGAGTGATCGCTGAACCAGGCCACAGCCCACTGCGTGTCGGCGTCGTATTCACTCTCCTGTTCGGAGAGGACCTCGTCGAGCGCCTGATTGATGAGCTGGAGCGCGCTGCGGACACGCATCGGCGACCCGTCGGCCTCGATGACTTTGGAGTAGCGGGAGAAGACCGCCATTCCCGGCCCGATCGCCGCCTGCGCGAGATCGACCGCGGCAATGCTGCTGTGCTGGAGCTGCTTGAGCGCGTGGGGAAGCTCCGACTTGAGAGCGGCGATGAACTCGCGACGCGATGCGATGGCGGCAGACTCCGAACGCGGCCGGCAGACCAGAACGATCGACGAGGCCAGCGCGTTCGTACCGCTGCCGATCATCCGATTGCTCAGTTCACTGCGAACGGGCCATGTGCCGTCGACAGCCAGTCCGGCACCCATGACCGCCTCGAGCATCGTTTCCCATCCCGTCGAGGCGATCGACGCGTCATCGTCCTCCGATTGCTTGAATGCGTAGTAGATGGTCATCGGGAACCGGGGATCCTGAATCTCCCGCATCCGCGCGAAGACACGCGACAGCCCCTCTTCGAAGAACTCCTTCGCCCGCTCTTTGCTCCCCTCGTGGCGATAGGGACTCGCAATCAGTTCCTGTGACTTTGGTACGAGCAACGTGCTGAAGAGCTGCGGGTACACACCATTGAGCGATCGCCGCAACCATACATAGAAGAAATCGGAGAGGTCCGCGTAGCCGATGTTGTCGTAGTAGGGCGGATCCGTCGAGATCAGTGCTCCCCGACGTTCGATCGTTGTGGCGTCGAGCTGGTTCGCAAAGCCTTGCGTACCTACTGGCACGCCCTCCAAGCTCTCAACGGTCCAATCTACCGCACCTTCAAAGCTACCCGTGCCTCCAAGCAAGGGGTTGAGTTCAGCAAAATCCCACGTCATCGGGATTGCCTGACGAGCGAATGTGTTTCGCGTCGAATCTCGTTCCGTGAACCACGTGCAGATTGTCGAACCACGATCGGCCATCTTGTCGAGCGCAAACGCCAGATACGTCGCGACGGCATCCGCATAGGCGTCGGCGCCGTTGCCGCCGTCGGCGAGGCGGACCCCGTCGTCGCGCATCGTCTTCTTCGCATCGGCGAGCACCCGCTGGCGCGCCTCTCCCACCAGATCGCTGAACGTCGTCAGCGCCACGAGCTGCCGCGGCGTGAAGAGATCGCGATGCTTCGTCATCCCATACGCCTGCACCCTGAACCCCAGCGCTTGCTCCGGCAATGGCGTGTCGGGAGTGGCCTCCGGCGGGTCAACTCGTGCGGCGAGATTCTGCTCCCCATTCGGAGCAAAATACATGCGGCCGCGCGCATCCTCGGCAACAACAGCCATCATGTCGGCACTCAGGCGGCCGCGACGGCCCTCGGCGCGGATGTATTCGAGTTCGACGTCGCTTCCGCAGGCAAGGCAGCGCGCTCCCGTGCGGCCGACCGTTCCATCGTTCGCGCCTGCTTTGCCTTGAATGACATCGAACGAGAGATCCGTTCCATGCACTCGCGGAGAAAGGCGGTACTCCTTTCCCGCCTTGGTCGACAGCGCGAACGATCGAACCAACGGCATCTGCGCGCCACACGCCGGATTGGGACATTTCACTGTCCGCGCCCAAAGCCAGGCGATCACCGTCGCTTCGCGGCCGTTCTCCAGCTTCACCTTCGGATAGAGATGCCCGATCCGCTTCTCCGCCTCGTCGCGCATCCACTTGCCGTAGTACCGAACGTCGTCGGCGAGCCCCTGCGCCCCTTTCCACTTCGCGGAGTGCGTCAGCTTCTTCCGGGCATCCGGATTCACCGGCGCCAGATTCGCGAACTTCGGCGGAATCTCGATCAGCGCCTTCGTGATCAGCACCGCCACCGGGTTGAGATCACTCCCATGCGCCTCGAGACCCAGCCGCTGCGCCTCGAGCGGGATCGACCCGCCGCCGCAGAAGGGATCGAGCACCGGCGGCGGATTGCCGTCCGTCGACTTCAGAATCTCCTTCCGCGCCTTTTCCAGGACCTCTTCGTTGTTCGAGTTGTCCCACTTCACCAACTCTTCGATGATTCCGAACAACCGTTTCCGCTCCCGATCCTGCTCCTCCTCGGTCGGAAACTCCTCCGGCCGGCTCGAAGGATCATCGACCAGCGACGCGAACAACACGGCCCGGCACGCCGCGAGCGGCCGCCGCGCCCACCAGAGATGCAGCGTCGACGGATGCCCATGCCGGATCGACTTCTCTCGCGCCGACTCGCGGTTGATGGCTTCGAGGGGAAGAGCCACCTCGATGAGTTTCTTCCGTCGAGGATTTGGGGCATTCATTGGGCAACACCTACTGGGATGATCTTGCTATGGTTTCGGCAGTTCTCGCCCGCGAGCGTTCGAGATATGGGCCGTTTTGGCCTCCTTTGGTTCATGAGGAACGGGGAAACCACTGTAAGAGAAGGTTAGCCAAACGTCGAAACGAACCGTCTGTACATCGTTGTAGCGATACACGCTCCGCGAGCTCGCCAAAAAGAGCCGAAGAACGTTTGAGACCAGTCTCACGAAGAACGAGGTCGACAGCTTTCTTCGGAGGAACGAATTTTCCTCTGACGTTTCGGAGGATTCCGTTCGCTTCGAGAAAGGCCGTCATCGACTTTCTGTCACCTTGCCACTCGAAAACACGCTCGACCTCAGGCGAGTCGCTCCAAACCCAAGCTTCCAGCTCTGGCTCGATGACGATGACCGCTGCGCGATCCTCCCATCCCGATGCGTAGAGACGATCGAAAACGATCCGTTCCACTTCGGCCGCAGGCCTCGCCTCCATGCCACAACCGTCGTGATCGAACATCACCAGCGCGTGACGCGCCCGCCGGTGATACGACCGCAGGATGTCCTCCGCCTCGTTCAGACACCCAGGGTCGCGGCGATTGTGCTTGAGGATTTCATGTGTGACGCTTCGAATCCCCAAACTCGGAGTCTGGTGACTGAGTAGACTCCTGCAAACCTGTCGCTGATCCTCATCGGCGGTGAGGATGACGAGGTCGAGATCGTAAGAAGGAGTCCCATGCGTCATCCAAGCACTCCGGCGGCGAACAAGGTGCCAAGATCCGTCGAACGCTTCCACTCCTGCAGATTGGGGTGACGATCGCCCCGCACGACGTCGGTGGCTCCCTCCTTCGTCAGGGCGAAACAGAGAATGTCTTGCGGCTCTGCGAGCGAAAGAATGACCGGAGAGTGCGTCGCGCAGAGGATCTGACTCGAGCGCACCTCCGAAAGGGCCTGATAGATCGTTTCCACCGCTTGAGGATGAATCCCGTTCTCCGGCTCCTCGATCAGGAAGACGCGGTCCGGAATGTCGAGATACGCAACGAGTGTGAGTGCGAGCAGCCGCAGCGTGCCGTCGGAAATCGTCCAGGATGGCGCCTTCAAACCATTTGAATAGACAATCTGCACGTAGCGGTGCTTGTCTTCTTCTCGTTCGATCGTTTCAATGCCTTCGATCTGAGGAAGCGCCGTTCGAACATGCTGCAGCCATCTCGCGAATCTCGCGTGGTCAGTCGATTGAAGTGCGTGAATGGCCCACGGAAGATTCGATCCATCAGCCTGGAATTCGAGGGGTGATCCCGGAGGTGAGGGTTTTCGCATTGACTCGCTGTTGAGCACCAGAAGCTGAACACCCTCGAGAAGGAAGCCTTTGACCCATGTTGCGACCGGAAACTTCTCCTCGTCTTCCGGGAGGTTGGCGAGTGCGAGGCGCTGACGGCCTAACTTGAATGGGTTCATCCACCCGGTGGTCTCGGAGTGAAAGTAGTCATTCCCCGATTCGATTTTCTTGGTGACGACCTTCTTCCAACCCTTCGGCGCCTGCTTCCCCTCACCGAGCACAAGCCGCTCTCGCGGTTGACGCGATTCGGGAAACAGTTTCTTCTGGCCAATGCTTTCGGTCGGGGAATGCCGGAGCCAAAGGGTCTCCGCGAGTACTGACAACTCCGAACGCTCATCAAGGCCGAGATCCAGTTCATACCGGGCACGCTCGTACCCGTTGGTGAGACGCGACCGTCGGTCGGCCGGAATGTCGAGCTCGATCGCGATCTCGAAATGCCGGCCTTCCTTCATCCAGATGATGTTGGAAACGTCTGGCGATCTTCTTCGCAGCCCGGAAACGAGACCGTCTCTGAGCATGTCTCCGATCAGATGAAGGACATCCAGAAAGGTCGACTTGCCGCTGGCGTTCGGCCCGACGAGAATCTGAAAGGGGCGCACCTCCTGATCGACATCTCGCAGCGATCGGTAGCGTAGCGCCTCCACTCGGCGAATCATGAGGTTCTTTCTATCCCGTTGACCGGATGATGTCGAGCAGTTGTCCGGGCTTCAGGTGTTTCGACCCGCAAAACTGATCAGTTTTTCGATGTTGAAGGTGGTGCACGTCTCGCTGAAGTGGGGTTCACGAGTGAAGGGGTGTGCGAGGTAAACAGGCTTGGTGTTGGTCTCGTCGACGATCACGATCGCGAGACGCCACTGGTCGGGAGCATTCAGTGCGGCGAGCATCTCCGTCCGAGTGACCGTCACGGTGTCGGCGCCAGCGACCCGGCCTTTCACTTCGATGAAGCGGAGCCGCCCGCTCTTCGGATCCTTCGATTCGATGTCGTAGCCAATACCCTTCTGTGCCGACACGTCGCGCGGCTCGAAGCCGAGCGCCCGCTCGTGATTCATCACCGCTTCCATCGCGAGGCGTTCGACCTCGTCTGTCTCGCGAGCGAATGTAGCGGGAACCGGATCGCCTTTGAGCCGTTTGATAAAACCGATCGGAACGATGAGCGCGCCGCCTACGACCAGCGGTGGCTGCGGCGAGAGTTGCCGCTCCTGCTCCAGCTCCTCCATCCGCTTGTGCAGGCGCGCAGTCAACTCTTCCGCGCGCTGCCGCGCCTTACCCGAGTTCAGACGCGCGTTGGTCTTTCCCGCGAGCTCCTGATCCTTCAGTTGCTGCGCGCGGTGGTCCCAGTAGGCGATCTCTTTCGTCAGACGCTCCCGCACCGCGGCCATCGCCTTCGTCACGATTTCTTCCTTGCGCGCCCGGACCTCGGCGAGATGTGCGGGGACGATCTGTTCAATGGCGAAATCGAGCGCCCTCGACTCGGGGTTGCTCGACAGCCAGCTCAGATCGACCCCTCGGAGAATGCTGTCGGGGGACCCTTCGCCCTCGTTGCCGCTCAGGATGACGCGTTCTTCGCTCGTCAGTGGCCGGTAGTCGAGATACGGAGCGTGCCCGGCGATGCGCTGGTTCCCGTGCCGGTCCATCTCGACGAACAGGAGCCGCTTCGACACGACGCGGTGTTGTCCCGACTTCTCGACGCGCGCGTCCTGAATCGAGTGCTCGAGGTAGAAGAGCGCGCGCGGCTCGTCGCCGGGATCGTTCTCGTCGACGAGCACCGCTCCCTGTTTCAACAGATCGCGATGACGTTCGAGAACCAGATCGACGGTCGCGTCGAGCAGCGGATGGCCGGGGCAGACGAACTTCGCCAGCGGCTTTCCCTGAATCGACTGCAGATCCTTATGGAACGTGATCCGCTCGTACTTGTCCAGCACCACCTCCCGCGTGCCGATCTGATGATCGCGGTTGCGAATGACCGCCGGGACGTGCTTGATCTCCCACCGGTCGGGCTCGCGCTCGACCATCCGCCCGCCGAGGTGCTCGAAGGCTTCCCTGAAGAAACTGGCGATGTAGTGAGGCTGGAGCTTGCGCGCCTCGGCCCGCTCCATCTCTTCGCGAATCTTCTGCACGCGCGCCGCATCCATCGCGTCGTGCGCCAGCGCCTTCTCCTCGATCAGCATCTGCAGCTTCTCGTGATCGAGCGCGTTTTCGACGACCCGTTCCAGCCGTGCGCGCACTTCGGGACGATTGCCGTAGCGGATGGCGTCGATGAGGAGATCGCGCAGCGTGCGCGGTCCCGCGCCGTCGTCTTCGAACATCACCTTGCCGAGGACGTCGAAGACCTGGCCGCCTAACGCTTCTCGTTCCTCGTTCAGCTTCTCGAGGAGGCGGTGATAGACGTCGCCTTCACGCGTCTCCACCGCCACGAGGTTCCAGAGATGGCAGACCTCGGTCTGGCCGATGCGATGAATCCGGCCGAAGCGCTGCTCGATCCGGTTCGGATTCCACGGCAGGTCGTAGTTGACCATCAGGTGCGCGCGCTGGAGGTTGATGCCCTCACCCGCTGCATCGGTGGCCAGGAGGATGACGACGTCGGGGTCATGCGTAAACCGCTCCTGTGCCGTGCGGCGATCCTCGCGCGCCATTCCGCCGTGAATCGTGACGACGGCTTCCTCCCGGCCGAGGATGCCGCGGAGTTTCGTGGAGAGATAGTTGAGCGTGTCGCGATGCTCGGTGAAGAGGACGAGCTTCCGATGCAGGCCGCGCTCGTCGAGGATCTCGCTGTTCTCCTGAAGCAGCGTGCGCAGCTCGTCCCACTTCCGATCGAGGTTGCTCTTGCGGACGACGTTCGCCTTCTGCTCGAGATCGCGGAGAATCTCGATCTCCGCTTCCAGTTCGGCGATGGTCTGCGCCGCAGTCGCGCGATCGACGACCTCTTCTTCGACGTCTTCGATCTCCGGTGCGTCTTCGAGATCCTCCAGCTCGGCCTCAGTGAGGGAGGCGTCCTCGAACAGACGGCTCTCCGCGCCGCGCTTGCCGAGTTTCTCCGCGTTGAGCCGCTCTTCAAGGCGCTCACGGCGGCGGCGCAGCGACTGGTAGATCGCCTCGGGTGACGAGGCCAGCCGCCGCCGCAGCGTGGTCAGTGCGAAACCGACGGTTCCCTTGCGGCCGCCGCTTTCGAGTTGATCGGCGCGATTGAACTCCGTCGTCACGTAATCGGTCACGTGTTTGTACAGCTCCGCCTCGATGTCGGAGAGCTTGTAGGGCACGATGTAGGCGATCCGTTCCGGGAAGAGCGGCTTGCCGTCGAACTTGAGGAGTTGCTCCTTCACGAGACGCCGCATCAGATCGGAGGGATCGGCCGTGTGTGTCCCCTCGCGAAACTTTCCTTCGAATCGGTCGCCGTCGAGGAGGGCCATGAAGAGTTGGAAGTCGGCCTCCTTTCCGTTGTGCGGCGTCGCGGTCATCAGCAGAAAGTTGCGCGTGAGTCCGGAGAGATGCTGCCCGAGGCGGTAGCGCTTGGTGTATTTGGCCTCGTTGCCGAAGTAGCTGGCCGACATCTTGTGCGCTTCGTCGCAGACGATGAGGTCCCAGTCGGTCTGCGCCAGCTTGGCCTGCAGCTCTTCGTTGCGGCTGAGGTGATCGAGGCGGCAGATGACGAGATCGCGTTCGAGGAAGGGGTTGCCGCTCACGGAGGTCTCGAAGGACTGCCGGCTGAGGATGTCGAAGTCGAGCCCGAATTTCTCGTGCAGTTCGTCCTGCCACTGCTCGACGAGGATGCCGGGACAGACGATGAGGCAGCGTTTGAGGTCGCCGCGCAGGATCAACTCTTTGATGAAGAGTCCGGCCATGATCGTCTTGCCGGCACCCGGATCGTCGGCGAGCAGAAAGCGCAGCGGCTGTCGCGGCAGCATCGACTCGTAGACAGCCGTAATCTGATGCGGCAGCGGCTGCACCTGGGATGTGTGAATCGCGAGGTACGGATCGAACAGATGCGCGAGGCTGATGCGCCGCGCCTCGGAGACCAGCCGCAGGAGCGCGCCATCGGCATCGAACGACCATGCGCGGCCGCCCTCCACGACTTCGAAGGTCGACTCATCGTGCCGATAGACGAGCCGCTCGACCGGCCGGCCGTTCGCGTCGCGGAAGGTCAGCGTGAGCGCGCCGTCGCCGTGCCACTTCGTGGCGATGACGGTGACGTTCTGATTGGGGACAAATCCCCGGACCGTTGCGCCTTCCCTCAGTTCTTCCAGTCGGGACATCGTTCTGACGAAAACGGGCGGTACCGCCGCTCCTGGACGATCAGCTGCAGCGTGCGGCGTAGGGTAGCACCAGGAGTGGAATGCGGGAAGGAGTGAGGGGAGGACGGAATGAGGAAACTCGTCGCCCTCGGGTAGTCCCGCGGAGTCCGACCTGATCGTCACGGCGAGCAGCCTCAAAACCCGCCTTAATCTAGACTCACCCCCCCGCGTGGTGCGGTTCGACGTGCGCGAGTTGCTCCACCTTTTTCTCGCGCCGCATGAGGTAGATCCCGCTGGCGATGATCACGGCGGCGCCGGCGAAGGCGCGTGCCTCGGGGAGTTTCTGCCAGAGCAGCCAGTCGAGGCCGACGCCCCACGCCAGCGCGCTGTACTCGAACGGGGCGATGAACGACGACTCACCGATCCGGAAGGCCTCGGTGATCGCCCACTGGCCCAACGTCCCGGTCACGGCGATTCCGGCAATCACGATCCAGTGCTCCGGCGCGACGGAGCGCCAGCGCGGAATGGCGAGCAGCGCCGAGCCGCCGCCGACGATGGCCGTCATCCAGAACACCATGCTCTGCGTCGTGTCGGTGCGCCCGAGGATCCGCACGAGAATCGCCGCCAGCGCGTAGCCGAGGGCGGCGGCGAGAACCGCGAGTCCGGCAAGGGTGACCACGTGCGCGCCGGCCGGCCGCAGCACGATCAGGACGCCGCAGAGTCCGGTCGCGATCGCCGCCCATCGCTGCCACTCGATCCGTTCCTTCAGGATCAGCGCCGCGAAGATCGTGATCAGCAGCGGCGCGACGAAGAAGATCGTGTACGCCTCCGACAGCGGAAGCCAGCGGACGCCGTAGATGAATCCCGTCAACATCCCGATGCCGATCAACCCGCGCACGATCTGCACCGCCAGCCGGGCGCGGAGGACCTGCCCGAACCCTCCCGTCATCCGGATCCAGATCAGGACGAGAGGAAGCGACGCGAGCCCGCGCAACGCCGCCACCTGCAGCGCGCCGTAGGTCGACGAGAGCGTCTTCAGCCCCGCGTCCATCAGCGAGAACGAGCCGACGGCGACGAGCATCATCAGGCTTCCGCGGAGGTTGTCGGTGTGCTGCTTCATGCGGCGCGCGGCAACGCTACACGAGGATGGCCCGCTGCGGAAGCCGGCGTATGGCAGGATCATCGGTGACAGAGGCAGACACGATGAAGAAAGTCCTCGCAGTCATCGTCGTACTCGCACTCGTCGTCTGGGTGCTCTCGTGGTTTCGCAACGAAGAGGCGGTGGCGGCTTCGGGGTCGCAGCCGTGGCCGGGAGGCCTGGGGACGCTCGAGTCGGTCCCGGAGCGGCCGGCGCCGCAGGAGAACAATGATGCGGCGGTGCGGCTGACGGCACTCGGTGGTGCGCTGCCCGCGAACAAGGCCCTCGACGAATACGTGGGGCGCGAGATCGAGCGGGGCGAGCTGACCATCGGCGCGCCGCCTCCGCTGACCGACGTTTCCGCCATCCGCGAGCTGCTCCTGCGCGAACCGGTCGTCTGGAAACGCTTCGACGGAATCGGCGGCGACGACGACACGCAGACGCGGCGGTCGATGCTGATGCGCGTGGCGCGCGCGCTCGTCGCGGCCGCGCTGGCAAAGGGACGTGCGGACGATGCGGCGGCATGGGACGAACTGCACGCCGTCTGGAGACTCGCGCGCTCGCTCGACGGCCATCCGCAGATGCTGGTGCAGACGGCGGCGCTGTCGATGGCGCGGATGGTCAACGCGGTCGCCTGGAAGATGCCGCTCCCCCCGCCGGCCTGGCTGGGAGAACTGCAGGCGCGCGACAGCGTCCGTCCGCTTCTCGAGGCGTTTCACCATCAGACGGCGTCGTACTGGCGGGACGGCGCGCGGCTCTTTCCCACCAAGTGGCTCGGCGATTCGGTCGAACACGACCGCCGGATCGCCGAGGAGTTGTTCCGGACGACCGCGTGCGACGTGAACGTCCGCTCCAACGAGGTCGGCGTCGACCTCTCGCTGGTCTGGCGGCGCGCGTTCCGCTACCGCGCGGAACGGGAGGCGACCGCGAACGCGCTGCGCGTGCGCGAGGGGAAGCCGGTCGAGGCGAAATCGGTCTGCAGCGACGGATCGTGGACGCTGGACGGAACGACGCTGCGGTTCAGCCGCGCGATCCCGACCGCCCCGCCCGACCGCCCGATGCCGCTGCTGCTGCGGATCGAGCCGCAGGCCCCGCGGTTTCCTTCCCGCGCCGCGCCCCCCCATCTCGATGAAAACCACGACACTGGCGAGCTTCGTCCGGCACGCCGCAACCGCAACGAGAAACTGCCGCGGAAGGAATGGAAGCCGGCGGCGGCCGCGGAGCAATGACGGACGGTCCGTCAGCCGGCGGCCGGGACGGAGAGGCGAAACATGCTCCCGCGTCCAACGACGCTCTCGACTTCGACACGTCCGCCGTGCGCCTCGGCGATGAGTTTGACCAGCGAGAGGCCCAGCCCGGTCCCGCCCAATTCGTGCGATCGGCTCGGGTCGATGCGGTAGAAGCGCTCGAAAATCCGCGAGGCGTGCTCGGGCGGGATTCCCGCTCCCTCGTCGCGGACTTCGACGACGGCGAGATGCGCGCCCGGCCGGACCGTCACCGTCACCTGCGAGCGCTCCGGGGAGTACTTGATGGCGTTGTCGACCAGGTTGATCAGCGCCTGGCGGAGCGCGAGCCGGTCGGCGCGCGCGACGACCGGCTCCGGCGCGTCGACGACGAGCCGCTGCTCGCGCTCCTCGGCGAGGACCTCGAGCTGCCCGACGACTTCACGGGCCAGTTTCGAAAGGTCGACCGCGTCGAACACGAAGCGCGCCTCCCCTGCCTCGGCGCGGGCGATGGCGAGCAGCTCGCCGGCGAGCCGCGAGAGGCGGTCGACCTCTTCGAGCATCGTTCCGATCACTTCGCGATACTCGTCGGCCGACCTTGCGCTCCGCAGCGCGACCTCCCCGACGCTTCGAAGCGCCGTCAGCGGCGTGCGGATCTCGTGCGAGGCGTCGGCGGTGAATCGCCGGAGCTGATCGAACGACGCCTCCAGCCGCGCCAGCGTGGTGTTAAACGCATCGCGCAGAGACTCCAGCTCTTCGCCGGTGACGTCGACGTTCAAGCGCTCGTGGAGTTCCTGCGCCGTGATGCGCCGGGCGCGATCGGCCATCCTCGCGAGCGGCCAGAGAAGCCGGTGCGCGATGGCGATTCCTCCGAAGCCGCTGACCAGAAGGACCGCGGCGGAGATCATCGCGAGCTGCGTCCAGAGCGAGCGGACCTGCGCCCGCGCGCCCACTTCCCGCACGGCGGCGCGCACGAGAAACGTCGCATCGCCGACGTGTACGGTCTCGGTCATGGTGCGAACAGGACCGGCGTGCGTCACAACGGTCCGCAGCGGCCCCGCCGTCCTGACGGCGTCCGGCAGAGCGGGGTCGAACGTGCCCGCGGTGAGCAGACGGGTACCGGTCAGGTTCCAGACCTCGACCCAGTGGCCGCCGCCTTCCTCCTCCTCGATCTCCTTGGCGAGAAAGCCGCCGGGCCACGACGGCGAGCCCGACGCGTCGACGACGATGGCACGCGCGGCCAGCTCGATGTCCTCATGGACGCGGCGATCGAGTTCGCTCCTGACGTGACGGGCGAACGAGATCGCGACGGTGAGCGAGTAGCCGAGGAGCGAGAGGGTGATGATCGCGCCGTACCAGAGGGCGATGCGGGCGCGGAGAGTCCGGACGCGAAACGGACTTTTCATTCACTCTCACGCACGATGAATCCGACGCCGCGGACGGTGTGAATCAGGCGCGCGGCGCCGGTGTCGATTTTCTTCCGGAGCCGCATCATGTGCACGTCGATGACGTTGTCGAGCGGCGTGCAGCGCTCGGTCTCTCCCCAGACATCACGGGCGAGCATCTCCCGCGAAACGAGCGATCCCTTGTGTCGGACGAGGTATTCGAGCAGATCGAACTCGCGCGTGGTGAGATCGATGTGGCGCTCGCCCCGCGTGACGCTGCGTGTCGTGACGTCGAGCGTGAGGTCCCCCACGCTCAGCCTGACGAGCTGATCCCCCCGGCTGCGGCGCATGAGAGCGCGGACGCGCGCGAGGAGCTCCGCGAAGGCAAAGGGCTTGACGAGATAGTCGTCCGCTCCGGCATCGAGACCGGCCACGCGGTCTTCGACCCGATCGCGCGCCGTCAGAACGAGCACCGGGGTGAGAAGTCCCTGACGGCGCAGCGCACCGAGGATCTCCAGGCCGTCGCGTCCCGGAAGCATCCGGTCGAGGATGAGAAGATCGAACGGCTGGCTCGCGGCGAGGAAGAATCCCTCCTCACCGCTGTGGGCGACGCGGACGCGGTAGCCCTCCGCCTCGAGGCCTTCCTCGAGAGCGCGAGCGACTTTCGTTTCGTCCTCGACGACGAGAATCTGCGGAGAACCTGCTGCCTCGGTCGTTCCGCTCATGCCCGTCCTTCGCACGGGGGCATTATGACGCTCCCTGACTTCCCCTCCTTCCCGCCTGCGCCGAGTTTCGGACGGAGCGCCGCCGTGCCGGCGCTCCGTCTCTCCTCACGAGCGGGGAGAAGTGCTCCCGTGAGCGACTCGCGGCGCTACCAGATGTAGCGGACGGTCAGGGAAGCGACGTTCGTCGAGTACGACGGGGCGAGGTACCCGGCCATGCGCACGAAACGGTTGCCCCACCGGTTGTCGCGGGTGGTGTCGCGCAGGAAGTAGTCGCTGCCGACGGTTTCCGCCCATCCGCCAATCGGTCCCTGCATCCAGTCGGTCGTATCGAATTCCTCATAGAGGTATCGCAGTCCGACGGCGATGCGCTCCGACACGCGATACTCGAAGCGCACGTTCGCGGTGTGCTGCGTGTGCTCGGCGGTCTCCGGCGTGCGGAAGGCGTAGTAGGCCGTCGTCAGCGGCGCGTCGGCTCCGAAGCCGCTGTAGTGGAGGTCGGTCGTGCCGCGGGAGTAGGCGTAGTCGGCGAAGACGTCGAGGCGTTCGGGAATGACGGCGAACGAGCCGCCGATGCCCAACGTGCGCGTCCGGTCTTCTCCTTTCGTGTCCCAGATGTTGGCCGGATCGATGAACGCCTGCCCGGCCTGACCGACGTACAGCGCCTGATTCTCCATCTTGCGGTCCTCGTTGAATCCCATTCCGCGCTGATCCGTGTCGACGGCCTCGATCGAGGCGAACGCGGTCAGCGTGTACCGGTCACCGGGCGCCCAGTTCGCATCGAACGAAAGGACGCCGGAGCTCCGCGCCAGCAGCCCGAGCTGCCGGCCCAACGTCTGAGCGTCCTCCGATTCGAAGCCCGTTCCGGCCATGGGCCGAACCGGCCTCACATCCGAGTCGTAGTCGTCGTCTCGCGTTGCCCACGAGATCGAGAAGCCGAGAGCCGGCGCAGGGGTCAGCGACGCGGAGAGATCGAAGTCCCGGCGGCGGCGGTCCGAGACGTCGAAGCGCCGGAGATCGGGATGGTTGTAGAACGTGAATCGGGGATTGTCGTGATCGTTGACCTCGGCCGGATCGTACCAGTAGCTCGAGGCGGCCGAGCGCCAGTCGTACTCGCTCGAGTTGCGATCGCCGAACGTGTACCGCGCGCGGAGGTTGAGCCAGGACAACGGACGCAGCGAGGCGGTGGCGCGGAGCATGTTCTCATCCGTTTGGGCCTCGCGGTGGTCGCGATCGACGCTCTCCCGCTGCAGCACGAGTCCGAAGTTCGCGGTCCGGGCCGGGGCCCAGGTGGTCTCGATGCCGAAGCTCCGGCGCTCGAATCCATAGCGCAGATTGACGCGCTTGTTCTTGTAGCTGACCCCGCCGGTGGGTGAGGCGGCGTCCTGGGTGACGTACTGCCACCGCGCTTCTGGCGTGTCATCGTCGAGCTTGTAACTGCGGAAGTACGGTCTGACGTTGAACCGCGCCGCGGGCTTGAAGTCGTACTGCGCGTCGACCAGCGTCGTGTTGATCTCCGCGCCGGCGGACAATCGGGGGAGTTTGGCGACCGAATTCCAGTCCTTGGTCAGGCTGCTGTAGCTGTAGGGCAGGAGGTCCTGGTCCTGCTCCATGCGGCCGAGGGCCGCTGTCACCGTGCCCCGTCCGCTCATGGGCCCGCCGAAGCCGACGGTGAGCATGGCGTTGGTGGCATTGTTGTCGGGGAAGAGGGCACGCTGCCCGAAGGTGGAAACGGCGCGCCGGAAAATGTCGTTGGTGCCGACCGCGCCGGCGAGAATCACGTCATTGTTGTAGTCGGCGGCGCCATCCGAGTCGGGGCCGGCGTACATGTTCTGCCAGACGAACGTATCGATGTCGTTCTCGAACGTCGGAGCGCTGAACTCGAACTGCACGTCGACGCGCCGCGCGGCCCAGGCGGCCTCGAAGTGCAGCTCGCGCGAGGTCGTGTCGATCGGTTCGGGAATCTCGACGCCGAGGGTTCGCGGCGGGCGGTCGCCGATCGGGCCGTAGCTGATCTTCTCGCCTTCCTTCGTCTCCTGCGTCAGCGACAGTCGCGCCTCGATCGAGGCAGCCGGCGCATACTGCAGCACCAGCGTGCCGCGCTGCCGTTGCGTGCCCAGCTCGGGCAGCTCGTGCAGGTTCCGCGAAAGGAACGACGCGATCTTCTGATCATTGACCGCGGCGTCCGGATTGAGGTACTTCCTGCCGTCCGCGGTGGTGGTGAGAATGCCGACGACCTCGGGCACGACGAGCCGGTTCTTGCCGCTGAAGCTGTACGGACTGAATGCGTCGTTGGTCAGGCGGTGAACGAGCGAGTTCCACTCGGCTGTCACCCCCCAGGAACCGTACTTGCCGGCCTCCACGGCGATGTGCTGATCGTCGCGGCCGACCTGGTTCCCCCGGAGCTCCAGGAAACGGGCGCTGTCCGCCTCGTAGCCGCGATAGCGAAGGCTGTAGAGATAGAAGCCGGTATCGAGATCGCGGTACTCGTTGAACTTCGCCGAGTCGACCTGGTCGACGCCTTGTACCGCGGTCACGACTTCAGACATGTTCTCCGCCTGCGCGAGCAGGGCGGAAGGGAAGAGGATCAGAGCAATGATCACCGTCAGTTTCTTCATGGTCCTCTCCTTACCGGGTCAGCTTCGCGCCGGACGGATGGTTCGATCCGTGCGGGGCGATGTGGCAGTTGACGCAACCCGACCCGTAGGCCGTGCTGGTGCGGTTGTAGCGGGGAACGTTGATGTGGCCGCCGTACGCGTGGCACTGCGTGCACAGGAAGCTTCCTCTGGCGAGGAGCAGGGTCGGGTTGTTCGACCCGTGAGCGTCGTGGCAGGTGGCGCAGTTCTCGCGGGCGGGCGGATGCTCGAACAGGAACGGTCCGCGCTTGTCCGCATGGCAGGAGTAGCAGGTGTCGGTGATCGTGGCGCGGCGCATCATCGCCGGACCGGCCGACCCGTGCGGGTTGTGGCAGCTCGTGCACTCCATCTTTCCTTCGCGGACCGGGTGATGCGAGATCTTCTGCATCTGGCCGCGGACGTCGGCATGGCACGCATAGCAGACGCTCGCCTGGTCCCTTGCGCCTAACAGCGCCGTGTTGCTGCGCCGCTCCATCACGAGATGGCAGTCGGTGCATGCGACGCCGTTCGAGCGGTGCGCGCTGGCCAGCCAGTGTTTCTGCTCGTTACCGGCCTCATGACACTGCAGGCAGACGGCCGACCGTCCTTCGGCGGTCATTCTGCCGAACGCCAGCTCGTCGCCGGGATTTTCCACGTGCCTGCTTCGCGGCCCGTGGCACGCCTCGCAGTCGAGCGCCTCGAGCGGCGTGCGCGGGCTCGCCTTGAACGCGCGCGCGTGCGTAGTGTGCCGGTACTTCGTGATGGACTCCTCGTGACAGGTCAGACATACGGAGGGATCCTTCACGAAGCCGGCATCGGCAAATGCGGGATTGAGCGCGGTCCAGTTCACCTCTCTCGGCGCCCGTGCCGCGCCCATGAGCGCCACCGGGGCGAAGACGAAGATCGCGACCGAGATCCATCGTTGTTTCACAACAGCCTCCTTCCCTGCGTCCGTCATCGTCGAAGGGAACTCGCAGACATGGCCCGAGTCTAGGCGCCGGGACGACGGCGGGAACTGAAGAGATCCTGAAGAGTCGTTCAGGAAAGGGGGCGCATTGTGGTCGCGGCAGGGAGCGCAGCGCTGCTCGAGGGAGCGGACGAGACGACCGCTCGTCTCCGGCTCCCTACGGAACCAGCACGATCTTCCCCGCCGTCCTGCGCCCTTCGAGCAGCCGGTGCGCCTCGGCGGCCTCGCGCAGCGGGAGGGTCCGGTCGATGCGAAGGCGCAGCGCCTTCGAGGCGATCGCTTCGAACAGCTCGGACGCGCGCCACAGCAGCTCTTCACGCGTGGCGGTGTAGTTGTGGAGCGTGGGGCGGGTCAGAAAGATGCTGCGGCGCGACATCCGGAGGGGATCGAAGGGTGCAACGGCACCGCTCGACTGTCCGTAGAGGACGAGCATGCCGCGGCGCGCAACGGCCTCGAGGCTCCGGTCGAACGTCGTTTTTCCCACCGAGTCATAGACGACGTCGACCCCCGCCCCGTTCGTCAATCTGTTGACCTCTTCGAGAAAGTCCGTCGTCGTGTAGTCGATCACTTCATCGGCACCGTCGCCGCGGACGAGGTCCAGCTTCGCCGTCGAGGCCGTGCCGAAGACGCGTGCACCGCGCTGCTTCGCCATCTGCACCAGCAGCCCGCCGACACCTCCCGCGGCGGCGTGAACGAGCGCCGTCGTGCCGCTCTTCACGGGATGAACGCTCGTGACGAGATAGTGTGCAGTCATCCCCTGCAGCATCGCCGCGGCGGCCGTCCGCGCATCGATCGACGGCGGGAGCGGCAC
>DATLYG010000103.1:0-7438 GCA_035574985.1 Thermoanaerobaculia bacterium | reverse complement strand
CATGTCGAGCCCCCGGCCGCCAGCCGTCGGCTCCCTGCTCGCAGCCGCTGGTGACGGCCCCCCCCCAGCCTACTCCTCGAGACCGGCCGGTTCCTCTTCGACCGGCGGCGTGAGCTGCCACTTGACCGCGTTCCGGTTGATTTCCTCCATCGCGATGCGCGTCGGCTTCACGTGGCGCGCCTTCACCTTCGGCTGCGCCCCCTGGATGAGCTGCTCGGCCCTCTTCGAGACGAGCAGCACGTAGCGGAACCGGCTGTCAATGCCTTCGGGCAAACCTTCCATCGCGTTCCTCCTTGAACCGCTCGGCCATCCGGGAGATCGACTCGAGCGCCGTCTTCGTCTGCAGTTTCTGCGCGATGATCGCCGCCTTCAGACATTCGGTGGCGACCTTCAGATCGTCATTGATGATGATGTACCGGTAGAACTCTTTCCCCGCATCGATTTCGTCGATCGCCTTCTGCAGTCGCGTCTCGATCTCGCTGTCGGTGTTGAGCCCGCGGGAACGGAGCCGCTGCTCGAGCGCCTCGAGCGAGGGGGGGAAGATGAAGATGTTCAGAGAACGCGGGCTGACCTCGGGATCACCGGCGATTTGCCGCGCCCCCTGGTAATCGATGTCGAGAATGACATCGATCCCCTTCTCCAGCCGCGCCAGCACTTCCTTTCTGGACGTGCCGTACCGGTGGTGATGAACGTGGGCCCACTCCAGAAATTCCCTTCGCTCGACCATCTCGTCGAACACTTCGTCGCTGACGAAGTAGTAGTCCTTCCCTTCCACCTCGCCCGTCCTGGGACGGCGGGTGGTGTGGGAAACGGAGAAATGGAGCGAGATCCCGATCGCGTCGAGCTGCCTGCGGGCCTCGTTGATCAGGGTGGTCTTCCCCGCTCCCGAGGGACCCGACACGATGAACAGAGTCCCGTCGGGATGGAAGTTACTCGACATTCTGCACCTGCTCGCGGATGCGCTCGACCTCGGCCTTCAATTCTACAACCAGGGTCCGGATGGAGGCCGCACGCGACTTCGATCCCATCGTGTTGATTTCGCGCAACATCTCCTGCGACAGGAAGTCGAGCTTCTTTCCCGCCGGCTCGTGCGAAGCGATGGCCTTCTCGCCCTGGTCGAGGTGGTGCGACAGCCGCGTCAGCTCCTCGACGATGTCTCCCTTCTCGACCATGATGACCGTTTCCTGCGCGATTCTGTCGGCGCTCACCTCCACGCCCGCCGCGGCGGCGATCTCCTTCACGCGCTCCTGATACGCGGCAAGCATTTCGGCGCGGATGTCGTCGCGGTGCGCGGCGAGCTGCTCCTGCAGAGCGCGGATCCGCGCCACGCGCGAGGCAATGTCGATCCGCAGCGCCTCCCCTTCCCGCTCCCGCATGACCACCATCTGCCGGAAGGCCTCCCGGACGAGCGCAGCCAGCGCCTCGCGCTCCTCGTCGGTGACCTCTCCCTCGACCGGCTCCACCTGCAGCAGATCGGGGACGCGCATCAGGTCGCTGCCGCTGAATGTGGATCCGAGGCCCAGTTCTTCGGCGATGGATCGAAGCCGGGGCACGACGGCGTTCGCGATCTGCTCGTTGATGCGGACGCTGTAATCGGGCTGCCGGGTGCGCTGCACGCGGATGGAAACGTCGATCTTGCCGCGCGAGAAGGTCTCCGCGGCGAGGCTCCGCACCATCGGTTCGAGCTCCCACAGGTACTCGGGAAGCCGGACCGAGGTTTCGAGAAAACGGTGATTGACGCTTTTCGCGGTCACGGCGACGAAGAAGCGATCGGAGATCGCACCCGAAGCCCGTCCGAATCCTGTCATCGAGAGAATCATCGTTCGTTCCAGAGCGCGTCGAAGTTCCGTTCCGCCTCGTCGGCGAGAGCATTGAGCGCGCGTTCTACACGGATGCGCGCCTGCTCCACGTCTTCGTCGCGTGCGATTCTGACCGGCTCACCGTAGACGAAGATCGCCTTCGAAAACGGCAACGGCACGACCATCCGGTCCCACGATCCGGCCAGTTTTTTTTTTGGGCGGCGAACGCGATCGGTATGACCGGGAGCCCGGTGACCTGTGCCGCGTAGACCACCCCCTCCTTGGCCACGCGGGCGGGCCCGCGGGGACCGTCGGGAGTGAAGGCGATGTTCTTTCCGGCCCGTGCTTCACGGATCAACTCGCGCAGCGCAGATCCTCCCCCGCGCGAGGACGAACCCCGAACCGATTCGACGCCGTACCAGTCGAAGACGCGCGCGATGATCTCCCCGTCCTTCGACCGCGAGATCATCGTGCTGACCGGTCTTCGGAAGCGCGAGTGGAGCATTAGGAGCAGATGCGCGTGCCAGAACGCGAGGATGTGCTGCCCGGCCCGTTCCAGGTTTTCCACGCGCACGTGACGGACGCGCAGCGTCGCATGCAGCGTGCGGATGAAGAGGGAGGCGAGGAAAGAAAGAACCCTCATGCGGCGCCCTCCCCCGCCCGTCCGGAATGACGCGTTGGTCTGCGGCTCACGCGAGCGCCTCCTGCTCCTGTTCGAGAAACTGCAGATCGTAGAGCCTGCGGTAGACCCCTCGCTGCTCGAGCAGTTCCTCGTGTGTGCCGGCCTCGACGATTCTTCCGCGGTCGAGCACGACGATCTTGTGCGCGGTCCGGATCGTCGAGAGACGGTGTGCGATCACGAGCGTCGTGCGCCCCTTCATCAGGTTGTTGAGAGCCTGCTGGACCAGCCGCTCCGACTCGGTGTCGAGCGCCGACGTCGCCTCGTCGAGGATCAGGATCGGCGGATTCTTGAACAGCGCGCGAGCGATGGCGATGCGCTGCCGCTGGCCGCCGGAGAGCAGCACGCCCCCCTCTCCGATCATCGTGTCGTAGCCCTGCGGCAGCTGCATGATGAAGTCGTGCGCGTTCGCCGACCTGGCCGCGGCAATCACGCGGTCCGGCTGCGCGTCGACTCGCCCGTAGGCGATGTTGTTCCGCACCGTGTCGTTGAACAGGATCACATCCTGCGTCACGAGGCCCATCAGGCCGCGAAGCGAACGGAGCGTGACGTCGCGGATGTCGCGGCCGTCGATCGTGATCCTCCCTCCCGTCACGTCGTAAAAGCGGGGCAGAAGATTGACGAAGGTCGACTTCCCGGCCCCGCTGCCGCCGACGAGCGCCACGATCTCGCCGGGCCGCACCGTCAGGTTCACGTCGCAGAGCACGGGCTCGCCGGCGCGGTAGGCGAACGCGACCTCTTCGTAGGCGATACCCGTACCGACGCCCCCGAGTTCCACCGCCCCGGGCCGCTCCTTCACCTCGTTGTCGATGTCGAGCATCCGGAACACCCGCTCGGCCGCGGAGAGAGCCGTGTTGACCGAAAGGTTCACCTTGTTCAGCTTCTTGATGGGCGCGTACATCATGGCCAGCGCGGCGACGAAGCTCATGAACTGGCCGACCGTCAGCGTGCCCATCACGATGCGGCGGTGCGCGTAGTAGAAGAGTGCAATCATGCAGAGGCCGGCCAGAAGCTCCATGACCGGCGAAGTCAGCGCCTGGATCCGCTGCGCCTTCAGCGTCGATGCGAGATGGCGCCGGGTCGCTTCGCGGAAGCGGCCGATCTCGAAGGTCTCCATCGTGAACGCCTTCACGATGCGGACGCCGCGGATGGTCTCCTCCAGAAGCGTGGCGATGTCGGCCATCCGCTCCTGGGAGCGGTGGGTGGTGCCGCGAAGGCGCTTTCCGAACTGCACCACCGGCATCACGATCACCGGCGCGACGATGATGCTGATGATCGCCAGCTCGGTGTTGGTGAAAAAGATGAAGACGATGAGACCGAAGAGCGTGACCGACTCCTGGAAGAGATCGCCCATGCGGGTCGAGACGGCCGCCTGAATCGCGTCGGCGTCGGAGACGACGCGGCTGACCATCTCCCCCGTCGAACGTTCGTTGAAGAAGCGGTGGCTCTGGTGGATGATCCGCTCGTACAGCTCGTTCCGCAGATCGCGCACGGTCGAGAGCCCGACCTTCTGGAACGCGTACTCGGAAAAAAACGAGGTGACGGCCCGGATGAGAAACACGACCAGGAGCGCCGTCAGGATCTTCCGCCACTTGTCGGATGGATCGGCGTTCCACCAGCGGTCGAACGCGGCGGCGGCGCGATCGGCGCGGTTGATCAGCCATCCGCGCTGTCCCGGCGGTTTGTCGCGGTTCAGGATGATGTCGGCGATCTTCCTTTCGGTGCTCACCGCTCCCTCTCCCGCCCGGGGGGATGCGCCGCTCACCCGCGGGCCGGCCAGAACCTCGTCGAAGATGGGGCGAATGAGCGCCACGACGACCGTCTGCGTCGCCGCGAAGACGATCATCGAGCCGAAGGCGACGAACGCCCACGCCTTGTAGCGACTGAGGTAGCGGTAGAGCCGGGCGAGGATCTTCATGCGCGCAGCTCGCTCATTATCGCCTCAGCCGCGCGGCGGCTCGCACCCGGCCCGCCGAGCCGCTCGCGGACGCGCGCCAGTTCGCCCCGCATCGCCTCGCGCACGGCGGGGTCGAGGAGCCGCCGCACCTCGCCTGCGATGCGTTCGCCGTTGACCTCGTGCTGCAGCAGCTCCGGCACGACTTCCTTCCCGGCGATGATGTTGACGAGGCTGAAGTGCGGCACCTTCACCAGACGCAGCGCCAGCCAGTACGTCACGCGCGAGAGCCGGTACATGACGACGACGGGTGTGCCGGCCACCGCGCATTCGAGGGTCGCCGTTCCCGACGACGACAGAGCGACGTCCGCCTCGGCGATGGCGCGACCGTCTTCATGCTCGCGGACCGGCAGGATCACCCCTCTTTCCGCGGCAATGCGATCGATGAGCGCGCGCTCGATCGTCGGAGCCCGCACGATCCAGGCGTCGACGCTTCGTTCCCTCCGAAGGCGCTCGACCGCGGACAGCATCGGCGGAAGAAGGGCGGTGACCTCATCGACGCGCGATCCGGGCAGCAGGGCGATCCGCGGGACATCGCCGGGACGCCGCGCGTCCGGATCGATGTGCGCGAGCTGCTCGATCACGGGATTCCCGACGTAGGTGACCGGAACGTGGTGCTCGCGGTAGAACTCCGCCTCGAACGGGAAGATCACGATCATCCGGTCGACGAAGCGTTCGATCTGCTTCACGCGGCCACGCCGCCATGCCCAGATCTGCGGGGAGATGTAGTAAATGACGCGGATGCCGAGTTCCCTGGCGCGCCTGGCGAGCCGGATGTTGAATCCCGGATAGTCGACCAGCACGACCGCGTCGGGACGCTCCCGCTCGATCCTCTCGACCATTTCCCGAAAGGCGCGCCGGAACAACGGAAGGCGGCGGATCACGTTGAAGAGGCCGACGATCGCCATCTCCCGCGCATGGTGGAGGATCTCCATTCCTTCGGCCGCGAGGTGGTCTCCGCCGATGCCGAAGAGAGTCAGCGACGGATCGAGCTTCTTCAGCTCGTGAATCACTTCCGATGCGTGGAGATCGCCGGATGCTTCGGCGGCGACGAGAGCGAGCTTCATCGGATCGGGAAGGGGTACATCACCCACGCCAGCGCAATGCCGCCGAAAAAGAGCGAGACGAAGACGAAGAGAAAAAAGCGGATCCGCTCGCGGCGGCCGCTCTTCCACAGCAGGGTGAAGAAGAGAGCGGTGGCGATCGCGTAGATGAACATCAGCACGACGTGATTGCGGAGGAGGCTCACTGCTTTCGTCCCTCCGCGATGTCGTACGAGTCGAGGACGAGCAGGAGGTTCATCAGGCCGGCGGTGAGGATGAACGCCGTGCCGTGTTCGAAGGTGAACGAGGTCACGTCGCCATGCGGTCCGGTGGCCCGGCCGATGAAGTAGAGCGCTCCGGCACCCATCGATCCGATCGTGGCCAGAGCGCCGAGGAGGCTTCCCTGCTGCATCGTGTAGAGACGGCCGTCGATGGCGAGGCCGATGAGGAACATCACCAGAACGATGGCGAAATAGACGGCACCGCGCGCGCGGCGTCCGAGATAGAGGTGCCCGGCGCCCGGAACGGCATAGGCGAGGATCATGGCGAGGAGAGTGCGTTTATTCATCGAGGATCGACTTGCGGATCTTTCGGAAGTGCGGATGCAGTTTGTCGTAGGTCACGTCGAGTTCTTCCGGCACGAGTCGCGTGCGCGCCGTGACGGTCATGAAATTCGAGTCGCCCGCCCAGCGCGGAACGATGTGCAGATGATAGTGGTCGGCGAAGCCGGCACCGGCGACCTGGCCGAAGTTCATTCCGACGTTGAAGCCGTCGGGATGATAGACCTCCGACAGGATCCTCTGCGCCTCCGCGGTCAGGCGAATCAGCGCACGAAGCGCGGCGTCGGAGCTGTCGAACAGCCGCGCCTCATGTGCCACGGGGGCGATCATGAGGTGTCCGTTGGTGTACGGGTAGCGGTTGAGCATCACCAGCGCCCGCTCCGCGCGGAACAGCGTCAGTGTGTCGCGCATCCGTTTCGACGTGGCCGCGGCGCAGAAGATGCACGGCTGAACGTTCTCGCTCTTCGGTGCGGTCAAGTAGGAATATCTCCAGGGAGTAAAGAGGATCTGCATCGCGGGTCATCCCGGCGTCACGACCAAGCGTGGTGGCTCTGCAACGGCGTGTCCGGCCTGCTGCGGATGACGGACGGTGTTCACGGCTGCTCGGTCTGCGAACCTTCACCCAGCGACTTGTTGATCAGCTCCTTGAGTTCCTTTCCCGGCTTGAAATACGGGATCTTCTTGGACGGCACTTCGACCTTCTCGCCGGTCTTGGGGTTGCGGCCGGTGCGCGACTTGCGGCTGCGGAGGCGGAAACTGCCGAAGCCGCGAAGCTCGATCTTCTGCCCGGCGCGCAGCGACTCGACGATCGAGTCGAAGACGATGTTCACGATGCTCTCGGCCTGCTTCTTGGTGACCTGGACCACGCGCGCGACCTCGTCGACCAGCTCCGCCTTGGTCATCACGCCCGCTTTCGGGACTTCATTCTCGTCGTTCGTAAGGGCACCCGAGTTCCGCTCCTCCACATCAGCCTCCTCACTCACGTCGTTACCACCTGTAGAGGAATCGCGGCAGCCGCCGGCTGGCGATCCTCTGAAGAAGTGACTGCGCGTCCGACGGTTCCGTCAGCAGTTCGAGCAGCTCGTTTCTCCGCTTTTTCGGATGGATGACGCCCGGTTTTCCCTTGATGCCCGCCAGTCTCCCCGCGAGTGCGACCGCGTCGTCGAGATTCCCGATCTCGTCGACGAGTTCGAGAGCGCGCGCCTCCTCTCCGGTGAAGATGCGGCCGTCGGCAAGCTTCGCGACTTCCTGTTCGGTCAGCTTTCCCTTCCGCCCCGCCGCAACGGCGCGAACGAACTGGCCGTGAAGCTGCCCGACGATCCGCTGCAGGTACCGGCGCTCCTCCTCCGAGATGCCGCGGAACGGCGAGCCGGTGTCCTTGAGCGGGCCGCTGGTGATCGTCT
>DATLYG010000102.1:0-7492 GCA_035574985.1 Thermoanaerobaculia bacterium | reverse complement strand
CGAAGCGGATCATGGAGTCGATGCGCGAGTCGCGCCGCATCGTCAGCCGCCACGACGACCCCGCGAAGTTCCGGTCGCTCGGCATCGATGTCATCGAGGGAACGGCGCGGCTGGCCTCGCGCCATGAGGTCGAAGTGGCCGGCCGACGCCTCGCCGCAAGGGACATCGTCCTCGCCACCGGCTCGCGAACGGCGGTCCCTCCGATCGAAGGCCTCGCTGAAGCGGGCTGGCTCGACCATGCGTCGTTCCTGGCACAGGACGCGTTTCCCCCCTCCGTCCTCGTGCTGGGCGGCGGGTCCATCGGTATCGAGTTCGCCCAGATCTTCCGCCGCTTCGGTTCGGAGGTGACCGTCGTCGAGATGCTCGACGACATCATCAACCGGGAGGATCACGAGGTCATCGACACCATGCGGAGAATCCTCACCGGCGAGGGAATCTCCCTCCACACCGGATGGGCCGTCAAGGCGGTCCGCGTCAAGGGCGGACGCAAAGTCGCGCGCATCGAGAACCGCAGCGGCGAAAGCCGCGAGATTGCCGCACACGAGATCTTCGTCGCCTCGGGGCGCCGCGGCAACATCGAGAACCTCGGTCTCGAAGAAGCGGGCGTGAAGACGAACCGCTCGTTCGTCGTCGTCGACCGATACCTCCAGACGACCGTCCCGCGCGTCTGGGCCTGCGGCGACATTCACGGCGGCCTCCAGTTCACCCACGTCGCCGCTTACGAGGCGGTGAAGCTCGTCCGCAACATGCTCTTCCCCGGCAAGTCCGCCGTGAACTACGACGACGTTCCGTGGGGCCTTTACACCGATCCGGAAGTCGGCCACATCGGCATGACCGAGCGCGAGGCCGCGGCCGCCATCGGCGAGGCGAACGTGCGGATCTACAAGGTGGAGATGGCCGATGTCGATCGCGCCGTCGTCGACCGGGCGACGAATGGCTTCATCAAGCTCGTCTGTGACCGGAAGGGGAGGATCCTCGGCGCGCATGCCGTCTGCGCGCACGCGTCGGCGCTGATCGAAGAGATCGTCCTCGCACGGAAAAAAGGTGTGAAGATCGGCGAGCTGGCGACGCTGATTTCCCCCTATCCCTCGCTGGCGGACGCCATCCAGAAGAGCGCCGCACTCCATTACCAGAACATGGCCGCGAGCTGGATCGGCAGACTCGGCCGGCGCATCGCCGCGTGGTCGCAATGATCCGGTTATAGTTTCGCGACCGATGTTCATTCTTGCCGCGCTTCTGGCGGCCAACACGCTGATCGTCGACATCGCCAGGCGCGAGGTGCGCTTCGCGGCGACCGTGCAGCCGTCGGCGATGGAGCGCCGATTCGGCGTGAGGGGGCATCACGCCATCGTCTGGAAAGGCGGCGGTGCGAAGCGGATGGCGCTCTTCGTGGCCGAGGCGAGCGACCGGGACGTCCGGCGCGCGCTCGACTCGCTCGGCGCGAAGCGGGGGGAGAACCTCGTTCCCGACACATGGAACGCGCGCGACGATCCGAAGAACCCCGCTCCCGATCTCCGCGTGGAGGGAACCGCGATTGACGTCTACGTCGAATGGCGCGGTTCGCGCGGACGCGTTCCTCTCTCCTCGCTCATCCGGGAGAAGGGGGCACCGGCGCCCCTGTTCGATTTTCGCTACGGCGGAAACGAGGCATGGCAGAAGGAGTTCCGCTCCGGCTGCATCGTCTGTCTCTACTCCTGTCCCGGCGGCGCGATCGGCAATCGCGCGCGGACGATCCGCGACTCCGTCCGGAACGGCGTGGTCTACTCGGCAATCGAAAGCAGACTTCCCCCCGAGGGGACGAGGGTCACGATCATTCTGAAGCCACGAATGGAGGAGCCATGAAGCGACTGACTGCTGTTGTTCTCGTATGTCTGGCCGCCGGGTGCGCGACCGCCCCGCGCCCGGCCGCGGTGGCGGCGCTCGAGCCGACGGAAGGATCGACCGCGCGCGGCACCGTCCGTTTCACCGAGTTGCGCGACGGGGGCGTCGAGGTGACGATCGACCTCACCGGCGTTCCCCCCGGAGTCCACGGCTTCCACGTGCACGAGAAGGGAGACTGTGGCGAGAGGGGCAACGCCGCGGGCGGCCATTTCAACCCCATGAACATGCCGCACGGCGCGCCCGACGCGGTGTCGCGCCATGCCGGCGACTTCGGCAACGTGACGGCCGACGCCAACGGCGAGGTTCATGCGATGCTCGTCTTCCGTTCGGTGACGGTGCGCGAAGGTGCGCAGTCGGTCGTCGGCCGCGCGGTCGTCCTCCATGCGAACCCCGACGACCTGGCGACGCAGCCGGCCGGCAACGCGGGCGCGCGAATTGCGTGTGGAGTGGTGCAGGCACGGTAGGTCCGGCGTGAGTGCGGCGGCCCCCGCCGCCGCACTTCGAGCGACCATGAAGGTTCCTGCGCCCCTCCTCCTCCTCTTCGCACTTCTTCCCGCAGCCTGCGCCGGCGGCGGCCGATCCGGCGGCATCTCCACTCCCGGACGCGGAGCGATCGCCATCGCGGTCGTTCCCAATCCGATCGTCGCGGCGCGCGTGGCAGGCGATACCTATGACTTCCCGTTCGAGGTCGTCGTCCGCGAGACGGGCGGGCGGCCGGTCGGCATCACGCGCGTGACCGCCGACGTCTACGCGCTCGGAGGAATCCGCGTTGCCAGCGAGACGTACGACGCGGCGAAGATCCGCTCTCTCGGCTACGCCACGGCCGTCCCGGCCGCGGGCGAGCTGCGCTATCGCTTCAACCCGCGCCGCGCGGTTCCCGACGAGCGCCTCTTTGGCGGCGTCTTCGCCGAACTGCGCGTCGACGCCGTCGACGATCTGGGCACGCCGGCGTCGGCCACCGCGACCGTCACCGTGCGCCGTTAGGCGCCGTCAGGCCCCGTCAGGCCGCATTGGGCCGCCCCACGGGCGACGAACGTGCGGACGGACGGGAGGGCGGGTGGAACGATCAACTCGCGATGAGCCGAGCGTGGCGCGGCGCAGCGCGTCCCGCTCGCGCGCGATCGGCAGCCGCGTGAGCGGCATGGGGGGGTGTGGAGGGTTCTCCGTGGATGCCAGGTCTGTCTCGGAAAGGAAGAACGGCGCGGTTCGGCCGCGCGGTCCGCTTACTCGCCACGCCTGCGTATTAGATCCGGGAGATTCCTGATTGGCTCGAGCTGCAAGTGCTTCCCAACTTCCTCCCTGAATCTCTGGTCTTCTGGTCGCCGACGCATGATGACTGCGATGGACTCTCTGCGATTGCGCAGCTTCAGCTCCACACGCGGAATGAGGTCTGCGAATAGTCGCGCTCGAGCATCGAAGTCGCTCCAGGAGTATTCGATCGTCCTTCCCAGGATCGATCTGAATCGAAAACCACTCTCCGTTAGCAACATCACGACTCCCCAGGATGCTGCACTCCTGAACCAATGCAAAAGAATCAGCACAACTAGCAGGAACCAGAAAATCGTGAACCAGTCCACTCGGATGCCTCGTCAGCTCTACTTTGAGCACCAGAGCGTTTTTACGTCACAGAGATTGAACGTCGCGGCTGCACCGGCACCCGGAGCGTACGAAATCTTTATGTCGACGTTCGCCCCCGGGTCGATTTCGAAAGATCCGCCGCTGCTGCCCTTTGAGACGTCAACATCAACACCCCAGTTGATGCCTTCGATCTCTTCTATGCACTTCGCGTTGATCGATGCTCCGCCGCTAACGTTGAGACTTACGTTGACGCCGACGCCGAACGACTTCGAACAGATCACTCCAAAGACACAAGTGACGGACGCTGAAGCGCATTTCGCAGCGAAAGCACCCACCGATGCTCCGTATCCCAAACCGCCGAGAAGGCTGTACGTGGCCGTGAACCCGAGATCCACGCCTGCAGTCAGCCATGTGCCACCAGGACAATCCGGACAGGCCTTCGAGCACTTCGACTTCAGCCCCTCTGGATCGATAAATTTTTGAGGGTTCTGGAGCGCGTAACCGTACAGATTCATGCCACCGCGAAGTCCGATCGGATCTGCCTGTGTGTACCGCCCCCAGCTCGAACGATACCAGCGGAAGATGTTGTAGCTGCGATCGCTCGATCCATCGTCTTCCTGGCCCGGGAACGAGAGCGGTTGGTGTCGACCAGCGCCGACGCGGGTGGTAAAGATCTTTCCATATGGCTCGCGCTCGACGCGCCACACCACGGCACCGGTTGACGACGTTTGCAGCAGCGGTGTTCCGAGATGATCGTTGAAGTAGTACGACACCTCGTTGGTTGCCGTCGCGATCTGCGCGACCGGTTGCCCGGCGAACCAGACGTACTCGTACTCGATCGTCGAGATCCCCGCCGAGACGGTGGCCTCGGCCGTGAGATGCAGCTCCGGCGTGTAGAGCGAGTGGCGCTCGGCAGTCCCGGTGTGAGCGACCGGCCGGGCCGTGATCGAGAGCGAGAGGGCGGAGTGCGAGGCGGTTCCGGCGGGTGCGAACCGCACCCGGGAGAGCAGCGCGGGGAGGACCCCGCGGGCCGGTCCCGGCGCGGGCCGCGGTTCGCCGGCCGGGGCGGCCGGCGCCTTGCCGTCACCGGAGGCCGCCGGGTCCAACATGCTCAGCGGGGAGGGGGCGGGCAGGGTGATGGTGCGGATGCCGCGGCCGTCGTAGAGATACTGCGCGCCGCCGAACCCCGCCAGGGAGTTCCGCGGCGAGTAGTCCGAGACGTCGCTGCCCGCCGCGGTCTCGTTGCCCGCGGCGTCGTAGGCGATCCCCCGCGGCACACCGTCGCGCGTCACCGTCTGCAGCTTCGGAAGCGTGCCCTGGTAGGCGAAGGCCGTGGTCGCGGATCCCAGCTGGGCGGTGGTCAGGTTCCCCATGGCGTCGTACGAGTATGCGCCCGCGCCCCACAGACTGGCGCCGGTATCGGCCGCCGTCAGGCGGTTCAGGTCGTCGTAGCCGAAATCGCGGTTCCATCCGGCGTCGAGCTGGTCGTGGAGGGTCGTGACGTTGCCCGCCGCGTCGTGTCCGTACTGGTAGGCGGCGAGAGTTCCCAGCGGGCCGGTGAGCCGGTTCGTCACCGGGCGGTAGCGGGCGTCGAAGGTGACCTCGGCGGTCGTCCCGTTCCCGAGCACGAGCCGGGTGGCGGGGCCGAACGGCAGATAGCTGGCCGCAGTCACGATCGAGGTCTGGCCGCTGGTGGCGGTGAGGGGACGGCCGGCGAAGTCGAAGGTGAAGTCGACCACCCGTCCGCCGGGCAGGGTGATGCGGGAGCGGTTGCCGGCCGGGTCGTAGCCGAAGGCGGTGACGTACTGCGAGCTGCCGACGGTCTTCGTCTCCCGGGCGAGCAGGCCGCGGTGGTCGTACTCGAAGGCGGTTTCCCCGGTCGGGTCGGTCATCGAGGCCGGGCGGCCGGCACCGAAGGGCGCCGTGTCGTACGTCCAGGTCACCGTCTCGGGGGCCGCTCCCCTTTGGGAGACGGAAGATGTGACCCGGCCGAGGACGTCGTAGGTTCGCGAGGTGGTGGCCCCGTTCGCGTCCGCGGTCGTGACGAGCTGGCCCGCGGCGTCGTAGCCGTAGACCGTCGTCCCGGTCACCGGGCTGCTGCAGCAAGTAGTCATATGGTGCCCGCGAGGGTGAAACCGAAAAACGAAGATCTGACCCCAATCCGCGGTTTTCGCGGACCCGCAGCCGGGTTCTCGCGACCATCGGATCAAGGGCGTTGAGCGCCATCGCCACGCTCGCGTACTCTCACAAGTCCCTTCGGATTGCTGAGCAGTTCGTAATCATGGCTCTCAACCACCTTGTCGTCGACGAGAACGAAGTGATCGAGGCCCGCTGGAGTGTTGAACATCGACTGGTGGATGCGAACGAAACCAACCCGTCTTGACGCCTGTGCGTCGCCGATGGCTCGATGTGTCAAAGCCTCACCGTGCCACGCCGTTTCGATCCCTGCGGAACCGATGCTGTAGAGCACGAACTGATGATCACGAATACCCGTTCCTCGCCCGACTACCTCTTCCGTGAGCAGTTCTGGTGTGCCGTCAGCATTCACATCCTGTGACTGCACGGACAGCGCGGAACCCGTACGCCGAGCTGTGACGAGGCCCCCGGCGCTTGAGTAGAGGAGAATCGCGCCAGCGTACTCCGTCGAAACGATCAACACCGTTCGGCCGTCACCGAAGCGGAACTCCCACGCGTCTTTGAACGCCGCAAGCGGCAACGGGCCGAGTGCGTCCTCGGTTGCGGTGCCCGCTCGCTTTCGCTCCAGAACTGCACGTGCATGTTGGAGATCGGTTTCGGCGGCGTCAGACGATTCGCAGGAGATAAGCAGGACAGCAAGAGCGGCAATACCCATCACCCTTCGCATGGCGAGCCTCATTTCGCGAACGTGAAAGCATCACAACCCGGAACGCTCACAGGCTCCCCGTACGTGTCGAGTAGCTTCACATAGAACTCTGAGTTGTTGGCAAAGAACCGCGCGTCCGTGTTCACCGGGAACGGCTTCTTGAACAGATCGAGGGTGTGGTCGAGATCAGGCTTGTCCTTCTTCCCTGGGCAGTTGTTCAAACATGCCTTGTAATTCTCGTTGCCGTATCCGTCGAATTGCCCGGCCTTCGACACGATCCCGCAGACCGTCTGAGTCTTACCCTTTGCCCTGTCGTCGGCTAGGCGGTTCATGATCACTGACGCAACCGCGAACTGGCACGCGTCAGGAAGACCCCGGCTCTCTGCGTAGACCGTACAGATCAGACACTTGTCCTCGGTCTCGCCCGGAAGGAGGCCCTTTCGGTCGAAGAACCGAACGGGATTCGCGTTAGCGTACGTGAACGGATCATCGATCCACGTGCGTCGGCTCAAGGGGTCTGGCTGCGAATACCGGCCCCACCCCGCCCGGTACCACCGGAACACGTTATAGGAGAGCTCCCCATCATCTTCCTGCCCCGGGAACGCCAGGGGCTGATGCCGGCCGGCGCCGGCACGAACGGCGTAGATCTCCCCGTACGGCTCCCTCTCGACTCTCCAGTCGACCGCCCCGCTCGCATCGGTGGTGAGTACCGGCGTGCCGAGATGATCGTTGAAGTACCACGACACCTCGTTGGTTGCCGTCGCGATCTGAGCGAGGGGTTGGCCGTTGAACCAGACGTATTCATACGCGATCGCCGGCGTCGTGGCCGTCGTGGTTTCCGATTCTGCGAGGAGGTTCAGTTCCGGGGCATAGATGCTGTATCGCCGAGGCTCGGTTGTGCCGAGGGTCTCCGCCACGGGGGCGGTGACCGACAGCGATACGGGCGTGTGGCGAGCGGCGATGACCCGTGCGAGGCGGCCGAAGATGCTCAGCGAGGCGATGGACCTGGTCACGGTGATCGACGCGGTCCTGGTGACGCCGGCGTATGTCGCCGTGACGTCGACTGTCTGCGTCGAGTGAATCTGGCTGGTCGTGACCACGAAACTCGCGCTGAGCGCGCCGCCCGGGACGATCACGCTTGCGGGTACGGTCGCCACCTTCTTCCGCTTGCAGGCCAGCGAGACGACGAGG
>DATLYG010000101.1:0-19244 GCA_035574985.1 Thermoanaerobaculia bacterium | reverse complement strand
CGCGACCGTCTCGTTGGTGATCACGTTCGAGGGCGCCTTCCCGAGGCGATTCGTCCGTTTCGCGGCCGCAACGAGCGGCGAGTCCTCCCCGGACAGCGGAATGGCGAAGAGAATGACGGCCAGAGGAACGAGACGACGCATGGCGAGCACCTCCCGATGAGGATGGGCGGAATGATACTCCTCGACGCGGGTGTGTGCTGGTCCCATACCGGACAGGCTCGTTGCGGGAACCCGGCTCGGGCCGCACGAAGTCCCCATGCGCCCGGCGCGGGCGGGAGGGGAAAGGTCTACGCCGCGCGCGATACCGTCTCGGTCGTCCGGTGGCGATCAAGATTCTGCCGCCGCACCTGTCGTCCAGCCCTGATGTCCGGATGCGCTTCGAGCGCGAGGCGCGCGTGATCTCCGGTCTCGATCACTCCCACATCTGCACGCTCTACTTCCGCCCGACGGGGAATGGCTGCTTCACTGCCGTCTCGACAGCGGGGGGGCGGTAGGTGCTCGTCGCGCCGTTCTCGGGTTCCGGAGAAAAGTGGCAGGTGACCAACGACATCGCCTCCCGCGGACGCTCTTTCCCGTTGCCGTCAACACGAACAGCTACGCCGTCGCGATGACGCCCGACGGCCGGCGCCTGGCCGTCATCGCCCTGCAGCCGAGCGGCTCCGACGCGGCGACGCTGATCGCGAACTGGGACGGGGTGCTGAAGCAGGAGCGGTCCACACTGCCGCGCGTCGATCGCCAGCCGCGGGATTTCGATCGGCCGGGGCCAACCTCCGCCCGATGGTTGCGACCGAATGCCGCCGAAAACGAAAAAGCCGCCCTGCGCGGCGGCTCGGTTCGTCGTTTTCTTTGGTGGAGCCGAACGGGATCGAACCGTCGACCTCCTGAATGCCATTTGAGCGATCAATGAGCGTGGAGGCGGGGTTGCGCCGCGTTACCGCCGTGTCATCTGACCGTTTTTGACCGTGCTTGCTCGCCGCGTTGATACGGCGCTACTGCCAGCAGTATCATTCGCCGCCATGAAAAAGCGAGCGAACGGTGAGGGAAGTGTCTTCCGGCTGAAGGACGGGCGTTGGCGCGCGGCCTGTCCAGGGGGCCGCCCGTCCTTCCGCGGGAAAACGCGTGGTGAGGCCATGCGAAAGCGGGAAGTCTACATGCGGCAGCGGGCGAGTCTCAACCTGGCAGGACGCGCCGGCGACTCGTTTGCCGCGCTTCTCGCGAAGTGGCTCGACGCAAAGCGCGACGCTCTTCGCCCGCGCACGATCGAGAGCTACCATCAAACGGCGACGCGGTACGTCCTCTCGGCGATCGGCGACGTGCCGGCGAGTCGCCTGACGGCAGACGACATTCAGCGCGCGATGGCGATGGCGGTGGCGCCGCGGACGAAGAACTACATCCGCACCGTCTGCCACATGGCGCTGGAATACGGAGTCGATCACGACCTCGTACTGCGGAACGTCGCCCGGAAGGTGTCGCCGGTTCGAACGCCGGAGGTCGAACGCGAAATGCCTCCGCAGAAACAATGGGAGGCGCTTCTGGCGGCGATCGATAGTCGGGCGCCGTGCACACGTTCCCTGCTACTCGTGATCGCGTTCTGCGGCCTCCGCGTGGGCGAAGCGTGCGGGCTGAAGTGGGAGGACTATCGGGAAGGGGAACTGCGAATCCGGCGCGCTGCAGATCGGGACGGGAATCTCGTTTCGGTCAAAACGAAGGCGGGCAAACGGAGCGTCCCGGTCCCGAAGGTTGTAGCGGCAGCGCTGGATGCGTGGCGCGCGAAACAGGACGCGCTGCGGCGGAAGCGCGCGGCGATGTGGAGGAAGGCCGAGCCGGACCTAATGTTCACGACTCGCTATGGTGGAGGGTGGAACCAGCGGAACGTGCTGCGCGCAGTTCATGCGGTGACGAAGACGGCAGGGATGGGCGCGAAATCAGTCCACTACCTGCGGCACGTCGCGATCTCGCACCTCATCGCCGATCCGGAGATGGATCTGAAAACGGTGCAGTCGATCGCCGGACACTCGTCGATCCGCGTCACGCTCGATACCTACGGCCACCTGATACCGGGAAGGTTGAAGGTCGCGGCAGAGGCGATGGATCGACGGGCTGGAGGAATCACCGTCCCTGCCGCCGCTTCAACTCCGCCCGCACCTTCGCGACGACGAAGTCGATGACGACGCCGGCGTAGGGCGCGTACTCCGGCCACTCACTGGAGATGACGGCCTTCACCGCGGCGATGATCCGCTCGCGCCTCACCTGTTCCGAGACGGTGAAGATGTCGCGGCCGAGGTGCTTGTAGACCGACGCTGCGATGATCTGGAGCTGCGTCGCGTGGCCGAGGAGATAGGCAAGGATCTTTCGGAGCATGTGGATTACTCCCCTTTCTTCGGAGTGATGAAGCGGCCGGCGAGGAAGACGCCGGTGATCGCGCAGATGAGCGAGCCGAGGTTGTACGGCTGCAGCGTCTGCGACCAGGTGAAGGTTGCGGGCTGTTGCATGAGCCATGAGCCGAAGGCGGCGAGCACCGCCAGCATCCAGACGAAGCCGTTGCTCGATTTCATCGAGTCTCCTCCTGCGCAGTTCTGAGCCGTCGCGCGTGCTTCCGCGCGGACCAGAGATCGAAGATGCAGACGCCGAGATGGATCGAGGCGTCGCGGTCTACCCGCTTCGCCCGGCGCCAGTTGAAGATGAAGGCGAGGAAGTGGAAGGCGCCCAGGATGACATGCACGAACGCCGCGAACCACTCGATCTCGCGATTGCAGTCGCGACACGTCACGCCCCGCCCCCTTGTGTCAGTTGATCGGCAGCACTCGCGCGTTTCCGCCGCGAACGTCCGACACGGAGACGAACCCCGTGACGGGCGGGACGTTCTGGCAGTTCCCGCACCGCGCGCCGAGAGAGATCACGAGGAACCCGACAGGCAACGCCGCGCGGATTCGGTGCTGCGTGACCGGCGGAGACACGGTGACGTACTCCGAGGAGATGAACCTGTTCCGGCCGTCGTAGACGTCCACCGTCACACCGGACGGCTCTGTCGCGAAGAGGTTCAGGTATGTCCCGATCGCGTCATCGTTGGTGATCGGGCCGAGTCGAGAGTCCTCAACGCCAGAGTGGAGGCGCGAAAGGCCCTGCACGGCGAACGACGCGTGAGTCTTACCGTCATCGAACGACAGGAGACTGATTGCCGAGATTCCGGGTGGAATCGTGAGCGTGCGGATGCCGTCGCAGAGCACGAGATCGTCGATTCGCACGGCGCCGAACGGCGGGATCGTCACGCGCTGCGTGGCCACGCCGAACTGCGTGCAGAGGTAGCTGAACGTCGCCTCCGACTGCGTCGTGTTGGTGAGGTAGGCGGTCGTGCGCCAGTGCGCGGACTGCGCGACGACCAGCTCTGCCGCGGTCGCGTTCTGGCAGACACCCGCGGCGATCAGCACCGCGATGATCATGATCGCGATCCGGATCTCGTCGAGCACGATCCGGCGGAACGTCGGAAACTGCCGCTTACCGAGGGGGATTCTGAGTTTCATCCTCATGAGGGACCTCCGGTTGGTTTCTGCTGGCGTCGTAGGCTGACGACTGCGGGCACGGGCCGAAGCGCCGGCCGCTAGTGGTCTCGTCGATCCACGCGTAGCCGTCGTCACCCGCTGATGGGTCGTCGAACTTGAAGAGCTTCGAGCCGTCGTGCTTCGCCGCGACGATCTGCCCCGACCAGAACCGGCGCTGGCTGTCGAAGAGACAGCGCCGCAGCGGGTAGCGCTCGATCGCGGACGAGCAGGAAAAGAAAACGCCGGCGATCAAGCCGGCGAGAATGAGTCGGCGCATGGCGCCTCCGGGTCTACCGGTCGCACATCAGTGAATGCCTCTCAGGCGGACGACGGTCGCCGCCGATCCGAACGCCGGAGGGATCTGCCGTTCGGCGATCGCCGCGCCCACACGGTCATTGCTGGGCGAGCAGTCGATCATCCGACTCGGCGCACCGTCCGGTGCCACAGCGGTGATGATGGCGACGTGGCCTTGCCGGTCGCCCTTGTCCGGCGTCACGAGGACGTCGCCCGGTTCCGCGCGCTCGCCCGCAGGCAGCGTCATGAACATCACCTGCGGACCTGTCGCGTCGCGGAAGACATTCGTCGATTCAATCCAGGCGAGCGCCGGATGCTCGCGCGGCTCGCGGATCGTCCACGCGAGAAACCCGCTGCAGTCGCACTCACCGGCGCGGTTCCACGGCACGTGACGCCCCGGGTCGAACCCACCCTTCCCGAGCACGTAGATGATGGGCTGAGGAATCGCCCGCGCGAGAATTGCGGCATGACGCGCGCGTTCGAGCACTTCGAATCGCTTCATCAGCATCTCCAGACCGGGTCGTTCGCGACGGACGTCAGGGCCGCGCTTTCCGCGGCGCGGTCCGCCTCCGCCTTGAGAATCGCCGTGTCACCGCACCAGCACTGGATTCGCCCCAACCGGACGAGCGCGGCAACCGGCCCGTGCTCCGCACAGATCGCCCTCTGTGCGCGAATCGCTACGCTGGACGAGTGGAGATCGACCTTCCGGCTATCGCCCACCGCGCGCTGCGCGATGAAGGCGCCGAAGCGACGCCACACCTCCAGCGGGTCCACGACTCATCGCCCCTTCATCCTCTGCTCGAGCGGCGGGCACTTCGCGTGTCTGCGCCGCGGCGAACCGTCTACGTGCCGCGACTCGAGCGGGACGGAGTTCTTCGACTGATAGAAGATCGGCCAGCCGCATTTGATGCAGCGGTCGACGACGTCGGGAGCGGGCATGGTCAGTCCTTCTTGATTGGGATTCGCCCGGAGAGGAGGAGCGTGTCGAGCTTTTCGTTCGTCGTCGTCACGGCGTCCTTCACGTCGGCGATGGACGACTCGATTCGCGGGAGCGTCACCTCGATCGTGCTGAGGCGCACATCCGTCTTCGACTCCTCGAGCACGGCCTTCGCGATCTCACGGACACGCCGTTCCGTTCGCCCCGTGAGCGTGTGCCAGATGGCCACGAGACCTCCGAACAACCCAACGACCGCGCCGCCGTCAGTCCAATCCACGCCGCTACCCCTCATCGCGAGAATCTCAACGTCGTCGGAACCGCAGCACGACGAATCCATGCTTCGGCGCGTCCGAGAATGTGCCGCCGGGAACTGCGACCAGGTCGACGGTGAATCGCGTCCCGCGCTTGAACGACACCACCTCGTGATCGTTGTTGTCGACCGAGCGGAGGGAGGCGGCGTTGTACGCGATCTGCGGCCGGTAGTCCTGCGTACCGGAGGAGGTGTAGATCGTCGTCGGGGCCGTGGCGATCGACGCCCCTGGCTGCCAGTACTTGACATCGACCTTCCACGCGCCGGATGCCGCACCGACTCCTGGTGAGCCGATCTCGAAATCGACGTACTCCAGCATGGCGTCCGCGAACAGGATTCCGATGGCCGCCTGCGTGATCGTCTGATCGAGGTCTCCAGCGAGGAGAAGGATGATGCGCTCCTCGTTGACCGCCGCGGCGATCCACGTCTTCGGAGTGTGGTCGATCGACGTGATCACCCCGGCCGCGGTGACAACGTGAGCGAGCTTCTGCGCCCCGACCGAGGGAACTGTGTCCGACTGCGTGACAGCGAACGTCCCGTCGCGGTAGAGCCAGATGCGGTTCGTCGCGTTGTCGACGAGGTTGAGCGTCGCGAACGCGCCCGAAAACGGTTTTGTCCCCGCAGAGGAAAACGCCTCACCTGCAGCGACGCGACACGTCAGCCCCGAGCCGGCGAGTACGAGGAATTCCGAGTAGGAGACGTCCGAGACGTCGAGATCCGAGGGGTTGATCACGGGCGTTCCGCCGCCCTGATATGCGACGGTGACGGTCCCGAGGTTGATCTCGCCGGCGGGAACGGCCGGCTTCGCTGGATCAGCCCCCTTGTTTGACTTTGTGACCGTGACGGTGCGGTCGGACTTCTGCGACAGGCGGGCGCGGTAGATCTGTCCGACACCCAACGCGCCGTCCGCGGCGGTGAGGTTGAACGTCTTCGTCTCCTGTGGGACGTTCTCGAACGCTCCGTCGTAGGCGAAAGACCCTTTTGCGATCGTGACGACCGCACTGCCGCTGGCGGACAACTCCCGGCCGCGGCGTAGGACCCGCGCCGACTGATTGATCCATGCCGGGATGACACCCTGACCGCTGACCGTCGTCAGGTGCACGGGCAGGACGATCGAACCCTGATCCCACACCAGCTCCAGGTGGACGGTTGACGCGGTGTTCGACGCGTTCGCCGGCGGGACGATCTTGACCTCGATGTGGCGTGCGCAGTTGCGGGGAATGTCCTTGAGCTGGAGGACGCGCCCGCCTCCGATCGGCGTGAACGCCTCGGTCTGAAACTCCATCGTCGAGTCGCCGGTGGAGTTCTGGCCGACGATCGCTACCTGCACCCATCCCTCATCGAGGATCGGGAATCCCTCGGACGCGAGCTGCGACCCGTTGGTCACGAGTGGCCGGATGAAAGCGTCCCGCAGAGCGTCCGCGCCGAGCAGCCCGCCGAGATCGTTCCAGAGGTGGATCTCGTCGGGACCGTACACGGTCCCGGCGCCCACGACGGCGACGATGGCGTCAGAGAGCTGCACCAGGTCGGCAGCGTCATACCATTGCGGTTGTGCCGGCACGCGGACTCCTCAGATATTGGTGATGGTGTTGTTAGGCGTAGACCATGTTCGCCGGGTTGGTCGCGTCGTCCGCGGCGAGCGTCGCGACCGTCGTCAGGTGGACAGCCGTGAAGACCTTCACCCGCTTGTTGTCGCCGCCCCCGATGACACTCCCCGGCATCCAGACGTTCGAGTTGTCGTCTGATGCCAGCGATGGGAACGAGCCGCCGTTCCACGCTGTCTCCCGATCCAGCTCGGTCATGTCGCCGGAGTCGATCTTCACGATCGTCAGCGCCCCGTCGTTGGAGAAGAGGTACGGACCGACGCGCGTGATCCCCCATGGATCTCCGTAGCCCGTCTTCTGTCCGACGACCGTGACGTCGCTCTTGCGGACCTTCACGACCGACCCGTTCGGGCTTCCGGCCGTGTTCGTGGCGTACAGATGATCATCGTCATCGACGAGGCGCGTCAGCGTCGACATGCCGAGATTGAAATCGGCGTAGCTCAAGTCCGACGGATTGATCCGCCGGATTCCTGACGAATATGTCGCCCACAGGTAGTCGTCATCAGCGACGAGACCCTTCATCCCACCCGCGGCGATGGAGCCGAGCACCGCCCCCGTGGTCGGGTTGATCTTCCAGAGCTTCCCCGTCGAGTCGGTCGCCCACACGGCGCCGAAGGCGAGGACGCCGGACCGCTCCCTGTTTGGCGCGGCGTATCCGCTCCCGATCTCCGTCACCGCGCCCGTCTGCGCGTCGATCCGGAGGAGCTTCGCCGCGTCGAAAACGTAGACGCATCCATCGCCAGCGATCAGGACGCGCGCATACGTGAGCCCGTTCCCAGCCAGGTTGATCGACCCGAGGAACGCGGGGGAATCAGTCTGATACTTCCGGACCTTCGCGTCCCACTCGGTGCCGAGCCAGATGTACTGCGGATCGGGCTCCGGCGGGGTGGGCGGGACCGGAGGTCCGAGTCGCTCGCCGATGTCGATCGGCGGGGCGCCTGAAGTCCCCCGCATTGTCTCGGGCGCGAACCCGAGGATCACGTACCCGGTTCCCTTTGACCGGCCGGAGCTGTCCGGCCTGCCGATGATCACAACCTGCCCGAGCTTCACACCCGAGGAGAGGTTGCCACTCACCACCGCGCGAACAGTCGCACGGGTGGAGAGGAGGAGAACCTTGAACACGCCTGGCCGGTCAGTCGCCTCGAGAACCTGACCGTAGAAGGTCTCCGCCCCTCGCGCTCTCCACGTGCGCAGGTAGCGGTCTGTTTCGTTCGGCATGTGTCAGGCGGCGAGGGGATACGGGATGTGGCGCAGCCCGACCGAGTGCCGCGCCTCGCCCGTGCGCATGTTCAGCGTCAGATCGTTGCTCCACACGATGCACCGGAGCGGGTCAGGACCCGTGAACTCCGGCACGTCAATCTCGACGACCTGCCCTTCTTCGAGGAGGAGGTCGAGTGGGATGCCGCCGTTGATCCGGATCGCGGAGAGTTCCCGGAGCTGCTCGAGCGCCACGGTCCGCATCTCTTCGATCGTCTCGCACAGGTCGTTCTGGACCCGCGCGCGGATCGGCGTTGTCATGTTCTCCCGCAGTCCGTCCGTGACGGTGAGCGTCGCGGCCTGCGCGGTCGTTCTCGAGGCGATCTCCGGGAGACGGGGAATCGCCCCCGTGATCACGCGCGAGGGAGTGAACTGCGTCGACTCCAGATTAGCGAACCCGACCCACGACGCGTATCCCCTCCCGGCGCTCGTCTCGATCCGGTACTCGGACTCGCTCACCTGCGTGTACGTCTCGACCAGATCCGTCCCCAGGCCGAACAGCGGGTACTCCGGAACGAAGAATGGGTAGCCGGAAAACGGCGTCGTCGTCAGGCCGTACCGCGGGGATCCTGTCGGCCCGAACTTCACGAACAGGAATCCGACGTCCGGACTGAAGCTGTGCGGCGGATCGCCCAGAGTGGCCGCGGTGTGGTGGATCGCCCGCTTCGCGGTCTCGATCGTGTTCGCCGGCGAGGGGATCCCGGATCGCCCGTCGTCCGAGAGGAAGCCGAGCGTCCCCGTCGCATAGGCGCCGTGAAGGAACTTCGTCGTCGCAATCGAGGCGACGCGCCCGTCCGCAGTCGGGGTGAAGATCGACCGCGTAACGATCGGTAACCACGACTCGCATCCGCCCAACCACGCCTCTCCGTTTTCGTCAACCACGACATCCCTGCGGATCTCGTTGCCGTTCGTGGGGTCGAAGTGCGAGACGCCGAAGGGAACGCCGCGCCACCCAAACCGCGCCGTGTCCTCCTGAGCCAGAATTCCGGTCACCGAGTCGAAAGTCCTCTGCGTGACCGTCATCCGCACGAGCTGGAACGACTCCTGCGGCGAGGAGTACCAGAGGTCGTCGTCGTACTGATAAACGGTGAACTTATCGTTGTACGTCTCGACGCCGCCGGAAGTGATGCGCCGGTTGTGCGCACGGTTCGCGCGCCATCCGTACTCGAAGATCACCTGCGAGACCATCGTGTCGCCGTCGAACGTCGTCTGCGTCACGACGTGCGAGACGATCCGGTCCGCCGCCGCCGTGGTGAGGCCGGTCGCCGTGATCGCGCCGGTGAGATGGTCCTGCTTGTTCACCGCGACGCGCGGTGCGTAGACGCCTCGCGTGGTCTGCCGCTCCACGACTGTCCGCAACCCCGAGGGGCCGATGAAGCCATACACGGTCGACGAGACGGTGACGGAGTTCGCCTCGCTCGTCGCCGGAGGTTCGATCTCAGGCGGCGAGTCGAGCGTGAAGTCGGCTGACGTGAGGACGCGCTGCACGCTTCCCACGCCGTCCGCTCTCACGATGTAGAGCTTCCCTCCCACGAACCGCGGCCGCCGGCCGATCGGCGCGAGGAAGTCGCGCATCCAGTCGATGAGCCGCACGTCCCCGCCGGCCGCGATGCCCTTGAAGACGACGCCCCCGTCATTCGGGAGGTCCCAATCTCCGCTGGCGATCTCGTAGATCGTGCAGATGTCCGTGATGACCTGCTTTCGCGTCCGGATGTCGCCGGGCGCCAGGTCGTACTCCAGCAGGATCTCCGCGTAGCGGATCGACGTGTCCTGACACTGAATCGCCGCGCCCTTCGGGTACGAGACCCATCGGGCGGACTGAATGAACCCGTCGAAGATGACCTTGCTGCCGACGTATCCGGGCTTGCCCTGATACCCAGTGATCCGGACGCGCGCCATGCGCCGCGTCAGATCGTCGAGTAGGGGAGACTCGCACCGCAGGAAGAACGACGCGGTTCGTCCGTAGCTGTCGTAACTCCCGCTGATCGATACCTCGGCGCCGAGTTCATCGGCACCGATGAGTTCCAGCCCGCTCCCGCGGTCAATCTCGATCGCGGCCGCGCGCACCGGATGCGACGCGCCCCACGCATCCGCCATGAGGCGAGTGATCGAGAGCGCGTAGGTGACGCGATCGACCCGGGGATTCGTCACCTGCACGTTGTACGTGACGCGCGAGGGTGTGCCACCGTTGACGGTCAGCGCGTAGGCCGGGAGGATCGAGCTGGGCATCAGAGTTCTTCGAGGAAGAGCGTCTTGTCCTCGCGGCCCGCGCCGCGAAACTCAGTGGGGGCGTTCGTCACCCCGACTTGAAACACGGGAAAGAACTTCAGGCGGACCGTCCCCGCGGCCGCGAGCGGCGTCCCGAACTTGAAGAGGTTCGACCGTCGCTGACTGTTCGGGTGCAACCCCGTCGCTTCGCTGAACCACACTTCGCCAGGCGTGACCACGGTCGATAAGGTCACGGACGGCTTGTAGACGACGTTCTGCGCTACCCCGTTCAACTCGACGATCGCCTTCACGACGGTCTCGTCCCGGTAGAACGGCGCGATACTCATGCCCCAAGCGTCCGCGCGTGGCGAGTAGAACACGCTGGCTCCGGCCTGAGCGGAGTACGTGTAGGCGAGCTGCTTCCAGTAGCAGAGATCGTGTGGCGTCCCCGACGTGCGGAGGATCTCGAGCGTCTCGCACAGAGCTGCGAAGTTCTCGTCGAGCGCGTAGGGAATTTCGCACACGAAATGATCCGCGACGTTGGGCATCCCCTCGCCGAGGTAGATTCCGTCGAGTTTCGTCCCGCTACTGAGAAGCGGCGTTGCCGTCTGGATGAGCTGCAGGTCGGGACGGAAGTCCCGCGGCAGCGGATAGAACGGCTCGTTGTCGATCGTCAGCGCGCCGTAACCCGGATCGCTGAGGCGGAATGGAAGTGACCAGCCGGGCATGATGGATCAGCCGAGGAATCCCTGCGTCGATTGCTGGGTGAGTGAGGTCGAAGGCTTTGGCTGCGACGACGTGTTGCCGCTCTTCTTCTGTTGCCGCTTCAAGTAGTCCTCGAATAGGCGGCGAAACGTATCCGGATCGAGGCCCCTCGTATTCGCCCCGCCAAACAGGAGGATTTGTTCGATCGTCTTGCGAATCACATCCTCGAGGAATGCGTACTCCCGCGGGTCGCGTCCCAGCGCACCTTCCCTCCCGCCGAGCGCGCCAGTGAGCACGCCGAACAGGGTCGATAGCTTCTGACCGAAAACCGTGTACAGATCTCCAAGAGCCTTGACCTTTGCGTCGAAGTCTGCGGCGATCTCGTCTGAACGCCGCTTGATCAGCGTGGCCGCTCGCTCTGTCGCGTCCTCGATCTTCTTCGCAGAGGCTTCGGCACTACTCCGCAGCGTCAACACGGATTGCTTGGTGCTCTCTTCGATCGACTGCTCGGTCTCCAGCCTCTTCTGCCGCTCCGCTTCCTCTTGCGCCTTCTTCTGCTCGACGAGCTTCTTCCGCTCCTCGTCGAGAGCTTTCTTCGTTCGCTCCGCCTCGGCTTTGGCCGCTTCGATCTCGGCCCGCTGCGCCTTGAACGCAGGGGATTGCTCGAACTCGAACTTGGCGATCCGCGCGAGCCGCTGCGCCTCTTCCAACTCCGTCCGGAGTTTCTCGACGGCAGCGCTCTGCGCAGCGATCTCTTTCTCTCCGGCGCGCGTGTCTTTCAGATACTGGAGACGGTCTTGAGCGTCGCGAAGGTCCGACGAGAGTTTCGAGACGGCCGAGTCCTTCTCGTCCAGCCCGGAGGCATCGCGGAGCTGCCGCATCTTTTCCGTGGCCTGATCAACGAGACCACTCGTCTCTTCGAGGCGCTTCTGCAGCTCTGCGACGCTCTCGCTGAGAGTCGCGACGCTGGGGAGGCTGATGCCTTGCCCGTGCTCTCCTCCGGTAGCGAGACTGAGCCCGCCGATTTCAGAGTTGATCGCACGCAGAGTGCGGAGGATGACGGGAAAGCTCATGCCGCGGCCTCGTCGCCACTCATCCCGCCTTCGCCGAGCTCGTCGAGCTTCCCTTTTGCGACAGGCGCCCGCTCGATGATGCGCTCAATCTCGTCGGCGATGCCGGTCAGCGCGACTTTCAGTTTCGTGTACGTCTCGACGGTCTCGCTGATGTTTGCTTCCCTGATCGCCGCGGCAACGCTCTGCATCTTCGTGCCGAGTGTTTCCGCTTTCTCGGCGATCTCTCCGACGGCTTCGGCCATGCGCTGCGTAGGCGTAGCGGCTTGCTCGGCTGCAGACTTGACTTTCGGTAGCGCCGTCGCTGCTTTCTCGGTGGCGGTGGCCCCTTTTTCGGCTTGTGCGGCGTAGTCGCGGTTCTGATCCTTGAGCCCGCGCATCACGTCCGCCGCTTCCTGCGCCGCCAGCTTTCCTTCCTTGGCCTTCTCGCTCCACCGGATGCTGATTCCGACGCCCTGCTCTAACGCCTCGGAGTGTTTCTTGGTCGCGTCGGTGGCCTTCTCGATGACCTCCGCAGTTCCTTCGGTCACGCCCTGCTGGCGGATGCGCTGCTCGATCGCTTTGCCGATCGCTTCGATTTCCTTCCTGACCGACTCCTGCTCGATGCCGGACGCTTCGATGACCTTTCCGGTCGCATCCGTCAGCTTCGTCTTTTCGGTGAGGAGCTGGAGGACGCGATCGATCATTTGCTCCAGGGCGGGATCGAGGTCGAGAGCGCTCTGGCGGAGTTGCCTTAGGCGCTCGATCTGCTGCTGCTGCTCGTCGGACAACACTCGGCGCGACGTCGCTTCGCGCGTCAGAGACTCGACGAGGCGAAGGATCTCGGCCGCTTCGTCGTCGAGGTGCTGAGGTATCTCTGAGACCTTCTTGCGGTGCTCCTCAACCGCGGCAGTTGCCGCCCTCTCGGCCTCTGTCTTCTGCACGAGGGCTGACTTCGCCCGGTCAAGCTCTGCCGTTTTTGCGGCTAGCGCGGCGCGGAGACCATCGAGGTACTTTTGTGCCTCCTGCACCTGCACGGAGTTTTCTCCATAGATCTCTTTGGTCCGCTGGAGTGCCTGTTCCTGCTGTGCGATCTGCTCGGACAGCGATCGGTGCGAATTGGTCAACGCGTTGACCTGTTGCTCAACGGCCGACCGTGCAGCCCATGCGTCGTTTTCGGCCTGTGTGAGATTCTTCAGCGCCTGCTCGTTTTGCTGCAGCGTCGTCAGGTAGGCTTCGTGAGCCGCCTTCGCTGCATCCTGCGACGCCTTCGCCCGGTCAAAGCTCGAGGCGACGTTGCCTACGTCAATTCCGAGCGCCTTCAGTCGCTCCTGCAGTTGCCCGATCGTCTCGCCGTGCTGCACTTTGAGCTGGCGCCACGCCTCCTCGCCGTCCTTCCCCTGCGCCACGAGCTGGTTGTGCAGGGCGATGATGGGGTTGAGACGGTCGATCTCCGCGATGAGGGATGCGACGTCGCCCTTCGAGTCGGCCTTCGCCTTATTCCATAGCCGCTGCGTGTCGGCCCCGCCGCGGAGCGCATCCGCCTCCGCTCTCGCGATCCGCGCTAGATCGTCAGCCTTCGCCTTGTAGCCGTCCAACTCCTGTCCGGCGAGGCCCTCCACGATCTGCAGGCCCTGGAATTCCTCCTTCGATAGCCGCAGCGCGGCTGCCATCCGGTGGGTAGATTCAGAGAAACTCTCCTGACCGGTCAGGAGGTCTGCGAGTGCGTTCTGGTAGTTCTGGACTCGGTCGCGCGCGCCCTCCCACAGAGACGAAACTTCTTGCAGGTCCGTCCGCGCGAATCGATGGAAAGCCGTGGCCACGGCGATCACGGTCCCAATCGCCGCCCCAACCTGAGTCGCGGCTGCCGCAACCTTTCCCATCGCCGGAGACATCTGGCCAACGGAACCGAGCAGCCCTTGCCATTGACCACCAGCCTCGCCGAGTTCGAGCCCCTGCTTTCGGATTTCGGCCGAAAGCTCGCGCACGTCCCCCTTCGATTTCTCGATTTGTGCCGACAGCGAGCGATACTGCTGGATGATCTCTGGCGTCGCCCTATCGACTGAACCGTGGGTCGCCTCGATCTCCTTCCGGAGCTGCACCTGCACGCCGATGAGACGGCGGAGCTGCTCTGCCATCTCGGGAGATCCGGCCCGGACGGTCTGGGTAACCTTCTCGTACTGCCGCTCAGCGAGCTTGAAGCCGTCGGCGATCCTTCCCGCTGACGTCTGCGACTCGCGTGCAACCTCTTCGACCGCGCGATCCACCTGTTCGAGTGATGTCTTCACCCGCCGGAGCGCCGGCTCCCCGACGTCGCCGAGTTTCTTGAGCGCGTCGGCCTCCTTCTGCAACTCCTTCTGGATGGACTCGATCTGCGACTTCTGCTCCGAGAACAGCGTGTTCGAACTTCGGATCTTCTCGATCTGCTCCGGAACGTCACCGAACTTCGCGACCACGCGATCAACGGCCGTCTCGACGTCCCTCTGCCGTGCGGCGGTTTCGGCACTCGCCGCCGAGACGGACTTCATGTCAGCCGACGCGCCCTGCCCTAACGTCCTGAACTTCTCGGCCGCCTTCTTCGCCTCTTCGCCGATGTTGGCGACCGACCGGTTCGCGGCGACGATCTGCGCCTCCGAGATCCGGAACGCATTCTGAATCTCCTTCGGCGCCGCTTCGATCGAACCGAACGAATTCTCGATCGTGGTCTTCAGCCCGACGTACTTTGCTGCGAGCGTGTTCAGCTCGCGCTCGGTGGCGATCCGGCCCTCGGCCGCGTTCGCGGCGATCTTCTCAGTCCCCCTCTCAATACCCTCCACGAGCGATTCGATCTTCGGCGCGGCCTGAATCCCAGCCTCGCCGACGGCGATCGCTGCCTCGCGTACCGCTTCGAGGTTCTGCTTCGATTGGCCGGTCTCGACTTCGAGACCGGCCACGAGTTTCTTTTCAGCCACGGTGGTTCCCTTACGGAGCGGTGAATCCGGGGAGAGACACGAACGGGGCGATGAAGGTTTCGGTGAAGTCGCTCGCGTCGATCACCGAGCGAACGGTGATGGACTCGGTCAGCGTGTTCGGCGTCGTGACGTCGCGCGTGACGCTCTGCACCTGCGCGTATGGGAAGTCGATCGTCCACTGCTCGTCGTAGCCCGTCGCGAGCGGGTTGCCGTAGATGTCGAACTTCGCCGCGATCAGGCGCGCGCGCTCCATCGCGTCGAAAAACTCGCGATCGTTGCGCGGCCGCTCGAACGTGAGATCCACGTCGAAGACGCCGCTGCGGAGGATCGACTGCGGATTGAGCGCGCCATTGGAGAAGAACGCCTCCTTCGGCCGCGCCCACCGGATCGACATGTTCGTGAAGCCTGTCGCTCCCGGAGGGCCGCCGTACTGCTGGTCGCCGTCGATCGTCAGAAACACGCCGGCAGCGTTGAGCACCTGCGCGTCCGGATAGGACTGCGCCGGCAGGGTCATCGGCCGCTCGAACTCCCACTTGTCGCCGATGGTCAGCGTACCGGCGCCGGCCGGGAAGAGGAGGTACGGCCGGTCCACCGCGTTCGGCCCGGGGTTGGAAAGGTCCGCGAGTTTGATCGCGTACCACTTCCCGAACGAGGTGATGGTGACCTTGTTCGCGCCGACCGTCGTCCCGAGCTTGACCGTCACCTTGCCGACGAAGCCGGCGCCGGCCGCGTCGGTGACCTCGACCGTGATGGGGAGATCGGCGATCGCGGCGTCGCTGAGGCGGCCGACGATCTGCGGCGTCGCGGTGTACGACCCGGAGTTGAGACCGTCAGCGATGCCCTGCGAGAGTTCGGTGTCGCAGAGCGCCAGCCAGTTCTCCTGCGAGGTGAGGAGTTCGCCGGCCGGGATTCCGATCTCGTGCGTGGCGAGTTGCGCGAGGAGGACCTTGTGGGGGATTCCCTCGCCGTCGTCATGAAGGAAGTCCATCGCGTCGAGGAATCCCGCAGGCTCCGGATCGCGGGGCGGACGCGGCTCGAGTTCGTACTGATACACGCCCGCAGTGAGGAGCGTGCGCGAGACGATCCTGCCGAGGTGGTGCGCACGCAGGATCAGCATGTCGATGATCGTCGGCCGCGCGCCGACGGTCAGCTCGTACATGCGCTTGACCGGCACTCCGGCGAGACGTCGGCCGGACGGGTCGAAATTGTCGTTTTCGGCATACTCGATCTGCCCGTTGAATCCGGCCGCGCTGTTGACCTTGCGCCAGATGTTGAACGTCTCTCCCGGTACCGTTCTGGACCGGGCGAAACGCTGCGCGAGTAAGAAGTCTGCACCCTGCGGAGCGGTCATGTTCCTTCCCTCCAAAAAGCGAACGACCCGCTTGTTAGGCGGGCCGCTCGACTGGTTTTCGTTCTTTCTTGGTGTGGGCTACGTGCTGCTGCGGGATTCCTTCAGATCGACGAACGTCACGATCACGGGCACGACGACCGAAGCGTTACGAGGCCCCGGTTGGGGCGTGTCCCATTCGATCCGCCGGATCGCTTCGTTGAGGTACTTACCGGGGTTGTCCGGATCAGCGAGCCGGCCGTTCTTGTTCGGCGAAGTGCCGCCTGCGCGGAGCCATTTTGCAAGCTCGTCGACCTCGTCGAGAAACGTCGTCTCTCCCGGCACGAGCACGACTGACTGAACTGGAAAGTGAAACGTGAACTCGATTTCCTTTCCCAGCTCACTCACTCCGCCCACGCCAGGCGTCCACACCGGCGGGAGAGGGACGATGTTGATCTGCCGCGGCACGACCTGTTCACCGGGCAGAAGCGGCTGGGCGTAGATGCGTAGACGGCCGTTGGTCGAGTACAGCTCGACGAGGTGCGCCTGCGAGTAGCACGCGACCGCCTCCCGATAGCACGCTTCGAGAAGTCGGGTGAGGACGCAGCGCTCGGTCATTCGGATTCGCCGACGACGTAGTCGAGGATAATCTCCGGCGCGCGTTCGATGAGTGCGTCGGAGAGGAAGTCGAATGGTCGCATGGGCTGATGCCAGCGCCCCCGCGACTTTGAGAGGAGTTCCGCGGATTTCCCTTTGGTGCGGTGACGCGATCGCACCTTACCCTTATTCTTTCCGCGAGTGATGACTCCCTTGCCGGCGCTCCAGACGCTGACTCGCTCCCCGCGGACGAAGTAGCGCATGGTGCCGCCCGAGAAGAGATGCGCGTGTGGAGCGCGTGTAGCCCATCCGGCGTTCTTGTAGCTCCAGAACGGCCGGATGGTCTTCTCGAGTCCGCCGTGTTCACCGGTGCCAAGCGGCTTGTCGCGATGCTTCGAGGTCTCGGCTTTCGGTGTCCACGGCCCCTCAGGCACATCGGCGCCGCCGATTCGAAAGCGCCGCTTCGCCTCTTCGGACGCGAGATACGAGATCCTCTGCATCGGGACAGACAGATCCTCTACGCGGTCGATCACCGCGCCAATCTCCTCCGGGAGAGTGTCGCGATGCCAAAGGGCGTAGGCACCGATGCGGCGTGACATGGGCGAGGTTTTTAGATTCCGGTGCGGCCTAACTTCAGAAGGTTCTCCGGCGTGAACACGCGCTCAGACACCTTCGCCGTTGGAGGACTGGAAGACGGCGCGAGCGTCAGCCCTTCGACGAGGTAGTTTCCGGTGGCGATGAGGCTGAGCTTCGACTTCGCACGCTCGAGCGCCGCGCCGATGGACTCCGCACGTCCCGAGTGGCCGCTCGTCAGATCGTCCGTCGCGATCGCGCAGGCGATCGAAATGAGCGTCGGCGGGGCGGTGTCTGGAGTGAGGGCGTCGACCGCGTCGGAGTCGTACTTTCGCGACCGCTTCAGTGCGGCGATGGTGTCGTTGTTGCCGACTCCAACCGCGCGCGCGATTGCGTCGACGTTCGCGCCGGCATACTGGTTGAGGATCTCCTCAGCCTGCAAATGCGTGATGAGGGAATCCTCGTCGATGATCTGACCCATCGAAGCCTCTCCTCAGAGAGAGTGGTGCGAGGGAGTCGAATCCGACCCCCTCGCGATCAGGCGCTACGCCTGGACGATGCCGGTGAACAGATACCCGAGCTTCGCGTTGAGGAGGATCGGCTTGTACCGGTGGTACGCGCCGACCTCGGTGAGGAGCTCGGTCCCGGAGAGCTGCGCGGTGCGCGCATCCACGAGCGCCCCGGCGTTCCCCTGCTCCGGACCGTAGGGGCAGACCGGAACCTGCGCGAAGGTGCGGTTCGAGAGCGTGGCCTGACGCGCGAACAGCAGGAAGCTGTCCGTGGGCCAGAACTGCGTCACGACGCCGCCGATGCGCCGACGGAAGTCGCCGATGCGGACCTCGCGAAGACCGAGGTACTCGGCGAAGTTCGCGAGGGTGAGATCGCGCGAGCCGGCCTTGATGTTCGGGCCAGCCACGAACTTGTTGAACTCGGCGTTGCGCCGAGCCGCGAGCCAGGCGTCGCGACCGATCATCGCGTACTCGGCCGGGAAGTTTCCGTCGGCGATGAGCTTCTCCTGTGCCGCCTGGATCTCGGCGTAGAGATCGGCCGTCCGGAAGTTTGTGCCGTTCTCCTTGTGATCGGCCGCGAAATTGGCGGCGTCGGTCACGAGCTGCGCGATGCGATACTCCTTCGCGTCCATGATGTCGTTGCGCAGAAGCGCGAGGCGCTCCGCGACGAGGTCGACCCCGCGCGCGCCGGCCTCCTCGATTTTCCGGCTGTCCATCGTCGTCTTCAGCGCACGCTCGACGATGGAGATCGTCCCGGTCTCGCCGGTCTCGAAGCGGACCTCCTTCGCCTTCGCATCGGGGGCGCGCAGATCGTCGAGGTTCAGGTCGTGCTCTCCGACGGTGACCGTGTCGACGATCTCGGCATCGATCGGGTAGTCGGGCGCGACGAAGTCTCCGGCGCGAGTCCCCGTGGGTAGGGGAATGCGGGCCAGCGCGTCGCGAACGACGGGGTTGCTGGTGGCGTACTCTCTCGGGATGGCCATTTCGGTCTCTCCTTCAAACGAAAGGGCCGCCCCATGAGAGAGCGGCCCGATGTTGTTGTGGCGTGGTGAGAAAGGCGTGTCGTGACGCGATTACGGCGTGGCGCCCTTGCGCTGCGCGTCGAGCGCATACAGCTCGACCGCTACGATGTCCCCGGCCTGTGCGGCCGAGGAGCTCACGACCTTGCCGACCGCGTACTTCGCGATGTTGTCGTCGAACGCGATCGCGCGCCCCTGGTTGTCCGTCATGACCTCTCCGAGGTCCGCGAGCACTCCGCCCGCTTCGACGAGGACGATGCCGCTCTTGCAGACCGGAGCGGGATCACCCGTGGCGATGGCCTGCGAGGCCGCGTTGATCGGCAGGTACTTCGCCGCGACGACGCCGCTGACCTTCTCGCCTTCGA
>DATLYG010000100.1:0-5495 GCA_035574985.1 Thermoanaerobaculia bacterium | reverse complement strand
CCACCGCCACGCCGCTGATCACCTTCACTTCCGGAAGGCGGGCGATGTACGCGGCGGCCTCGCGCGGCGCGAGCGTCGTCCCCGAAGTGGTGGTGAATTCTCCCCGCCTCGATCCTGGAAAGTTCCAGCGTCCCACGGGCGGTTCGCCGATGATCATCGGGGGTTCCGTCGATCGGGGATCGCGCAGCGGCAGGCCGGGGGCCCAGGCCGTGGCGATCCGCCACCGGTCGTCGGTGACGACGAAGTTCTCCAGCTCGCGGGTGATGTCGACCGAAACGAGGAGCCCGCCGACACCGTTGGCGCTCCGCATCGCCACGACGATTCGGTTCCGGCCGTCCCGGGCGAGCGCGCTCACGTCGTAGACGTCGACGGTGCGCTCCCCCGCTGTTTCGCGCCCTGCGATCTCCCTCCCGTTGAAGTAGAGCGTGTACTGCGGATCTGCGGCGATCTTGATTTTCGTGTAGTTCCTGTTCGGCGGCAGATCGAACTCGCGTGTGGCGAAGAACGCGAGCGCCGACCCGCGGCTCATCCGCGTCCGGCACCAGATCCATTTCGCGGGAGCGGTCGTGTCGTGGAACTTCTGGGAGTAGAAGCGGTGCAGCTCGACCGCCCCGGCGAAGAGGGTCGTCACGATCACCAGCATGGCGGTGAGGTGCCGCATCAGCGTGCGGTCGGCCTCTTCGACGAAGGGAACGTAAAACGAGTGGTTCGGCGTCATCTCCCGATACAATCGCGACGCGATGGGCGGCGTGATTGTAATTCCCGCGCGCTATGGTTCTACGCGCTTTCCGGGCAAACCGTTGGTGCCGATTGCGGGCGTGTCGCTGATCCGGCGGGTCTGGGAACGCGCCTCGCAGTCGAGTCGCGCGGCAGCGGTCTACGTCGCCACCGACGACGCACGGATCGCGCGGCATGTCGAGGAGTTCGGTGGACGCGTGGTGCAGCCCGCCGGCGAGTTCGCCACCGGCACGGACCGCATCGCCGCGGCGCTCGACCTGATCGGCCCGTCGTTCAGCGACGGTCCGGTGGTCAACGTCCAGGGGGACGAACCGCTCGTCGATGTCGCGTCGATCGACGCCATCATCGACGTCCTCGAACAGGACGCCACGCTGGAGATGGCGACTCTCGCCTGCCCGATTACGACCGACGAGGAGTACCGGAGTCGCGACGTCGTGAAAGTGGTCACCGATCTCGCAGGAAACGCCCTCTATTTCTCGCGCGCACCCATCCCCTGGGGCGGTCACGGGCCGGCGCGACGGCACGTCGGGCTCTACGGATACCGGGCCGACGCGCTCCGCAGGCTCGCCCGTCTTCCGCAGACGCAACTCGAGCGCGCCGAGTCGCTCGAGCAGTTGCGAGCGCTGGAGAACGGCTTTACAATTCGCGTATTGCAGACGAGGCAGCCGCACCTCGGCGTCGACAGGCCCGAAGACGTGGCTCGTGTTGAGAGTGAACTTGCGAGATTCGGTTCGTAAATCGGGAGGTCGTTCGTGAGCCTCGGGCTCACGACACCAGATCTCTCTCCTCTCCGCCCCCCTCCTCTCTCCCCGAAGAACCCCGAGCTAGCCCGTTTTCTGCATCCTGCGACTGGAGGCGCGTCATGAGCGTGAAATACATCTTCATCACCGGCGGCGTCGTGTCCGGGCTCGGCAAGGGAATCGCGGCCGCCTCGATCGGCGCGCTCCTCGAGGCGCGCGGATTCAAGGTCACGCTCCAGAAGTTCGACCCCTACATCAACGTCGATCCCGGAACGATGTCGCCGTTTCAGCACGGCGAGGTCTTCGTCACCGACGACGGCGCCGAGACCGATCTCGATCTCGGACATTACGAGCGGTTCACCTCGATGCGTGCCACGCGCAGGAACAACTTCACCACCGGCCGCATCTACCTGAAGGTGATCGAGAAGGAACGGCGCGGCGACTACCTCGGCAAGACCGTGCAGGTCATCCCTCACATCACCGACGAGATCAAGCAGTGCATCCGCGAGGTCAGCGACAACGTCGACGTCGTCATCGTCGAGATCGGAGGGACCGTCGGCGACATCGAGTCGCTCCCCTTCCTCGAGGCCATCCGCCAGTTCCGCCAGGAAGTGGGGCGGGGCAACGCCATCAACGTCCACCTCACGCTCGTTCCCTACATCAGGGCCAGCGAGGAGCTGAAGACCAAGCCGACGCAGCACTCGGTACAGAAACTGCGCGAGATCGGCATCCAGCCCGACATCCTCCTCTGCCGCTCCGAACACGTGATCCCCGACGACATGAAGAAAAAGATCGCCCTCTTCTGCAACGTCGAGGAGGAGGCGGTCGTGCCGGCGCTCGACGTCGATTTCATTTATCAGGTGCCGCTCGCCTTCGCGCGCGAGGGGCTCGACGAGATCCTTCTCGACAAGCTCCATCTCCCCCACGAGGAGTTCGGAGATCTCGGCAAGTGGGAAGAGATCGTCCGCAAGCTTCGCCATCCGGAGGACGAGGTGCGGATCGGTTTCGTCGGCAAGTACGTCGAGTTCGGCGACTCCTACAAGTCGCTCAACGAGGCCCTCGTCCACGGGGGGATCGCCAACAACGTGCGCGTCCGGATCGTCTACATCGATTCCGAGTCGCTGGAGGAAGAGGGCTACCACGGTGAGCTGACGGAAGTCGACGGCATCCTCGTCGGCCCCGGTTTCGGCTCCCGGGGTGTCGAAGGAAAGCTGCGCGCCATCCGCTTCGCACGCGAGAAGAAGATTCCCTATTTCGGCATCTGCCTCGGGATGCAGTGCGCCACGATCGAGTTCGCCCGCAATGTGGTCGGAATGGTCGGGGCGAATTCGACCGAGTTCGACGACGAGGCACCTTACAAGGTGATCTACAAGCTCCGCGACCTGATCGGCGTCGACGCATTGGGCGGAACGATGCGGCTCGGACGCTACCCGTGCGAGCTGAAGGAGGGCTCCATCGCCCGCCAGGCCTACGGAACCGATCTGGTGAACGAGCGTCACCGCCACCGGTACGAAGTGAATCCCGAGTACGTCCCCCTGCTCGAGGAAAAAGGCCTCCGCGTGACCGGCGCGTCGCCCGACGGCAAGTTCGTCGAGATCGTCGAACTCGCCGACCACCCGTGGTTCCTCGGCTGCCAGTTCCACCCGGAATACCAGTCGCGACCCACCAGTCCCCATCCGCTCTTCCGCTCGTTCATCGCCGCCGCCCTGGCGTTCCGCAAGGCGCACAAGCACTCTGCGGCGACGCCGGTCCAGGCCGAACTCACCGTCTGACGCCGCCCCTCAGCGGCCCGCCGACCGCCGCCGCGGCCCGCCCCCCGGCGCGACGAACGTCGCCACTTCGGCGCGGCGGCCCGTGGCCTTCGCGAAGCCGCTCTCCAGCAGCGACGCGTACCGCGTGACCCCCTCCACCTCGCTCTCCTCCACCGGCCGGTCGGGGTCGGTCACCAGCACGAACAGCACCCGGAAGTGCCGCTGCGTGCCGGGATACGCCGGGACGCGGGGACCCATCGCGTCGATCACCTGCTGGATGGTCACGTCGCGACGCGTTCCGGAGAACGTGCTCTCCGGAGGCGGATAGTACGCATCGCCGAGTTTCGGCGACGAGTCGGCGATGTAGAACCACGGCTCCACCTCGTCCGGCGAGGCCAGTCCCATCAGATAGAGATCGAGCCCGCTGTAACTGTAGTTGCTGAAGGGCGGCGAGGTGAACGAGGTGTTCGTTGCGTTCGGCGCAAAGCTCGAGCCCCCCATCACCGAAGCGTCCCGCTCGGAGCGGACCCGGAAGGGGGCGGCCGTGTGGACGTACTGGGCCGGGTGCGAACTGGCGGGATTGAGCACGCGCGTCACCGCACCGCTCTCCCGGATGTTGAGACTGAGGAGCCAGCGATGTCCGAACTCGTGCATGACGACATGCGCCGCCAGATCGTCGTTCCGGTTCCAGCCGTAACCGATCTTGTTCATGTGCATGAGGGCCGGCGTGCGCGGAAACTCGGGGCCGAGCGTGGTCGCCGTCTTGACTCCCCTCGCCCCGGCATTGCCACCGGTCGAATAAGCACCGGCATACAGCACGAGGTCGGTCAGGAAGTTCTGGTAGATCGCCACACCATCGATCTCGTCGTCGCGGTAGCCGTATGCGCTCCTGATCTGGCTCCACACCGCGCCGACGTTCAGCGGCGGAAGCGTGAACGCCTCCAGGATCGGGCCGCTGGTCTCGTCTTCGGTGAGTGTACGGAAGTCCGTCTGCACGCTCTTCCTTCCCGAACCGATCACCGTGCTCAGCGAGACGCTGTCCGACCAGTTCGAGGCTCCGCTCCCGAGCGTGTACGCCCTGATCGAGACCGTTCCCTGCACGCCCGCCAGGTAATCCTGCAGCGTGCGGAAGACGACCGTGTCCTCCTCCATCCACGCCGCGAGCGCCGGCTCCTTCGATCCCCATACCGGTGAGACGTACGTCCCCTCGCCCTTGTCGCTCATCGAGATGGCGAGGTATTGGCGCAGCGCCGGATCGCCGATGTAGACGTAGTAGCCGGCGCTCTCTCCGGCGGCGAACTGTTGCCGCGTCCCGCGGACCTTGATCCGGAACTCGAGCAGGTTGGAATCGTCGATCCGGTGCGCCGTCACGCTGTCGATGTCGAGAAGCGGCCGGAGCGTCGCCGGCGGAGTTCCGGCGACGTCATTCGCCGCGTCGAGCACAGAGGCGATCTCCGCACGGCGCTGTCTCCACGGCTCCGAGGCGGAGGTGATCACCAGAGCCGAGGCGCGAACGAGCCCTAGCGATTTGTAGGAAAAGCGGATGTCGCCGTTGCGGAAGAGGGTCGCCTGGACGTCGTACGACGCCGACGCGCTGTCGACGGCCCAGGTGACGACCAGACGGTCGGCGGTGTCGCGGATGTAGATCGCCGGTTGGACCGGCACCGCGTCGGGAGTCGCCCACAGGGGGGCGATGACCGGCACGCGCAGCGCCGCCAGCTCCGCGGCGGTGTACTGCTCGTCGCCGGTGGGCGGTGCCTCGCCGGGAAAGATCGCGTTGTAAGGCGAGATGCGAATCTGGCTGACGGTTTTCTCGTAGAAGGGAAACTCGAAGTTCTTCAGCGTATAGAGTGCCGTCACCGTGCTCGACGCCGGCTGCAGTCCGGTGCGATCTTCGTATTCGAGCGCGACATTGCGGCGGACGAACGTCTCGCTGTCCTTGCGCGAGAACGTCAGCGTCCGTCCTTCCAGCCGGATGGGATTCCGGAACGGCGCGTTGATGTCGTCCGCGGGAAGAAGGACCACCCGGCCTCGCATCTCGACGTTCGGCGCGGCGAACGTTCGCGCGCCGCCCGCCGGTCGCTCCGCACGTCGGGCCTCTCCCCAGAGGGCCAGTTCCTCGACGTGACGGATTCTCTCGTCGCTCGTTCCGCAGTCGAAGACCTGCCCGTGCGTGGAGCCTGCAAGGAGGATCGAGGCCGCCAGAAGACCGCGGAGGATTCGCATGGGAGAAGAAATGATGCGGCATTCCGTCATGGCGGGCAAC
>DATLYG010000099.1:0-2454 GCA_035574985.1 Thermoanaerobaculia bacterium | reverse complement strand
GCCATCGAGGATTACATCGCTGCTCACAACGAAGAGCCCCAGCCATTCATATGGACTGCCGAGGCCGACAAGATTCTCGAAAAAGTCGGGCGCGCCCGGGCCGCTCTTAAGTCAAGAACAGCGTGAGACACTACACTAGCGGGCGCGTTCGATGTAGCGGTTCTCGGTCGGGTCGACGACGATCTCTTCCCCTTCCGTCACGAACGGAGGAACCTGAACGACGACCCCGTTCTCCAGCGTGGCAGGCTTGTAGGAAGCGGAGGCCGTCGCCCCCTTCACCATCGGCTCGGTCTGCGCGATCCTGGCGCGGATCGTCTTCGGCAGCTCGATGCCGATCGGCTTCCCTTCGTGGAACTGCACCTGGAGCTTCAGGCCCGGCGAGAGCCACGAAGCGGCGTCGCCGAGGTCGTCCTCGGTGATCTCGGTCTGCTCGTAGTTCTCCGTGTTCATGAAGTGATGGGCATGACCGTCGGAGTAGAGGTACTCCATTTCGTGCTGCGTGATGTAGGCCGGCTCCACGTCGTCCTGCGAGCGGAAGCGATGCTCGAACTGGTTGCCGGTGCGCATGTTCCGCAGCTTGACCTGGACCATCGCGCGGAGGTTCCCCGGCGTGTGGTGGCGGAACTCGAGGACTTTGCAGAGGTCACCCTGGAAGAGAATGACCATTCCCTTGCGGAGATCGTTTGCCTGCATGTTGCCTTCCTTCGGAAAAATTGAAAATTGAAAATCGACCATTGAAAATGTGCGGCATCATGGCCGAGCGTTTTTCAATTGTCCATTTTCAATTTTCCGTCTGGGCAGCGCGGGTGTGGTTTGCCGTCGGGCTGGCGCTGCTGTCGGGCTGCCAACGCGACGCGAAAACGGCCTCCGCTGCGCCCGATATTCCAGTCGGTCTCTACGGCGCGATGTCGGGAGCCGAGGCTGCGTTCGGCCAGGCGACGGCGATGGGTGTGCGCCTCGCCGTCGAGGAGATCAATGCCTCGGGAGGGGTCCTGGGGCGGAAATTGCGCCTGATCGTCGAGGACGATCAGGGACGCGCCGAGGAGGCGGCCGCGGTCGTCACCAAACTCATCACTCGCGACGACGTGGTCGCCGTCATCGGCGAGAACTCGTCGAATCAGTCGCTCGCCGCCGCGCCGATCTGCCAGGCGAACAGAGTCCCGATGATCTCTCCCTCCTCGACGAACCCGAAGGTGACGGAGAAAGGCGACTACATCTTCCGGGTCTGTTTCACCGATCCTTACCAGGGGAAGGCGCTCGCCGCGTTCGTTCGCAGAAACCTCGGCCTCTCCAGAGCGGCGATCCTGAAGGACAACAAGAACGATTACTCCGTGGGACTCGCCGAGGTGTTCGCCAGGGAGTTCGCGGCCCTCGGGGGAACGATCGTGGCGGAGCAGAGCTACGCTGGCGGCGACACCGAGTTCCGGCCGCAGCTCACCGCCATGAAGAGCGCGAATCCCGATCTGCTCTTCATTCCGGGTTTCTATACCGACGTCGGGCAGATTGCGATCCAGGCCAGAGACCTCGGCATCGGCGTTCCGCTCGTCGGCGGCGACGGATGGGACTCGCCGGCGGTCATCGAGATCGGCGGAAAGGCGGTGAACGGATCGTACTTCTCCGATCACTACTTCCATGCCGATCCCCGTCCGGCCGTGCAGCGGTTCGTCGGAGAGATCCGGAAGCGGCACGGAAAGAATCCGGAGGCGAACGCGGCGCTCGGATACGACGCCGTGCGGATTCTCGTCGAGGCGATCCGCCGCGCAGGATCGCTCGATCGCGCGAGAATCCGCGACGAGATCGCCGCGACGAAACACTTCGACGGCGTATCGGGGGTCATCACCATGGGCCCCGACCGCAATCCGGTCAAGCCGGTGGCCATGATCAAAATCGAGGACGGCCGGATGAACTTTGCGGGATGGGTGCAGCCGTGAAGGCCGCGGAGTCGTTTATACTTCACCGTCGTCCAAATAACACGTGGAGGAACTGATGAAACAGGCTGTGATTTGCCTCGCGGTACTCGCGCTGGTGTTTCCGCTCCTCGCCGATGATGCGAAGAGCCCGATCAAGGCGGGAAAGTGGGAGACGACCATCGAGATGGAGATCCCCGGCGCTCCGATGAAGATGCCGCCGGTGAAGTTCACCACCTGCATCAGCAAAGAGCAGGCGGAGAACCCGGAGAACTCCGTCCCGAAGTCGATGGACAAGAAGAGCGAGTGCAAGGTCAGCGATCTGAAGATCACCGGCAACAAGGTGAGCTACACCGTCACCTGCAAGAACAACATGTCGATGGACGCGGAGATGAAGTACTCCGACGACAGCTACGAAGGGACGATGAAGATGCGTCTCGAAGGCGCTCCCGAGATGACGCACAAGTACAGCGGCAAGCGCCTCGGCGACTGCGACCCCGCCACCAGGTAAACAGGGAGTAGAGGGTGTCAGGTCTCCCCTTGACCC
>DATLYG010000098.1:0-4346 GCA_035574985.1 Thermoanaerobaculia bacterium | reverse complement strand
GCCACAGTACGCGCTGCCCGCGAACTCGAATGGCATCTCCCGCCACTGCCCCGCAACCGACGGATCGCCGTAGCGGAACGGAACGAAGTTCCAGATCAGATGCTCGAACGCCTTCGGCAGCGGAGCCGACTTCCGCACGTGGGCGTACATCGTCTCGCGGTGTGCGTGCTCGCTCGTCTGCGGCAGTGCCTCGAGGATCGGCAGCATGTAAATCGCCGTCAGCAGGAGCGCCGCCACGCCTGCACCGGTGCCGAGCAGCGAAGCGCGCAGGAAGCCCCGCCCGCGGACGAGCCGGAACTCGACCAGCGCCCACACGAGGCCCGCCGTCACCATGTGCAGGGCGCTTTCGGGATGTCCGTTGAGGAGCATCATCACGAAGGCGAAGGTGAGCAGTCCCGCGGCGCCCCACGAGCGCTCGCGGATGACGCGGCGCACACCGAGGAGCACGAGCGGAAACCAGATCGTCGTCGACGTGATCACATACTCGAGCCAGAAGACGTTGAACGTGGCGTACGACCACGCGATGGCGCCGGTCAGCGACGCGATCTCCCCGAACTCCAGATCGCGAAGGAAGACGAACATCAGCAGTCCGGCGAGAAAGAACGTCGCGGCGGCGAGAAACGTCAGGCTCGTCGCCATCGGCAGCAGGAGGCTGACGAGAAAGAGCGGCTCGTACGGAGTCGGCTGCGCCGATGCGGCGAGGATCTCGCCGGCATAGTTGAAGGGGCTCCAGAGCGCCCATTCGCCGCGCGAATAGGCGAGCCGCACGGCGTATTTCCAGGGGATGTTCAGCGCGTAGACGTCCGACACCATCCCGTTGTGCATCTCCCCCACGCCGTACTGCGGCGCGAGCGACCGGAGCGGCTCGACCATGTACGGCAGGTCGATCGGCGCGTAGACGCGATTCGTCAGCAGCGCCTTCCCGGTGAAGGCCAGCGGAAGGAGGAGCAGGACCACCGCCGCGGCCCGCGAGATCCGGACGACACTCCTGCTCGCGATGGCGACACAGAAGGCCGCCGTCACGAAATAGAGAAGGGCTGCCATGCGCCGCGTATGGTACGGGGTGTGGCGCGGTGACGTCCGTTCTCCACCGGGTAGAAAGGAAGAGGGGGAGCGATTCCCGGCGTTACCATCCCCCGCACAGCATGGACTCCATCGTCATCCGCGGCGCCCGCGAACACAACCTCAGGAACATCGACGTCGTCATCCCGCGCAACAAGTTCGTCGTCATCACCGGGGTGAGCGGTTCGGGCAAATCGTCGCTGGCCTTCGACACGATCTTCGCCGAGGGGCAGCGCCGCTACGTCGAGTCGCTGTCGGCGTACGCTCGCCAGTTCCTCGAGCAGATGGAGAAGCCCGACGTCGACTCGATCGAGGGGCTTTCGCCGGCGATTTCGATCGAGCAGAGGACGACCTCGCGCAATCCGCGCTCGACCGTCGGCACGGTCACCGAGATCTACGATTACCTCCGTCTTCTCTTCGCATCGGTCGGCGTCCCGCACTGCACGAACTGCGGTCAGGAGATCCGGCCGCAGACGATCCAGCAGATGACCGACCGTCTGCTCACCCTGCCGGCGGGGACGAAGTTCACCATCCTCGCGCCCTACGTCCGCGGCAAGAAGGGGGAGTACCGGAAGCAGATGCTGCAGATGGTGAAGGAGGGCTTCACGCGCGCGATCGTCGACGGGGAGATGATCGAGCTGTCCGATCCGCCGAACCTCGACAAGCAGAAGAAGCACACCATCGACATCGTGATCGACCGGCTCGTCGTGAAGGAAGGGATCGCGCAGCGGCTCGCCGACTCGCTCGAGACCGCGACCCGCGTCGCGAAGGGACTCGTCAAGCTCCTCTACGCCGACGACGGCCGCGAGGAGATCCTTTCGCAGAACTACGCCTGCCCCGATTGCGGGATCTCCATCGGCGAGATCACGCCGCGGCTCTTCTCCTTCAACTCACCGTACGGCGCCTGCCCCCGCTGCTCGGGGCTCGGCGTGCTGCTGGAGATCGACGAGCGGAAGATCGTGCCCGACCCGTCGAAGTCGATCGAGGAAGGGGCGATCGCGATCTGGAAGGAAGGCTCCGGAAACTGGCGCGTCAAGCAGATCCACACGCTCGCGAAGCACTACAGGTTCAAGCTCGATACGGCGTGGGCGAAACTGCCGGAGAAAGCGCGCAACTGCATTCTCTACGGCTCCGAAGACAAGATCCGCTTCGAGTTTCAGACGAACGAGAGCGCCTACCACTACACGAGCGAGTTCGAGGGCGTCGTCCCGATGCTCATGCGCCGCTACCTCGAGTCGGACTCCGACGAAGTGCGCGAGGAGATCGAGCGCTTCATGACGCCGGCGACCTGTCCGGAGTGCAGGGGGCGCCGCCTCAAGCCGGAGGCGCTCAGCGTCACCGTGGCCGGGCGGACGATCGATCGGGTCGTCGCGCTGCAGCTCCGCGAAGCGGAGACGTTTTTCCGGGAAATCCGCCTCACGCCGCGCGAGGAGGCGATCGCCGGGAAGATCCTCAAGGAAGTCCGCGACCGCCTCGGATTCCTCAATGCGGTCGGCGTCGGCTATCTCACGCTCGACCGGAACGCCGCGACGCTCTCGGGCGGCGAGGCGCAGCGCATCCGCCTCGCGACGCAGATCGGATCGAAGCTGATGGGCGTCCTCTATGTCCTCGACGAGCCGTCGATCGGCCTCCACCAGCGCGACAACCGGAAGCTGATCGAGTCGCTCCTCGAGCTTCGGGACCTCGGCAACACGGTCATCGTCGTCGAACACGACCACGAGACGATCGAGACCGCCGACCACATCATCGACCTCGGCCCGCGCGCCGGCGAACATGGCGGGCAAATCGTCGCCGAAGGGACGCCGGACCAGGTAATGACGTTTCCGGCCTCGCTGACCGCGAAATACCTCCGCGGCGAGCTGACCATCGACGTCCCGTCGCAGCGGCGCGCACCCCGCGAGCAGGCACTCGTGATCCGCGGCGCACGGCAGAACAATCTCAAGAACCTCGACGTGACGATCCCCCTCGGCCTCTTCGTCGCCGTCACCGGAGTGAGCGGCTCCGGAAAGTCGACCCTGATCAACGACATCCTCTACAGGGCGCTCTCGCGGCATTTCTACGACTCGCGCGAGAGCCCCGGGGAACACGACCGCATCGACGGCCTCGAGCTGATCGACAAGGTCATCGACATCGACCAGTCGCCGATCGGACGCACGCCCCGATCGAACCCGGCGACGTACACCCAGCTCTTCACCGAGATCCGCAACCTGATGGCGCAGACGCCCGAGGCGCGGATGCGCGGCTACGGGCCGGGCCGGTTCTCCTTCAACGTGAAGGGCGGCCGCTGCGAGGCCTGCAAGGGCGACGGCCAGATCAGAATCGAAATGCACTTCCTCCCCGACATCTACGTCACGTGCGACGTCTGCGGCGGGCGGCGCTACAACCGCGAGACGCTCGAGGTGACGTACAAGGGGAACTCGATCGCCGACATCCTCGAAATGACCGTCGCACACGCCATCGAGGTCTTCCGCAACATTCCGAAGATCCACGGAATCCTCCGCACGCTCGAGGAGGTCGGCCTCGGCTACATCAAGCTGGGCCAGTCGTCGACGACCCTCTCCGGCGGCGAGGCACAGCGCGTGAAGCTGGCCAGGGAGCTGGCGAAGCGCGCCACCGGCCGCACGCTCTACATCCTCGACGAACCGACCACCGGCCTGCACTTCGACGACGTGGCGAAGCTCCTCCATCTTCTGCACGGCCTCGTCGAACGGGGAAACACCGTCGTCGTCATCGAGCACAACCTCGACGTGATCAAGACCGCCGACTGGGTGATCGACCTCGGCCCCGAAGGGGGTGACGAGGGAGGAAGGATCGTCGCCGAGGGAACGCCGGAGGACGTCGCCCGGATCGCCGCCAGCGCCACCGGAGCATTTCTGCGAAAAGTGCTGCAGGAGTCGCGGCGCGAGGAGCACGCAGAAGCCGGCGCGAGGCGCCGGTAAAAACGAGGCGCGGCTCGTGAGCGGGTCGCGCCGCGCGCCGGTGCCGGGAAACCCCTCGCGTCCCGGCTCCCCGCCTCCTCCGTTGCGCGACAATAGGCGCCATGCGTGCCGTCATTGCTTTCTTCGGGCTTCTTCTCCTCGCATCGCCCTCTCGGGCCATCGACACCGATGACTGCGAGAGCACCCTCGTCCATCTCCGCACGCTCTACGAGCTGCGGAACCTGATGCTGAAGCGGTACACCTCCGCCTACGACGTGGAGCGCTTCATCGACCAGCGGCTCGAACAGCTCCGGGAGCCGACCGGTGACGGCGGCTACCGATGGGTGCGATGGGTCCGGCCGGCGG
>DATLYG010000097.1:0-8050 GCA_035574985.1 Thermoanaerobaculia bacterium | reverse complement strand
CTGGCCATGGCACCGCTTCCCGCCGACACCCGCACGACCATCAAACGAAGGCTCGACTCGATCGTCGAATCGACGTCGACTTCACAGCCGCGTCCGGCCGCGCAGCCGGGAGGTCTCTTCGCATGATCACCAAGGCGATGTTTTTCTACATTCTGCAACTGGCGATCCTCGGCTATTTCGCCGTCATCAACTCGATCTACTTCCTCTTCACCATCATCGCCTTCTTCGACCTCCTCTCGTTCGACCGACGCCTCCGGCGCCGCGGCGTCGGAGACGTCCTCTCGGGCACGACCTTCCGGCCGATCAGCATCATCGTCCCCGCCTACAACGAGCGGGCGACCATCGTCTCGAACGTCAACTCGATGCTCGAAGTCGGATATCCCGAGTTCGAAGTCATCGTCGTCAACGACGGCTCCGATGACGACACGCTGGAGCGCCTGCAGGAAGGCTTCTCGCTCTTTCCCGTCACCGACACCACCCGGCCGCAGCTCAAGACCAGGCCGATCCGGCGCATCTACCGCTCGCTCGACCACCCGAACCTGACGGTCATCGACAAGGAGCGCGGCGGCAAGAGCGACGCTCTCAACGCCGGCATCAACGTGTCGAGTTACCCGCTCTTCTGCTCGATCGACGCCGACTCGCTGCTCAATTCCGACGCCCTCCTCCGCATCGCCCGGCCGTTCGTCGAAGACGACCGGATCGTGGCCGCCGGAGGCATCGTCCGCGTCCTGAACGGCTCGATCGTCGAGAACGACCGCGTCGTCAAGTCGCGGGCCCCCAGCAAGCTCATTCACCTCTGCCAGGCCATCGAATACGTCCGCGGCTTCCTCACCGGACGGACCGCGCTGGCGCGCCTCAACGCGCTGCTGATCATCTCCGGTGCCTTCGGCCTCTTCCTCAAACGGGCCATCATCGAGGTCGGCGGCTACAACAGCGAGACCGTCTGCGAAGACATGGAACTGATCGTTCGCGTTCACCGCCACGCGCGGGAAAAGAAGCTTCCGTGGCGCGTGATTTTCGTTCCCGATCCCGTGCTCTGGACCCAGGTCCCGTCCGACTACCGCTCGCTCATGCGGCAGCGCGACCGCTGGCAGCGTGGCCTCCTCGAAAGCCTCCTCATTCACGCCAAGATGTTCATGAACCCGCGTTACGGCGCGGTGGGCATGATCGGCATGCCGTTCTACTTCTTCTTCGAGGCCCTCGGCCCGGTCATCGAGTTCCTCGGCTACATCCTCCTGCCGATCCTCTGGTTCCTCGGCCTCTTCGACGTCCAGTTCGCGCTGATGTTCTTCTCGCTGGCCGTGATGTACAACATCATGCTGTCGCTTCTCGCGCTGATCGTCGACGACCTGCTGTTCCAGCGGTACGACCGGCCGGTCGACCTGGTGAAGATGATGTTCGCCGCCTTCTTCGAGTTCATCGGATATCGCCAGATCCTGACGTTCCGGCGCGCGGCGGCGTTCGTGACGGTCCTCTTCCGGCGAGGACACTGGGGAAGAATCCGGCGGGAGACGATCGCCCGTCCCGAGGCTGCATCGGTATAGCTCATGTGGCGTGCGACCATCCCGGCAGCGATCGTGGCGGCGGCGGCGACGGTGGCTCTGGTCCACCTCGCACGCAACGCTGGCGCCACCGACGTCCGGACGGCCGTTCGCCAGCTTCTTCCCAGGCCGCCCGAGGACCAGCGCCCGCAGCTCGCCCGGCAGGCGATCGAGCAGCGGCGGTTCTCGGAGGCGATCGCGATCCTCGAGGACTATCTCGACGACCACCCGGACGACGGCGACGCCCGCGTCCAGCTCGGGTGGGCGCAGTACCGCATCGGACAGTTCGAGAAATCGCGGACGGAGTTCGAGACGGTGCTCCGGAAGTATCCGCAGTCGGAAGACGCGCGCGTGGGCCTCGGCTTCGCAACGCTGCAGACCAGCGGAGGCGACGCCGGCGCGAAGTGGTTCCGCCAGGTCCTGGCGAAGGACGCGCTGCACCGCGATGCGCTGGAGGGAATGGTCCTGGCCGGCCGCAGACAGCCCGTCAGCCGCCGCGTCGCCGTCGAGGCGCTCGACGCCGCGAGAAAGCTCGAGTCGTTGTCGAAAACCTTCCGTCCGGAACTGCTGCCCACCGGCAGCGAACGGCGACTGCGCGGCCCGGCGTCCGCGGAGATCCCCCTGTCGGTCCCCGCACGGGCGATCAGGGACTACATCGAGATCGCCGACAACGGCGGATGGCGGCCGGTGTTCCTCAAGGGGTTCAACCTCGGCGTGGCGCTGCCCGGCCGCTTCCCTTCCGAGTTCCCGACCGACGAGAAGCTCTACCGCGAATGGCTGGAGACGATCGCCTCGCTCGGCATGAATGCCGTCCGGCTCTACACGCTGCTCCCTCCGGAGTTCTATCGAGCGCTGAAGACGCACAACGCCACGCACCCGGACGCGCACCTCTGGCTCCTGCAGGGCGTCTGGACCGAGCTTCCGCCCCGGTATGACTTCTCCGATCCCGACTACGTCGCGGCGCTGCATGCCGAGATCGCGCGGGTGATCGATGCGGTGCATGGCAATCTTCTTCTCGGACCGCGTCCCGGTCACGCATTCGGCGCGTACGACGCCGATGCGTCAGGAAGCGTGCTGGCCTACATCGTCGGCCGCGAGTGGGAACCGTTCGCGGTCGTCGACTACAACCGGATGCACGCCGGGCAGACGAGCTTCCGCGGCACCTGGTTCGAGGTCGAGAACGGGCGGGCGATGGAATGCTGGGTCGCGAGCATCTGCGACTTCGCGGCGCAACACGAGTCCGAACACTATCGGGTGCTGCGTCCGCTGACGTTCGCGAACTGGCCGACCCTCGACCCGCTGACGCACCCTACCGAGTCGACGCGCACCGAGGAGGACCGCTGGCGCGAACGCAACGGGATTCCCTTCCCGCGGAAACTCCGGGCGGCGCCGTGGGAAGACGACGCGATCGCGCTCGACGCCACGCTCATCCGCCCGACACCCGCCAACGCGGCAGGGTTCTTCGCCGCGTATCACATCTATCCGAACTTTCCCGATTTCATGAACCTCGAGCCTGCATACGCGCTCGCTCGTGACCACGCCGGCCCCAGCCGCTACGCCGGGTATCTCGCCGCTCTGAAGGCGTACCACGGGGAGCAGCCGGTGCTCGTGGCCGAGTTCGGGATTTCGACGAGCCGCGGGATCGCGCACGTCCATCCGCAGGGATGGCACCACGGAGGGAAGAGCGAAAAAGAGCAGGGAGCCCTCGTCGCGAGAATGCTGCGGAACATCCATGACGCCCGCTACGCCGGCGGGATCGTCTTCGAGTTCATGGACGAGTGGTTCAAGAGCACGTGGTCGGTCGCACCGTTCGAGTCGCCCGCCGACCGCCGGCGGATGTGGTTCAACGCGGAGAGCCCCGAACAGTCGTACGGAGTCATGGCCGCGCGTCCCGGCAGACGCGCCATCGTCATCGACGGCCGGACGAACGACTGGACAGGCGTTCCGGTACTGTCGGCCGACTAGACCGAAGGAAGAATGAGCGTACGCGATGACACGTCTCGACACAGGGGCATCGGCCAGGGAAACAGGCGCAGGTCTGCTCTCGCCGCCGCGCTTCTGGCTGCAATCGCAGTCCTGGCTGCCGCTTCGTACTTCTTCCTGCGCGGTGGCGGGACGACGGGGTGGTTGTCCTTGAAAGAACTGCGGGTCACGTCCGACGAGGGATACGTCTACGTCCTGCTCCAGACGGAAGGGAAGGGTGCGCCCGACTGGAACCGGGTCCTCTATCGGATCGCAATCGACACGTACGACCCGAAAAGAGGTGAACGCGAACTTCCACGGCCGTTCGTCGCCGGCGTGGCAACGGGCGCCGAGTTTCTCGTCGACATTCAGGGCCCGGGACGAAGCTCGATCAGCGTCACTCCTTCGTACAATCCTTACCCGGGAGGGACGTTCAACGAAGGGCGTCCGGTGGCCTCTCCATCCAAGCCGAGCGGAACGTTCGAGGCCCTCGTGCTCGAATCCAACCGGGAGCGCTTCGGACGAGACGGCAGGCGGTTCCCGCGAGAGATGGTCGAACGCGGAGCGCTGCGCTTCGTCCGGCCCGGCGAAGACTCGCGACGGACCTTGCAGGCGGATGTCGCAGTGGGGACGGACGGAGCGATCGAACTGCGCCTCCCGTGGGCCCTTCTGAACGTGAGCGATCCGTCGACCCACCGCGTCCTCGACGGCGTCGCACGGTCGGAAGACTCGGAGACGACCGAAACGGACGGCTTTCGCTTCTACGCCTACTCCTTCGATGCGCGCCGGCCCGATGATCCGCCACGCGATCAGTTGCCCGGCAGGTGGCGCAACGCCCCTCCCTATCGATGGCCGGCGTGGGACGAACCGAGATACCGGCTCGAACTGAAAGAATCGGCGTCCGTGATCGCCGAGACGGCAAAGGAACTGACCGATGTCCAGACGCAGTAAAGGAGCACATATGCGTACACTAGCCGCAGCCTGCTCGGTCCTCATCTGCGTGACGCTCGCAGCCGCGGCCCAGCAGCCGTCTGTCGCGGACGCCAACGCTCCGGCGGATGCCGCCTACGCCCAGGGGAAATCCGACGAGGCGCTGAAGCTGTACGAACAGGTGCTGGCGAAGGACCCGCAGAACATTCACGCGCTCGTCCGCTCCGGGATGCTGCTGTCGTGGAAGGGCGACTACGCCGAGGCCGTGCGCCGGTACGACCGTGCCCTCGCGGCCGACCCGGGAAACTCCTTCGCGCGGATGGAGCGGGCCAAAGTGCTCTCGTGGGCGCGCCAGTTCCCGCAGGCCATCGCGGCGTTCCGGCAGATTCTCGCCGCCGAACCCTCCAACCTCGAGGCGCAGCTCGGTGTGGCGCGCGTTCTCTCCTGGAGCGGTGACCAGGCTCAGGCCCGCCTCGAGTACATGAAGGTGCTCGAGCGCGACCCCCGCAATCCCGAGGCGCTCGTCGGCGTCGGACAGACCTACGCATGGACCGGAAAGAGCGCCGCCGCACGCGAATGGTACGAAAAGGCCCTCGCAGCGCGTCCCAAGATGCGGGAGGCCCTGGTGGGAATCGCCTATCTCGATCTGGCCGAGGGCGACGTCTACGCGGCCTGGGACAAGACCTCGCAACTGGAGTCTCAGTTCCCGAAAGACAAGGACGTGCTCGAACTGAAATCGGCCGTCACGCGCGCCCGCGCGCCGATGTTCCGCTTCACGTTCGACCGTACCGACGACACGGAAGAAAACCAGAGCGATCTGTTTGGCGTCGAGACCGGGTTCGCGCTTCCGCGGCGAAGCGACCTGACGATCGGGTACTCCCGCTACGAAATCTCGGACCTGCTCAGGCGCGAAGGAACCATCCAGAGCGGCTTCCTGTCGCTCGTGCTGCGGCCGACCGCCGCGCAGAGAATCGTTCTCCGGCCGGGAATCGAACGGTTCGAGAAGACCGACGGATCGCGGGGAAGCGAGCCGGTGGGAAGGATCAGTTACGCGGCCGGCGTCGGCCGGCCCGTCGAGTTGACTCTCGAGGCCGAACGGCGATCGTTCCGCGCCACCACCGGCACGCTGAACGCCGGGGTCATGATCGATGCCTATGCCGCAACCCTGCTGGCCCGACCTCATCCCTCCCTCCGGATCGTCGGCACAGGCGCGGTCTGGAACCTCTCTGACGGCAATGAGCGAACCGGTTTCGACGGGACGTTCGCATACGTCTGGCCGGCGAAGGCCGTGCGCATCGAGACGGGGTACGTCTTCCACTATTTCGACTACCAGAAGGACCTCAGCAACGGCTACTTCGATCCGAAGGGATACACGGCGCACGCCGGAGCGGTCGACCTGCACAAGGAGTTCCGGCCGGTCTACTTTCACGTCTTCGCAGAATCGGGCGTGCAGACATTCGACTTTCAGGGCGTCAGAACGGATGGAGACCGCTACGTGACCTATGCGGGAACGCTCGGCTTCCGGCTGACGCCGACGGTCTCTCTCGAACTCTCCGGAATCAAGAGCGACTCCTCGGTGCAAAACCCCGCCGGCTTCGAAAGTACGCAGTACTCCGCGCGGCTCCGGATGCACACGCGGTAGGATTCCGACGCTAGTGTAGTGCTTCATCAAGATCTTGCCTTTTGTTGCGGCGCCGAGCGGCCGGATGCGAGGCGCCGCGACGCAGGCGACGCGCGACATCGTCGAGGAGCGGCAACGAAGCAGATGGCCGCTCGCCGCCGCAACCCGAAGGGCCGTGGGATCTGCGGGCGATCTCTGCGTCACTCGTCGTCGACGATGCCACCGCATCGCCTCCTCCTCGTTCCTTGACCTCGCCCGCAGTTCCCACCGCAAAAGGCAAGAGATTGATGAAGCACTACACTAGCAGCGGAAGAGAGGAGGGCGGTTCGGGGGCCGCCAGAGAGATGCCGCCAGTCCGCGCGCCTGCCGCGTCAGAATCGCGACCGAAGACGGCCGCCCCAACCCTGCCGGCCGGCCGGTGGAGGGTCGGGCTCTGGCCTCTGGCCGCACTCGCCATCACGGCCTTCTCGTTCTTCGTCAGGCTCTATCCGATTCACCTGGCCCGTTGGTGGGACGAGGCGGCGTATCTGCAGCATGCCGAGGTGTTCTTCTCGGGACGCACGAACTTCGACGAGCTGGCGCTGCGGCCGCCGATGCTCTCGCTTCTGATCGCCGCCGTCTTCACGATTCGGCACGACGTCGTCGCCGCCAGTGTGCTGGTCGCCGCCCTCGGGGCGCTGGGGGTGCTGTTTTCCTATCTCCTGGGAGCCCGGCTTCAGGACCGGGCCACCGGCCTTCTCGCGGCGTTCCTTCTCGCTGTTCTGCCATACGCCGTCACCGCGTCGCACTGGATCATCACCGACGTTCCGGCAGCGACGTTTCTCATCGTCGCCATCCATCTTCTTTTCGTCGCGGCCGGCCGCGACGATCCTTTTCTCTACACGCTCTCCGGAGTCGCGTTCGGGGTCGCGATTCTGACGCGCTTCACGTCGGCAGTCCCCGCACTGATCGTTCCCCTCTTCTTCCTGATGAGAATGGCCCCTGCCAGGCGGATGGGGTTCGTTGCTGCCGGCATGGCATCGCTGATCGCCCCTTATCTCGCCTGGTGTCATCTGAGGTTCGGCTTCTTCCTCACGCCGTTCATCCGGGCGAGCCGCGCCGTCTCGGACCGCGTCGGCGATGCGACGTACTACTTCCGGAATTTCACCGAGATCTATCCGCCATTCGTGGTGACCGGTCTCGTTCTCTGGGCCGCCGTTCTTCTCTTCAGGGTTCGTCCGTTCTTCGTTCGCGAACCGCGCTCGCTCTCCGTCGGTGTCCGGATCAGGATCGAGGAAAACCTCGGCCGCAGCCTGCGCAGCGCGGACGGCATCCTGCTGCTCTCGGTCATCGTGTTTCTTGCATGCATCTCGGCGGTGCCGCACAAGGAGCCGCGATATCTGCTGCCGATCGCCGGGCCGGTCCTGCTGCTGTCGGCGCATGGTTACCGGCAGATGCTGTCGGCACAGGGGCGGTGGACGCGGATCGCCGTCATCGCGATTCTGGTCAGTCTGACCATTCCGGCCCTGACTGCGGCGGCCGGACGTCTCCGGCAACCGCTCGTGGTCAGGGAAGCGTCGGAGCCCGTCGCCATCGCGCGTCACATCCTCGCCCTGCGCAGGCCGGGCGTGATCTATACGCATCACGACTACCCCGTCTACGCGTACTACACGGCGCTTCCGACGATCGCCGTTCCATGGGATGAGTCGTTCTACTCGTCGCAGCGGAGGATCATGCGTTCGCCGGGGTACTTCATCTATTACAAGAACGTCGGGAAACAGCCCTCGCGCGAATGGCTCGACGCGGACCCACGGTTCCGAAGACTCCGCGAGTGGAGTGAGGCGATCCTGTACGAGTATCGTCCCTGATCGCGTCACGCCGGCGAATCTGCAGCCGGCGGTCTCTGCCGCTCCGGCGCCATCGGCCGCCGGCGCGGACGGCGCGGCCTGACGTCGGCGACGATCCGTGCCAGGTCCACCGGCTCGACCGGCTTCTGCACGAAACGCACGAACCCCGC
>DATLYG010000096.1:0-5493 GCA_035574985.1 Thermoanaerobaculia bacterium | reverse complement strand
ACGTAGAAGAGATCGTCGCCGACGACCGACATGCTCTTCTCGAAGCCGCGCTCGATCCCGCCGATGGCCGACCCCATGAGCGTGACGGCGATGATGCCGATGATCACGCCCAGCGCGGTGAGAATCGAGCGCATCTTGTGCGCCCGGATCTGGGCGAAGGCGATCCGGAACGACTCGACGATCTCGATGTGCAGGTCGTGAATCACGCGCACGCGGCCATCTCACACGATTCGTGTTGCACGGTTTCTGTGTTGCACGGGGACAGTGCCGCTCACGAAGCGGGTTTCTCGATCTCCACCCTCATCCCGTCCTTCAGCCGGCGGCTGATGACGGTATAGCTGCCGGAGACGACCTCGTCGCCCGGCCGGACGCCCGACTTGATCTCCATGTGGGTCGTGTCGGCGATGCCGGTCTCCACCTTCTGCATCCTCACCCGGTCGCCGACCTTCACGAAGACGACGCGCTGGAGCTTCTCCCGCTCGACGCGCTCCCTCCGCTTCTCGAGCTGCTCGTTGGTGACGTCGGCGCGGTTCTCCCCCTTCTCCCTCTCCTCCTGCCGCTGCTTCTGCTTCTCCAGCTCCTCGGGCGAGAGGTCGCTGTCGATCGCCCGCACGGTCACGCTCTGGATCGGCACGGCCACCGCGTCGGTGACGGTTTCCGTCTCGATGTCCGCCGTCGCGCTCATCCCCGGCCGCAGCCGGACCGCAGAGTCGGCGACGCGGATCTTCACCTCGAAGTTCGTCACCTCCTCCTGCGTGCCGGCGTTCCGGGTCAGCGCCGTGCTGGCGATCTCGCGCACCTCGCCGCGGATGTCGCGGTCGGGATAGGCGTCGACGCGGATCCGCGCCCTGTCGCCGACCTTCACGTTGACGACGTCGTTTTCGTTGACGTTGACCCGCGCCTCCATGCTGTTCAGATCGGCGATGCGCATCACTTCCGTCCCCGCGAACTGGATCGTCCCGACGACGCGCTCTCCCACCCGGCTGGTGAGCGAGCTGATGGTCCCGTCCATCGGCGCGTAGATCATCGTCTTCGACAGCGCCTCGCGGATCTGCCGCAGCGCCCCCTCCGCCCGTTCGATCTCGAAGAGCGACGCCTGCAGCGCCGCCCTGGCGATCTCGTACGCCGTCTGTGCCGCGTTGCGGTCGGCGTCGGAGATCAGCCCGCGCTCGAAAAGGCTCCGCGCCCGCGCGTAGTCGAGTTCCGCCTTCGCCAGCTCCGCCCGGTTGCGGACACTCGCCGCCTGCGCCGCGCGCAGCGCCGCTTCCTGAGCCTCCACCTGCGCCCGGTAGCTGTCCGGCTTGATCCGCAGGAGCAGCTCTCCCCTCCGCACGAGCTGCCCCTCTTTCACCCGAATCTCGATGATCTCGCCCGAGACTTCCGGCGCGATCTTCACTTCCGTCTCCGGCTGGATCTTCCCGCTCGCCGTGACGATCTGGGTGATCGTCTTCCGCAACGCCCTGTCGGTGGTGACGGGGACCGGCTTCTCGCGCTTGCGCGAAGCAACCATCGAACCGGCGGTGATGACGATGATCAGCGCCGCCACGCTGAGAGCGATCCACTTCTTCTTCTTCGACATGGCCATTTCGTCTTGTTGAACGGACCGGACCGCGAAAGGTTGCACCGGCTATGATGCTTGCAGCGATGAACGAAGTCGAACGGCGCGTTTATGCCATCGAACGCCCTTCGCCGGAACTGTGGAAGTACTATGTCATCGTCTCCCTCGCCCTCGGGCCTCTCTTCTTCATCCCGCTGGTTCCCCTCTACTTCCGCTATCACACGCTTCGCTACCACTTCGACGCCGAGGGGATCTCGATGCGCTGGGGCATTCTCTTCCGGCGTGAGGTGACGCTCACCTACGCGCGGATCCAGGACATTCACCTCACCAGCAACCTGATCGAGCGATGGCTCGGCCTCGCGCGCATCCAGGTGCAGACCGCCAGCGGCAGCGCACAGGCGGAGATGACCATCGAGGGGCTGCACGAGTTCGAGATGGTGCGCGACTTCCTCTACACGAAGATGCGCGGTGTGAAGGCCTCCGCCGCGCACGGCGAGACGGGCGAGATCGACCTCGCCGCCGCGCTGCGCGAAGTCGCCGCCGAACTGCGCCGGGTCCGCGCCGCCCTCGAATCGATCGCCGCCGGGAGAAAGCCGTGAGCTGGCGCGAACCCCTTCTCCGCTTCATGCGCGTCCCCCCGATGCCGCAGCCGCCGCCCGGGTCGCCGCCGCGGATCTTCCGCGCCGCCGCGAACTACTTCACGCTTCGCGTCATCCAGTGGATCGCGGGGCAGATCTTCCTCGCCTTCGGCCCGCTGCTCTTTCTGATCTTCGCGTCCCAGATCGCGCGTCGCGGAGCGGTCTCGGGCACCGTTCTGGCGCTCCTCGTGCTCCTCGAGATCGTCACCTGGATCGGATACTTCGGGCAGCTCGTCTGGTCGGCCTTCGTCCTGCGGCTCGACTACGAGATGCGCTGGTACATGGTCTCCGACCGGGCCATCCGTATTCGCGAGGGGATCCTCGTCGTCCGCGAGAAGACGATCGCCCTGGCGAACATCCAGAACCTCTCCGTGCGTCAAGGCCCCGTGCAGCGCCTTCTCGGCATCGCCGACGTCGAGGTCCGCACCGCCGGCGGCGGGGGCGGCGAGGGAAGCGGGCAGGGGAAGGAACACCCGCTGCGCGAGCCGATGCACGTCGCGTACTTCCGCGGCGTCGACAACGCGGAGGAGATCCGCGACATCGTCCTCGAGGGCGTGCGCCGCCAGAAGAACAGCGGATTGGGCGACCCCGACGAGGAGCGCCACGACGTCCGCGACGCCATTCGCGAGCTCCTCGCGGAAGCGCGCGCCCTCGGCGCCGCCGCCTCGCGCGCCGTCTAACACTCCGGTACGATACGCGTTCATGCGCAGAGCAATCGCCCTCGTCCTCTTCCTCGCCGCACCTCTCTCCGCCCAGGAAGGCTTCCCTCTCTTCACCACCGACTTTCCGCCCGAGGAATTCGCAGCGCGGCGCGCGAAGGTGTACGCCGCCATCGGCGAGAGCGGGCTGGCGCTCGTGCAGGGTGCTCCCGCCCCCGCCGGCTATGTCCGCTTCCGCCAGTCGAACGAGATGTACTACCTCTGCGGCATCGAGTCGCCGCACGCCTACCTGCTGATGGACGGCGCGCGGAAGCAGGCGACGCTCTATCTCTCGCGCCGCAACGAAGCACGCGAGCGGAGCGAGGGGAAGGTGCTTTCGGCGGAAGACGCTGATCTCGTCAAGCAACTCTCCGGCATCGACGCGGTGCAGCCGTCCGATCTGCTGGCCGAGCACCTCGCACGCTACGCGCGCGACGGGAAGGAATGGACGCTCTGGACACCGCTCCAGCCGGCCGAGGGCCTCGCCATGAGCCGCGATCTCGCCGCGCGCACCATCGCCGACATCGCCTCCGATCCGTTCGACGGGCGCCCGTCGCGCGAAGGGCACTTCCTCTCGCTCCTCCGCACGCGCTTCCCGCAGCTCGCGATCCGCGATCTCTCCCCCGCACTCGACCGGCTCCGTCTGATCAAGAGTCCGCGCGAGATCGCCCTGATCCGGAAGGCGACGCGGCTCTCCGGACTCGCGCTGATGGAGGCGATGCGCTCGACCGTCCCCGGCATCGCCGAGTACGAACTCGACGCCGTCGCGAAGTACGTCTTCTACCGGAACGGCGCACAGGGAGACGCCTACTACTCCCTCATCGCCAGCGCGTCGAATGCCTGGTATCCGCATTACAACGCCGGCAAACGGATCATGCGCGACGGCGAGTTCCTGCTGATGGACTACGCACCCGACACCGGCTACTACATGAGCGACGTCACCCGCATGTGGCCGGTGAACGGGACATTCAACGCCTGGCAGCGCGAGCTGTACGGTTTCTACCTCGCCTGCTACCGGGCGATCCTGAATCGCATCCGCCCCGGCGTCACCGCGGTGCAGATCAAGCAGGAAGCGGCGGCGGAAATGGAGCAGATCGTCGCCCGCACGAAGTTCTCGAAGCCTGCGTACGAGAAGGCCGCGCGCGCGTTCGTCGACGACTATCGCCGCGGCGCCTCGCGCGGCCGCCTCGGGCACTGGGTCGGCATGGCGACCCACGACGTCGGCGACGACGACGGACCGCTCCGCGCGGGAATGGTCTTCACCATCGAGCCGCAGTTCCGCGTCCCCGAGGAGAAGATCTACATCCGGCTCGAAGACCTCATCATCATTCATGAGGACCGCGCGGAAAACGCCAGCGACTTCGTGCCGATGGACATCGACGGCATCGAGAAAGTCATGCGCGAGGAAGGGATGCTGCAGCGCTACCCGCGCAACTGACGGTCAGAGGCGGATCGTGCAGTCCCTGCCGTCCGTGCAGGTCATCGTCACTTCGAGCGGCGTCAGGGCGACGATTTCCATCCCGTCGGGCGGCACCTCGCCCGTCGCGGCGATCACCCGCCGCCCGCCCGCCGCGCTCTTGACCAGGTGCGCGAACCCGCGGCCCGTGTGGCAGCTCTGGAGAACGATCGTCGCGCCCGGGTCGAGCTGCGTGAGGAAACGCTCGAGCCGCGCGTGGTCGGAGGAGTCGAGCGTCCGCTCCTTCCGCGAGGCGAAGAACATCGCGAACGGATCGCCGTGCCCGGAGAGCACGAGCACCTTCGCGCCGCGCACGTCGATCGCGAACAGCTCGTCGTCGGTCGCAACCTGCTCGTGAACGCGGAGGTCGTAGCGCCGCCGGAGCCGCTCCTGCAGCGCGTCCTGATGCGGGGAGTAGAAGACGCGCCGGAACCAGCTCCGTTCCTTCGGATAGACGAGCACCGCCGTTTCGCGCGGCCCGACTGCCACCGCGGAGAGAAGAAGCGCGAGGAGCGTGATCATGCGCCGTCCGTCGCCTCCCGCGACGGCCCCGATTCCGGACGCATCGATTGTAACCGCCCGTCAACGCGCCGCGGCCCGCATCCTCCGTCATCCGGCAGGAACGGCCACCGGTTCGGCCCGGCGGCTCACATCAGCGTCGGCGTCGCTCCCGGGCCTTCTTCGTCCTCGGCCCACTCGACCGTGGCGGCGACGCGGTTGCCGCTCTCGCCCTTCTCCACGCGCACCACGCGGCCCCTGCAACCGAACTGGAGGTTGCTGCGGCCGCCGGAACGGCCGACGACGATCTTCAGCATGATCTCGTCGCCCGGCTCGTAATCGTGCGTGGTCTCGAACGCGATCCCCGAGCTGCTCATGTCGATGGTGACACCGCCTGCAGGCTCGATCTCCACCGGAAACGAGCCGCGAAACCGTGGGGCACGCCGAAGCTCCATGCGCTCCTCCTGACAGTGAGGCCGGATCGACTGCAGTTTACATAGAATCGCGGCCATGGTGAAACGTCTCGCCGTTTTCCTCCTCCTTGCAGCCGCCACCGTCGCCGCGCAGCCGCTTCCTCCCGCGCTGCCGTGGGACGGCCGCAGCCGACAGCTCGCCGCGGCGGGGGACGATCCGTGGATCACGCCC
>DATLYG010000095.1:0-9020 GCA_035574985.1 Thermoanaerobaculia bacterium | reverse complement strand
CCCGCCACCCTCGTCAGCGCTCCCGTGAAGGCGTCGCTGAAGACCAGCGAGCCGCTCGTGATCTGGTAGGTCAGCTCCGGATCGGCGTTCCCGTACACCTTCGCCTTCGCATCCGCCGTCACCGTCACCGGCCGCGCCGTGATCGTCAGATCGGCTCCCACAAAGGTCAGCGTGTAGTTGTCGTTCAGCGCCAGCGTCCCCTGCTGGATCGCGTACGTCCCGACGTTCTCTCCCGAAGCTCGGGTCAGCGCTCCCGTGAAGGCGTCGCTGAAGACCAGCGAGCCGCTCGTGATCTGGTAGGTCAGCTCCGGATCGGCGTTCCCGTACACCTTCGTCTTCGCATCCGCCGTCACCGCCACCGGCCGCGCCGTGATCGTCAGATCGGCTCCCACAAAGGTGATGCTGTAGTTTGGTCCCGCACTCACCGTCCCCTGCTGGATCGCGTACGAACCGACCGTCTCGCCGGCAACTCGCGTCAGACTTCCCGTGACGCTGTCTCCGGTCACGAGGGGACCACCCGAGATCTGGTATGTGAGGAGCGGGTCGTCATCTCCGTACGTCTTGCTCTTCGCATCGGCGGTGACGGTGATGGGACGCGGTGAGACCGTCAGAGTCGCCGGGTTGGAATTCGCAGTTCCGCAGTCGTTCGAAAAAACGGCTCTGTACTGAGTACCGCTCTGCGCGACGGTTGGTGCCGAAACGGTCAGTGTCGTCGCGGTGGCTCCTGCAACGTCGGTCCACGTCGCACCGACCAGCTTCTGCCACTGTACGGCGACCGGAGACGTTCCTGTGGCCGCGGCGGAGAAGTTCGCGTCGGCGGAATAGGTGACGTTCTGGTCCAGCGGCTGCGTCGTGACCGCAGGGGCCGAACAGGCGCTGACCACGACCAGGCTTCCACCGCTGTTGGTCGCGAAGTCCTTGTCGGATGTTGCTGCTTTCACGGTGAAGGACGTCGTGCCGGCGGGCGTGGCGCCGGTCGTGCTGATCGTCAGGGTCGTCGAGCTGGACGAATCGGACGACGTGAAGGAGAGAGGATTCGTGGAAAATGATGCCACGGCACCCGATGGAAGCGCCGTCGTCACACTCAGGGTCGCCGTAAACGACCCGCTGCTGCCGCCGCCGGCGCCACGGGCCACGGTGATCGTGTACGTCGCGTTGTTTCCCGCGGTGACGGGATTCGGGGTCTGGCTTCCGATCGTGACGCTGCCGACTTTCGGCGCATCGGTGAAGGACGTCTGCGCAACGAATCCGGAAGTCTGTCCCGTGGCGGTCAGGGTGAACGTGACGTAGGCGTCGGTCGAGAGACAGACGTATTCGGAACTCGCGAACTTCCCCTCTCCATCAGCGACAGCGGTCAGCGTCGTCGATGGAGTGGTCTCCGGATTGCGCTCGAAGAGAAGCTTGACGGTCTCGCCGGGTGCAAAGCCGCCTCCGGTCACCACGACGGTCTCGCCGGGGGCATAGTCCGCCTTGTCGGTCGTGACCCAGGCGGTGAAAGTCGAGAGGACCGTCACGTTCGCGGAGCGAAGGCCGTTCCGGGCCCGACCGCCGATCACCATCGTTTTCGATGACCCGGTGACGACGGCCGCCTCGGACATGTCCCGCAACTCGGCGTCGGTCTCGTTTCCGACGAATGCCAGCCGCGAAATCGCCCGCGCGAAGGCACCTCGTCCCATCCGCGCCACGTAGGCTCTCGCGGTGAAGCGGTTCGACGACGGATCGAAGATCTCCATCGTGGCGTCGGGGTCGCCACCGAGGACCTGCACTTTCCCGTCCGGAAGAACGCGAAGCAGCGGCCGCAGCCGCGCGGCATGCATCGACGGAAGCGCGGCGAACGTACGGGTCGCCGGATCGAAGATCTCCGCCGTGTCGAGGAGATTCCCCTCTGCGTCCCGGCCGCCGGCGATCAGCGCCCGGCCGTCGAGGAGCAGCACGGCCGAGGCGTCGAACCGCGCCGCGGTCGTCCGATCGGCCGCTCGAACGAAAGCGACCGCGTTCGCATCGAGGAACTCGGCGGTCCGCTCTTCATCGCCGCCCGCGACGAGCAGGCGTCCGTCGTTCAGCCGGACGGCGACGTGCGCGGCACGGGCGGCCGACATCCGCGGACCGACTCCGAACGCGCCGGTCGCGGGATCGTAGATTTCGGTGGAGTCGAGCGCCAGGAACTGATCTCGCCCGCCGGCGATCAGAATGCCTCCGCCGGAGAGCACGGTTGCCGTGTGCTCGGTACGCGCATGGATGGAATGCGGACCTTTGATGACCCTGCCGTCCGGCAACACGAGTTCCGAAGAAGTCGTCGGACCCGATCTCTCTTCGCCGCCCACCACGAGCACCGTGCCGTCGGGCAGAGGGGTCGCCGTGTGGCCGGAGCGTGCGATCTGGAGCCGGCTGCCGGCGACCAGCCCGTCGCGCGCGCGAGAGAGGGCCGCGCCGGGGACGAAGAGAATCGCCGCGACGAGCGCGAACACGACCGCGGCCACGATGCAGCGGGTACCTGCACGGAACGACACAACCGAAACCTGACGCATGGAACTCTCCTCCGAGCTTGCTGGACCGGACCGCCGGGACCCAAACCATGACTCTCCCGCCGCGGTGAGGAGACTCTACGCGGACCTCCCTGACGGCACCATTTACAGACGGATAGATTTCGACTCTATCGTTCGATAGATCTTCGGACCGTAAACGAGCGCGTCCGTTGGTCCGTCCAACGGGCCAGGCCGGGCGGCGCGCCCCGCGCGACATCGCCCGGCCCCGGGAGGTGTCCCGTGCGTCCGCTCGTCCCGAAGGCTGCGTCGATGGCTCTGCTCCTCGTGACCGCCGCTGCGGCGTTCGCGGGCGACACGCCGGAGGCGGCCCGCGTCGCCGCGTGGGTGCGCGCGCTTCCCGCACCGTCACCGGAACAGTCGTTCTTCGGTGCGCTCGGCGGAATCTCGCTGACGCACGTGGGAGCCTCCCGGCGGGACGATCAGCACGATCGGCCCGGCTGCCTTCTATGCCGACAGCGCCCGGGTCGACGCCGCACGCTCGGCCCTCGCACGGCGGGCGTCGCTCGTTCGCGCTCTCGCCTCGGGCGGCATTCTGTGGATGCGCGACGTCCAGAACGTCCCCTGGGGACTCGTCGAGCCGTCGCAGGGTGACGTTCACTTCGAACTTCTCGACACGGCCGTCCAGACCGCGCAGGCCGCCGGCGCACGCTACGTCGGCACGGTGATGCCGTACGCGGGATGGGAACTTCGCGCGGCGGGATATCCACCCGCAACCGACGAGATGTGCCGCCGCCTCCTCGACGAAGATTTTTTCTATCTCGCCTACGACCAGCGGATGGACCGCTACCGTGACGAAGGGGCGTACCTGCGGTTCCTGACGAAGGTCGTCGAGCGCTACGACGGCGACGGCATCGACGACATGCCCGGCCTGACGGCGCCGGTCAGGTACTGGCAGATCCACAACGAACCGGAGGGCGACCGCTGCGGCCTCTTTCGCAGCGACGTCGCCGGGTTCGTGCGCCACATGAGGATCAGCTACGAGGCCGTCAAGTCGGCGTGCAGCGACTGCGTGGTGCTCAATGGCGGCGCCGGCATCCCGCTCTTCCACGAGACGCGCAATCCGGTTCCCGCCGGCGTTCACTTCTGGCGCGACTATGCCGCCCTCGGCGGCGCGCCCTTCATCGATGTCATCGCCGTGCACTACAACCAGGGGAAGGACCCCGGACACGGCAGCGTCGACGATTTCGAGTATCAGATCACCCGCGCTCGCGAGATTCTCGGCGCGGGAAAACCGGTCTGGGTCACCGAGTTCGGGGTGGTGATCGGAGACCGCGGAGCGTTCCGGGGGATGACCGAGACCTCCGCGGCGGCGTGGTACATGCGGATGGTGGCCGCCGGACTCGCCGCCGGCGCGGTGCGGTTCTTCCCCGATGCTCCCTCGTTCGTCGAGATGGACGGGACCGTCTACCTGACCTTCTACGTGCAGAAGATGCTGCAGGCGAAGTTGGGAGGGTTCACGTCGGCGGTGAAGCTCGCCGCCGGCCAGTACCGCTTTCGCACCGGCTCGTCGGACGTCTACCTGCTCTGGAGCGGCGTGCCCTCGGCGCTCACCGGCACCGTGACGTCGTACGACATGTACGGCAACGAGACGCGGACGGACGCCGCGATGCTGCGCCCTTCGGAGTCGTCGCCGCTGCTCGTCGTCGCCCCTGCCGCGACGGGGCCGCGCCGGCGTGCGGCGGCGCGTTGAACGAGCGACGCCGGGACCGCCTGGTGTCGTGCAACCGCCGCCGGTCCCGCGGTTGCGGCTGCGCCGACTTCGCGGAGGGAATCAGTCGGTGAACGGGTTCCGCACCACCATCGACTGAAACCGGCGCCCATGCGGCAGCTCTTCGCTCCAGAGAATGCCGCAGCCCGACTGCAGTGCGGAGCGGACGATCATCGCGTCGCGGATGGACAGCGAATGCCGCGAGGCGAGCCGCGCCGCCTCGAGGGCGTCATCGGCGGCCGGCGCATGGACGGTCCATGTGGCGAGATCTTCGAGAATCTCCGCGGCGACGGATGCGCGCATGCGGAGCTTGCGCGTGACGGCGGCGAAGAACTCGAGCAGGACCTGCGTGCTGATGCGCCCGGTGCGCTCCGCCGAGAGGCGTTCGATCAGATCGATGGCGATCGTCCGCCGCCGCGGGGAGGAGGCGTCGTGAGCGTAGATGAGGACGGACGTGTCGAGGAACTCAGCGCTCATACCGATCGTCGCGCGTCCAGCGTCCCTTCCGGTCACGGAGCCCGAGGTCGAACCCTCTGCGCATCCGGGCGAGGAGCCGCTTGCGTCCGGCCTCGTAGCGGTCCTCGCGGACGACGAAGGCCTCGAGCTGGTCCGCGAGCAGCTTCGAGAGCGACACACCGCGTTCGACGGCGAGATGGCGGGCTCTCTTGAGGACGTGGTCGTCGAGCGTCAGCGTGACGTTGCTGCGGCTCTTCACAGTTTCAGTGTAGCACTGAAACTGTGACCCCGCTCCCGGTCCCCTACTCCAGGATCTCCGCCCGGTTTCCCTCCTCCGTCAGCCACTGCTTCCGGTCGGAAGCGCGTCCCTTCGCGAGGAGCATGTCGATCGCCGAGAAGGTCGCTTCGACGTCGTCGATCTCCAGACGCACCAGCCGTCGCGTGTTCGGGTCCATCGTCGTCTCGCGGAGCTGCATCGGATTCATCTCGCCGAGACCCTTGAAACGCTGGATGTTGACCTTCCCCCTGATGCCCTCCGCCTCGATGCGGGCGAGGATGCCGTCGCGCTCGGCATCGTCGAGCGCGTAGTAGACGTTTTTCCCGACGTCGATCCGGTAGAGCGGCGGCATGGCCACGTGCACGCGCCCGTCTTCGACCAGCTTCCGGAAGTGCTTCACGAAGAGGGCGCAGAGCAGCGTGGCGATGTGCGCCCCGTCCGAATCGGCATCGGCGAGGATGCACACCTTGCCGTACCGCAGTCCGGCAAGATCGTCCGACCCGGGGTCGACGCCCAGCGCGACGGCGATGTCGTGCACTTCCTGCGACGACAGCACTTCCGCCGGGTCGACCTCCCAGGTGTTGAGGATCTTCCCCCGCAGCGGCATGATGGCCTGGAACTCCCGGTCGCGCGCCTGCTTCGCCGAACCGCCCGCCGAGTCGCCCTCGACCAGGAACAGCTCCGTCCGATCGAGATCGTTCGAGGTGCAGTCGGCCAGCTTGCCCGGAAGCGCCGGCCCCGCCGTCAGTTTCTTCCGCTCGACTTTCTTCACCTGCCGCAGGCGTACCATCGCCTGCTCGATCGCCACCTGCGCGATGCGCTCCCCTTCGGCGACGTTCTGGTTGAGCCAGATCGAAAAGGCATCCTGCGTCACGCCATGCACGAACGCCGACGCCTCCCGCGACGAGAGCCGGTCTTTCGTCTGCCCGGTGAACTGCGGGTTCGTCATCCGCACCGAGAGGATGTAGCTGCACTTCGCCCAGACGTCTTCCGGCGTCAGCTTCACCCCGCGCGGCAGGAGATTGCGAAACTCGCAGAACTCCCGGATCGCTTCCGTCAGTCCGGTGCGGAAGCCGTTGACGTGCGTCCCTCCCTGCAGCGTCGGAATGAGGTTGACGTAGCTCTCGCCGACGATCTCCCCCTCCTCCGCCAGCCAGGTCACCGCCCAGTCGACCTCGTGATCGGTTCCCTTGAAATGCCCGACGAACGGCCGCTCCGGGACGACCGCCTGCCCCGCCAGTTCCGAGGTGAGGTAGTCGACGAGGCCGTCCTCGAAGTACCACTCCTCGTTCTCGGAGGGATCGGCTTCATGAATGAAGCGCATGCGCAGCTTCGGCGAGAGGACGGCCTTCGCGCGCATGACGTGCTTGAGCCGCGGGACGTGGAACTTCGTCGTGTCGAAGAATGCCTCGTCGGGCCAGAAGCGGACCGTGGTCCCGGTGTTGCGCCTGCCGACTTCCCCCACGACCTTCAGCTCCTGCTTCTTCTTCCCGTTGGCGAACCACATGAAGTGCTCTTTGCCGTCGCGGCGCACCCACACCTCGAGCTTTTTCGACAGCGCGTTGACGACCGAGACACCGACGCCGTGGAGGCCGCCGGAGTAGCGGTAGCTCTTCTCGGAGAACTTGGCGCCGGCGTGCAACCGAGTCAGGATCACCTCCACGCCGGAGACCCCTTCCTTCGCATGCCTGTCGACCGGCATGCCGCGGCCGTTGTCGCTCACCGAGAGCGATCCATCCTCGTGGAGCGTGACGGTGATCTCGTCGCAGTGGCCGGCGATCGCCTCGTCCGCCGCGTTGTCGATGACTTCCTGGGCGAGATGGTTCGGGCGTTCGGTGGTGGTGTACATCCCGGGCCGCTTGCGCACCGGCTCGAGCCCGGTCAGGACTTCAATGGCTGAGGAATCGTAAGAGCCGCTCATCGTTCGTTCGCGCGGATGATAAAGGCGGGGGGGGCGAGAAGGCGAGAAGGTGAGCGCGGCGAGGAGGCGAGAAGGCGAAGGATACGACGGTACACGGCGCATCTGCCCTCTCCCCCTCTCACTCGCCTGCTCGCCCACTCGCCTACTGGAAACCTACTCGCCTCGCTCGCCCACTCGCCTGCTCGAAACCTGCTCGCCTGCTCGAACCGACTCGCCCACTCGCCCGATGACCACGCCGACTTTCCCGTCGGCATATGCGGCCTCCGGGCGCCGGGTCCGTGAGGGCGTCGCCACCAGGGCCGCCTCGAGCTGCTGCGGGGTCAGCCTCGGTGCCTCGGCGAGCATCCGTGCGGCGATGCCGGAAATCACCGGCGCCGCGAACGACGTCCCCGAACGGAGCCCGCTCTTCCGCGGACGGTAGTGATCGTTTCCGCTGATGGTGGCGCTGAAGATCGCCTGCGCCGGCGCGAGGATCTCCACCCCCCCGCGGCATCCGCCGCTCCAGGCCTCATTCTCCGCCGTCATCCCGCCGACGGTGATGACGCCGGCGATTTCATGCCCGAGAATCGCCGGGAAGCGGTCGACGAACCCCGAATCGCCACAGCCGGTGTCGACGTTGTTCGCGGCAACCACGAAGAGAAACTTCTTTCCGTCGGGATGGCGAAGGCCGTCCGCTCCGACTCCGGCGATCATGTCGAGCATCTTCTTCTCGACCGCCGAGAAGGGGACGACGCCGGTCGCCTCGCTGGTGATCTTCTCGAGCACCCATCCGCTGATGTTGACGACGGCGGTCTGGAACGGCGGCGCCCCGGAACTCCAGGCGTGGCGGACGATCGCGTCGAGGCCGTCCAGGTACGTGCGCGTCGTCGCCAGCCCCCGCTCGTTCATGACGCGGACGCTGACCAGGAACGCCTCCGGGGCGACGCCGATGTTCCGTCCGGCCGCAATCGACGCGACGCTCGTGCCGTGCGAGGCGGCGTTCATCTCTTCCCGATCGCTGTAGCAGGGCGCGGTCGCCTTGTCGTCGCTCGCGCAGCGGGAATGTCCGAGAGGGACCGCACCCGCGGCGTCGAATCCGGCGATCACGCGGCTGCCGGCGGCGGAGAGGAACTCGTCGTGCGACGCCAGGATCCCGGTGTCCATGACGTAAATCACGCTGCCCCGGCCGCGGTTCGCGCGATCGGCGCGCCCGTCGAGGACCCCGCCCACCTGGTCGATCCGGTCGAGGTGCCAGAGGAGGTCCGAGGCGTGATCGTCGCAGGCGCCGAGCTGCGCCGCGCGCGTGTCTCCGGAGGTGATTTCCCGCTCGTGGCAGCGCGTGGTGACGACGTCGGCGCGGACGAAGAGCGGAGCGAGGAGCAGCAGCATCGAGATCACGCACCGCGCGACGGGAGCGATCAACCGGTTTTTCCTGACTCGTGTTGGACGACTGCGACTACTGTGAGGCAAACTCGTCCGCGATTCAAGCCATTCCTCTTCGCGCGCGGCGCTCTCCGCTCCGCCGCCGGACCCCCGGGCCGGCGCGCGATACGGTATGGTTGCCCCTCCGACCGGCGACCCGCAGCCGCATTTCCGCCGCGTCGATCGCCCCGTCAGGAAGATGGAGTGAGATGAACTATCTCGCGCATCTCTTTCTCGCCGGCGACACGCCGGAGTCGCGCATCGGGAATCTCGCCGGAGACTTCGTGAAGGGGCGGCTCGGCGACTCGCTCGATCCCGCGATCCGCGCCGGCATCGTCGAACACCGGAAAATCGACGCGTTCACCGACACGCACCCGCGGACCGCCGCGTTCCGGAGAGTCCTGGTCCCCGAGTTCGGTCACTACGCACGGATCATCGGCGACGTCTTCTTCGATCACTTTCTGGCGAACGGCTTCGGGCGCTACTCGGAGTCGACGCTCGAAGAGTTCCTCCGCCACGTCTACTCCCAGATCGATCCCCGGGCCTCGTCGCTGCCGGGGCGCCTCCGCCTGATCTATCCGCGGATTCGCGACGAGGGGTGGATGCTCTCGTACCGGACGATCGACGGCATCCGCGTCGCGCTGGAGAACCTCTCCCGCCGTCTCTCGCGGCGGCCGCAGCTCGCGCCGGCGGTCCGCCACCTGACGGACT
>DATLYG010000094.1:0-4297 GCA_035574985.1 Thermoanaerobaculia bacterium | reverse complement strand
GATGATGTCGCGCGAGCCGTAAAGCGTCAGCGGCCCGCGCCCCGCCACCCCTCCGCCGGCGATGGCGAGGTCGGTCGAGGCGATCGGCGTGAGGATCGGAACGGATCGACTGGAGGCGTAGACCACCTGCCCCTTCGGGTCGACGATCATCGACTGCACGCCGGCGAACGTGCGGTAGGCGCGGATGATCTCGCCGAGGATGTCGAGATCGAGAGAGCCCTCGATGATGCCGGTCCCGTCCGCGAGGGGAATCGGCGTCGCCACGGCGATGATCGGATCGGTTCCGAGGCCGCGCCCGCGAAAAACACCGGAGACGAAGGTCGATCCCTGCTGCAGGGTGACGCGGAAATAGTCGCGGTCGGCGACGTTGTGGGAGCGCGGCACATACGTTCCCCGGCGCGCGTCGGATGGCGGACTGACCGCGAGAACGTCGCCGCCCGGGCCGGCGACGAGCATGGTCAGGAAATGAGGATGGAGGCGATGCGCCTCCGCGAGCGCGGTGGCGATCTCCGCGTCGGTCGTGCCACCCTTCAGTCCGAAGAACCGCGCCGCCTGCTCGATCGATCGACGGCGTTCGTCGAGATACTGACTGATCACGTGCGCGGTGACGTTGCCGATGTTGCGGATCTGGACGACGCGCGCCTCCACGATGCGCCGCTCGATCCGGCGGCCGACGGTCATCTCGAACCCGGCGAAGAGGCCGATGCCGATGATCGCGAACCCCGTCAGAAAGTAGACGCCGAGCGGGAGACCGCGGAATCGCGGGCCGCCCCGCTCGCCGACGTACGCTTCCGCGCTCACCATCCTCCGCCGCCACCCCCGCCGCTGCTGCTGCTGCCGCCGCCGCCGCTCGATCCACCTCCGCCCCCGTTGCTGCTCGAGCTCGGGGCGGACACTCCCGCCGCCAGCGCCCCGGCGGCGACCGTCCACGCGCCGGTCGCTCCCGCACCACCGAACGCTCCCCCTCCGCCGGTGAAGCTCCACCCGCCGCCCGAGCCGGAGGAGGAGGCAACACTCTCCGAACGCGACGTCATGCCGCCCGTCTGCAGCGACGAGGCCTCTTCACCGTAACGGGAGAACCAGCGGTCGACGTTCCTGCCGAGGCCGAACGCGAGCAGGTAGGGGAGCCACTCGTCGCGCAACTGCGGCGACGGCGAGCGGAGCTGCCGCTTGAAATAGCGGCGGGCGGATGCGAAGCGCTTGCGGAACGCGATTCGCTCCGGAGCCTCGTCGGTCTTCAGGAGATCGAGCACGACCTTGAAGAGGACCGCGACCCACGCGGCGATCATGACCAGTACCGGCACCTTCATCGTCGTCTCGCCCGCGCGGCTGATCGTGCCGAAGGCGGCAGCGGCGGCCAGGCCGATCGGAAGGAGCACGAAGGTGAATCGCAGCGGAAGCGCGGTCAGAGCCTGCCGGTTGGCGTGGGCCGCCAGCGCGCTGATCGTGAAGGTGACGAGGCCGAGCAGCACGAAGCCCGCCACCACTCCGCCGTTTTCGTCCCGGTAGGTCACACCGGCGGCGATCAGAAGTGCGAGGGCGATCACGACGGCGAGCGCGTTCGTTTTTGCGTCCGCCCGTCTCATCCCCTCCTTCCATTTACCGAACGAGCGGAGCGTGTGCTCGAGGTCGGGGCGGATGATCTCGCCGAGATCGAGGCCGGTGTGTTCGTAGTGCTTGCGGATCGACCGGGTGTCGGTTTCGGTCCTTCCGGAGAAGAAGAGTGCGCGGACGAGGTCGGCCTCGTGGTTCCGCAGCGAATTGCGCTCGACCCGAAGTTTCAGGTGCAGCACCGGCCGGCTGAAAAATCCCCCCTTTTCGACGCGGCTCTCGATCTTGCCCTCGCTCGCCATCCGCGCCAGGACCGCGGCCACTTCCGAGGGGCCGATCTTTCCGTCCCACGCCGCCCCCGCCACTTCGGGTGGGTACTTCGTGACGTGCTCGTCGAGCCAGCGCCGGTCGATTGTGTCGGGATCGGCGAGGCGCGCGAAGCGGCCACGCTGCCACTCCTCGCGCAGGAAGAGAAGCAGCAGCGCGACGATCGCCGTCCCGAAGACGATGCCGGTCACAGTGGCGATGCGCGGCGAGAGCGCCACCACCGCGGCCGCGGGAGCGCCCTCGCCGCGGAAAGTCAGATCGCGCCGGACGACGACCCCCTCGCCGGGAATCAGATTGCGGTGGGTGACGAACACCGGATTCTCGCTGCCTCCCCACACCGGATCGAGAAGGAAGTTGAGCGTGTAGTGCTCGATCACACCGCCGCGGTCGGGGAATGCGAAGTCGTGTGCCAGCACGTAGCGGCCGTCGACCCGGCGGAGGATTCCGCCGAGCGTGTAGTCGATGCGATAGGTGATCGCCTGATTCTCGAACTGAGGGTCCTCCGGCAGCCGGCTGCGCCAGCGGAGAACGTTGCCTTCCATCAGCGAATAGTGGTCCACCTTGTCGAGATCGCCCGCGGAGAGTGTCACTTCCGTCCCGTCTTCGGCGATGCGCGTCACGCCGCGCAACTCGAGCGTCTGCCCCGGACGGACCGAGAATCGGCGCTCGCCGCCGTTCCAGTCGCCGTCGAACACGATCGTCTGCGTCTCGCGGACGTGCAGGCGCCCGTCGCGATCGAGCCGCGCGTCGACCGAGAGGTTGCTCCAGTGAAGCGATTTCGCGAGAAGAGGGGAAGAGCAGGCGACCGCGAGGAGGAGGACGGACGACAGTTTCCTCATTGCATGATTTTAGTCGCCGATGACCGTGGAGATCGGTTCCGGTGATACAAGAGGATCACAATTCTATCAATTAATAAGTATAGAGGGTTTACATGAGTAATAGTAATCAGTCATTACGTATATCAATCCGTTGATCCCGCTCACGGCGGGCCACCAGAGTTGCGGACCGCGCCGGTCGCTCGCGCCCGCCACGGCCTTCTCGGGCGACAGGCGACAGGAATCCTCCCCCCATACGCGCACTCGCGCGTCCGTTGACGAACTGAACCTTCTGGTCTCGTTTCTGCATCGGCAGCCGCAGACGTGCCATGCCAACCAGCCGGGAGAACAACCGAATGACCACAGGAATCGGCATCGACAAGGCGACCGAGATCTCGCCGAAGGACTTCGAGCGTCTGCTGCTCCGGACTCTCACCGCCATGCGGAAGGGAGACTTCGACGTGCGGATGCCGGTCGAATTCACCGGCGTGCAGGGGAAGATCGCCGACGCGCTCAACGACATAATCGAGCTGAACGCGCGGACCGTCGAGGAGGTCTCGCGGATCGCGAATGTCGTCGGGAAGGAGGGGAAGCTCGGCGACCGCGCCCAGGTCCCGGCGGCGGGGGGCCAGTGGACGGTGATCGCGGAGTCGGTCAACTCTCTCATCACCGACCTGGTCCAGCCGACCAACGAGATCGCACGGGTGATCGGATCGGTCGCCCGCGGTGACCTGTCGCGGACGATGTCGACGGAGTTCGACGGCCGCCCGCTGCGCGGCGAGTTCCTCCGCACCGCGAAGACGGTCAACACCATGGTCGCGCAGCTCGGGTCGTTCGCGTCGGAAGTGACGCGCGTGGCGCGCGAGGTCGGTACCGAAGGAAAGCTGGGCGGCCAGGCGGAGGTGAAGGGTGTGTCCGGCACGTGGAAGGACCTGACCGACTCGGTGAACTCGATGGCGGCGAATCTCACCGGCCAGGTCCGCAACATCGCCGATGTGACCACCGCCGTCGCGCGCGGCGACCTGTCGAAGAAGATCACCGTCGAGGTGCGCGGCGAAATCCTGGAGCTGAAGAACACGATCAACACGATGGTCGACCAGCTCCGCTCGTTCGCTTCCGAGGTCACCCGCGTGGCGCGCGAGGTCGGAAGCGAAGGGAAGCTGGGAGGGCAGGCGGACGTCCAGGACGTCTCCGGCACGTGGCGCGACCTCACCGACTCGGTCAACTACATGGCTGCCAATCTGACCGGCCAGGTGCGCAACATTGCGGCCGTGACGACGGCCGTCGCGAACGGCGACCTGTCGAAAAAGATCACGGTCGATGCCCGCGGCGAGATCCTCGAGCTGAAGGACACGATCAACACGATGGTCGATCAGCTCAACTCGTTCGCCTCGGAAGTCACGCGCGTGGCGCGCGAAGTCGGTACCGAAGGGAAGCTGGGCGGACAGGCGCAGGTCCGCGGCGTCTCCGGCACCTGGAAGGACCTCACCGACAGCGTCAACATGATGGCCGGCAACCTCACCGCCCAGGTGCGGAACATCGCGGAGGTCTCGACCGCCATCGCCAACGGCGACCTCTCCAAGAAGATCACCGTGGACGTCAAG
>DATLYG010000093.1:0-4840 GCA_035574985.1 Thermoanaerobaculia bacterium | reverse complement strand
CGTGACCGGCGAGGAGCACCTCCTCGCCGATCGCGGCCAGCGCATCCGCGACGTCCGCCAGGGCCCCGACGGCGCCCTCTACCTCGTCACCGACGCCCGCAACGGCGAACTCTGGAAAATCTCCCCCCAGTAGACGGTGTCAGGTCTCCCATCGTCCCTGCGCGCCGGCGCGCAGGGACGATGGGAGACCTGACACCATCTACTGGCCGTAGAGGGTTTGGACGAAGCGGCGGTGCTGTTGCGCCTCGCGCTTCCGGCCTCGCCGGTCGAGGAGGTCGGCGAGGTAGAGGCGGGCCTGGGCCGAGTACGGGTTCGCTTCGACCGCCTTCTCGAACTGAACGATCGCTTCATCGATGCGTCCGAGCTGCGCGAGGTGCATGCCGAGGTTGTAGTGGGCCGTCTCGTACTTCGGCCGCAGCTCGATCGCGCGGCGATAGAGCGCCTCGACGCCGTCGCTCCTCCGTTGCAACTGCCGCGCGATGGCGATGTTCGCGTAGATCGCGCCGGTGATGCTCGGATCGTCCTGCTTCCTGCGGAGCGCTTCCTTCAGTTCCCGCTCCGCGAGGGCCGGCTGGCGATTGTCGATGAGCGCCATCGCGTAGCGATAGCGAGGACGGGCCGCGTCGGGTTCGGCGTCGACTGCGGCTCCCCAGAGCGAGAGGTCGCTCTGCCAGTACGCCTGCTGCGTCAGCAGCAGCGGGGCGCAGAGTGCCGCGACGGCGACCGTGGCGATGCGCACGTCGCGGACGGGAACATCACCGTCAGGGCGGCTTCTCTTCAGATACGTGATCACCCATGACGCCGCCAGAAGGCAGACGCCGACCGACGGCAGATAGACGAACCGCTGGTCGATCGTCGTCTCGATGCGCACGAGACCGAGGACCGGCAGCAGCGTGATGAGCCACACCGCGCTCCACATCGCCCGCCTGCGGTCGGGGTGAAGAACGACCGCCGCGATGACCGCCGCGAACACGAGAACGTTCGTGACCGCCGGCGCCGGCGGCGCGCTCGGCTCGAGGTAGAGCTGGACGGGTGGCAGCACCATGAGCCGGACGTACTCGAGCAGATTCCAGAGGCTCTGCGCATCGAGCACGAACTCGCCCCTGGTCGGCCTGCCGAGCACGGACCAGCGGAGAGCCACGACGAGCGCGAGGACGGCGGTGAACGGAATCATCCAGAGGAAGGCGCTGCGGAGGCCCCGCTCCCGCTCCCTCCACCAGACGAGTGCCGGCGCAGTGACGCTCATCTCCTTCGACAGCAGGCCGAGAAAGTAGAACGGCGGCGCCAGCGCCTTCTTCTTGGTGAAGACGAGAAGCGTGGCCAGCACGAACAGCGTCGCGAGCATGTCGACGCGCGCGGAGACGAACGTGACGGTACTGACGTGCGCCGGATGCAGCGCGAAGACGAGAGCCGTGAAGAATGACAAGAGCGGATCCTCGAGGATCCGGAGGACGCAAAAGTAGAGGAGGACCACCACGCCGAGGTGCATCGCGACGTTGGTGAGGTGATGCCCGAACGGGTTGTCGTGCCAGAGCTGCCAGTCGATCCAGTGACTCAGGATCGCCAGCGGGCGGTAGTAGCCGAGCCGATAGAGCGGATTCGATTGTGCGTAGTAGTCGGTGGTGAAGGCCATCTTCACCGCGCGCGGCGAGGAGAGAAACGGGTTCTTCTCGATCAGGAAGTGGTCGTCGTAGACGAACGACGCCGTCAGCGAGGGGAAGAAGAGGACGAACGTGACTGCGAGGAGAACGAGTACGTGCTTCGCCGCGGATGGCATCGCGTGGAAGCGATTATACGGACGGCGCACACGAGCGAGTGCCGTATCATCCGGTGGCGATGGTGGCGATCATGCGGGCGATGCGCCCGCTGCACTGGATGAAGAACATTCTCATCTTTGCGCCGGTCGTCTTCGCGCACGGCGCCGGGAAAGAGATGCTCCTCCGGACGGCGGCGGCCTTCGCGGCGTTCTGCCTCACCGCGTCGGGCACGTATCTGTTCAACGATCTCCGCGACCTCGAGTTCGATCGCCTTCACGCGACGAAGCGAAACCGCGCCATCGCCTCGGGTGCCGTCGCGCCGGCGACGGCGCTCGTCTTCGGCGCCCTCCTCGTTGCCGCGGGACTGGTCCTGGCGGGTGTCTCGGGATGGCAGGTCCTCGTTCATCTCATCGCCTACGGGGTCCTGTCGGCCGCCTATTCGCTCTATTTCAAGCGCGTCGTCTTTCTCGATGTCCTCGCGCTCTCCGCGCTCTACGCGATCCGCGTGCTGGCCGGGGGTGCGGCCGCGGGCGTGGAGGTGTCCGACTGGCTCCTCGCGCTGTCGGTGTTTCTCTTCGTCAGCCTCGCGCTGCTCAAGCGCTACGGCGACCTCGCGGGGGAGGATGCGCCGGAGAAGGTCCCCGGCCGCGCCTACATGAAACGCGACCGCGATCTGGTGCGCACGATGGGGGTCGCCAGCGGCTATCTCTCGGTGCTCGTGCTCGCGCTCTATCTGACGTCGCCGCAGGTCGTCCTTCTCTATCGTTCGCCGCGGCTGCTGTGGCTGGTCTGTCCGCTGATGCTCTACTGGATCGCGCACATGTGGTTTCGAGCGCATCGCGGCGCGGTCCGCGACGATCCGATCGTCGTCGCGGCGACCGATCCGGTCAGCTATGCGGTCGGCGCGATGATTCTGATGATCGCGTTTGCGGCGGTGTGATCGTGCGCGACACCGAATCGTGGGGACGATTCATCCGGTCGGCGCCGGCACGCGTCGTCGAGCAGGAGTGGACCTCGACGCCACTGCCGTCCGACGATCTCCTGCTGCCGTACGGCATGGGTCGCAGTTACGGCGACGTCTGTCTGAACAACGGTCACACGCTCCTCTCGACGACACCCCTGGCGCGACTGCGCCATCTCGACGAAGCGAACGGCCTCCTCGTCTGCGAAGCGGGAGTGACGCTCGACGATCTCCTTGACGTGATCGTGCCGCGCGGGTGGTTCGTGCCGGTCACGCCGGGAACGAAGTTCGTCACGGTCGGCGGCTGCATCGCCAACGACGTGCACGGGAAAAACCATCATCGCGCCGGATCGTTCGGCAATCACGTCCGGGCGCTGGAACTCGTGCGGTCCGACAGATCGAGCATCCGCTGTTCGGAGGAGGAGAACCGCGAACTGTTTCACGCCACGATCGGAGGCCTGGGGTTGACGGGAATGATCGTCACGGCGGAGATCGCGCTGCGGCGCATCGCCTCGGCCGCGATGGTCGTCGAGCAGATTCCCTTTCAGTCGCTGTCGGAGTTCGACGCGCTCTCGCGCGAGTCCGACGCGAGCCATGAGTACACCGTCGCCTGGCTCGATGCGTTCGGCGGGAGCCGCTCGCGAGGCATCTTCTTTCGCGGGAACCATGCGCCCGACCGCGGCGCTTCGCCGTCCCGCCGCGAGCCTCGCCGCGCTCCGCTCGCTCTCTTCTCGCCGCTGCTGACGACGGCGGCGGTGCGGGCGTTCAATCGCCTCTACTTCCGCGCGAACTCGCGTCCGCAACCGCATCGCGTCGACTACGACCCGTTCTTCTATCCGCTCGACCGCGTCGCGAACTGGAACGCGATCTACGGACGGCGCGGATTCGTGCAGTACCAGTGCGTCGTTCCCGACGAGGCGGGGCTCGATCCGATCGCGGAGATTCTCGACTCCGCGGCGACGTCACGGACGCCTTCGTTTCTGGCGGTGATCAAGAAGTTCGGCCCGATCCGCTCGGCGGGGATGATGTCGTTCCCGCGCGCGGGAACGACCCTCTGTCTCGATTTTCCCGGCGATCGTGAGAATCTTCTTCCGCTTCTCGACCGGTTCGACGACGTCGTCGAGCGGGCCGGGGGGAGCGTCTATCCGGCGAAGGACGCGAGGATGCCGGGGGCCCGTTTTCGACGGTTCTTTCCGCAGTGGGAGGCGTTCCGGTCGTACGTCGATCCGCGGTTCTCGTCGTCGTTCTGGAGGAGAGTGACGGAATGAACGTCGTCATCATCGGCGCCACCTCGGCGATCGCGCAGGCGGCGGCACGGCGCTTCGCGGCGGACGGCGCGTCGTTCGTTCTCGTCGCGCGCGACGAGGGAAGACTGGCCGCGGTGGCGGACGACCTTCGCGTGCGCGGAGCCGCCCGCGTCGTCACGTTCGTCGCGGATCTCGCGGATCGCACGCGGCATGGCGCGATCGTCGGGGCGATCGCCGAGCCGATCGATGTCGTGCTGATCGCCCACGGCTCGCTGCCCGATCAGCGGGCGATCGACGGCGATCCGGCGGCGCAGGCGGAGGCGTTCGACCTCAACGCGCTGTCGGTGATTTCGCTGATGGCGCACTTCGCCGGAGCGCTCGAGCGGGCGCGACGAGGCACGCTCGCGGTCATCGGCTCGGTGGCTGGTGACCGGATCCGCAGGAGCAACTACACGTACGGCGCCGCGAAGGCAGCCGTGCACGCGTACGCCGAAGGGTTGCGCTCGCGGCTGGCCGAAGCGGGCGCGCACGTCGTGATCATCAAGCCGGGCTGGGTCGACACGCCGATGACGCGAGGGATCCGGAAAAACCTCCTCTTCGCGAGCCCCGCCACCGTCGGCCGCGGCATTCACGACGCCATCGTCCGCCGGCGCTCGGTCGTCTATCTGCCGTGGTTCTGGCGCTGGATCTCGCTGATCGTGCGCCTCCTCCCCGCGCGCCTCGTCCGCTTCTAATGTAGTGTCTCAATAATTGCTTGTCATATTGTTGATTCTGAGGGACAATGGCGCATGCGAAAAGCGCCGGTGATCACTCTCAGCGCGGGCGAGCGCGAGCAGCTCACGAAGTGTGCGAACAGTCGACGGTCGGAGGCTCGC
>DATLYG010000092.1:0-5728 GCA_035574985.1 Thermoanaerobaculia bacterium | reverse complement strand
GTAGCGGAGAAAAAAGAGTCCCGCCACGAGGTATCCCATCACGAGAGCGCCCGAGATCAGATCGTTCATCAGCGCGTCTCCCAGATCATGCCGTACAACAGGAGGGCCACGCCGATGAGCGCCGGCAGCGTCCTCCATGCGGACAGGTCGGTCGCCACGAACACGCCGAGATCGATGAAGAGAATGATGTTGTTGATGGCCAGCCCCACGAAGCAGAGGCCCGACCAGAGGAGCAGACGGACGCGGCTCCGGGCCCAGGCCCGAAGCAGAAGAACCGCACAGACGCTGCTCGTCAGCGCACAGAGGGCATACGTCACGTCGGCCATGATCGTCATTCGTGCTTCGGCTCCTTCTTGGCGCCAATCCGGAATGCGTCGGCGAACGTCCTGAGGCGCGTGAGGTTCGCCGAATAGATGGCGTTGATCACCGAAATGCGCCTCTCCCGGTAGACGTCGCCGACGAGCTGGACCTTCCGGCGCACTTCCGGATCGGCGGGGTCGAACCGGTACACCGATCCCGACTGCCCTTCGCGCACGAGACCGTGGTGGCGGAGTTCGGCCACGCGCGCTGCGACCAGATCCGCAGGAAGGCTCAACTGGTGACCGAGGGCATCCGGACTCCAGTACGTGTCCGGCGACCGGAACAGCAACAGGAGGATCTCCAGCTGCTCGACCGAAGTGATGTAATTGCAGATGAACTGCTCGACGTCATCGGGACGCTCGCTCACCGGGGGGGAGAGGTATCACACGCGTGAGGGGCGGGCAAGCAGGCTGGGGCGCAGCCTAACACCCGTCTCGTCTATGATTGCGCAGAGTCATGGCCGACGCTCCGAACCGCATTCTCATCGTCGATGACGCCCCCGACATCCGCGTGGGGCTGGCCGCACTGCTGGAGTCCGAGGGGTGGGAAACCCGAACCGCCGAAAACGTCAAACAGGGGATCGTCGCGTTCGGGGAGTTCTCCCCCGACGTCGTCCTCCTCGACGTGGCCCTTCCCGACGGCTCCGGGATCGATCTGCTCGACCAGATCAAGCGCTACTCCGAGCACACGCCGGTGATCATGATGTCGGGTGCCGGCACGTTCGATACGGTGGTCGAAGCGATGAAGCTCGGTGCCGAGACCTTTCTCGCCAAGCCGTTCGAATTCGCGATGCTGCAGGCGAGTCTCGGTCAGGCGATGAAAATCGTCCGTCAGCGTTCCGAGATCGAAGTACTGCGACGACAGGCCTCGCGCGGCGAGGGGGAGCGGCTCTACGGGGTCTCTCCGGCGATCGTCAAGCTCAACGAAACGATCGTCAGCATCGCTTCCGCCTCCGTCCCCGTTCTGATCGAAGGGGAGTCGGGAACCGGGAAAGGGCTGGTGGCGCGCCTCATCCACCTGCGTTCCCCGCGGGCACGAGGACCGTTCGTCGATCTCAACTGCGCCGGGCTCTCGCGCGAGCTGCTCGAATCGGAGCTGTTCGGCCACGAGAAAGGATCGTTCACCGGCGCGACGGCCGCCAAACCGGGACTCTTCGAAGTCGCGGCGAGCGGCACGGTGTTTCTCGACGAAATCGGCGAGATGGACCCGACGATCCAGGCGCGCCTGCTGAAGGCGATCGAGGACAAGCGATTCCGCCGCGTCGGCGGCGTGCGCGATCTCCGTTCGGACTTCCGCCTCATTGCGGCGACGAACCGGAATCTCGCCGACGAAATCAAGGCCGGACGTTTCCGCAGTGACCTCTACTACCGCCTCAACGTCGTCCGCCTGACGCTCCCCCCGCTGCGCGAGAGGACCGAGGACATCCCGGTGCTCGCCTCCATGATCCTCGACAACGTGGCGAAAGACATCGGCCGCAACCGCCCCCCGAAGCTGAGCGAGCGAGCGCTCGCCAAACTGGCATCGTACGGATGGCCGGGAAACGTGCGCGAGCTGCGGAACGTGCTCGAACGCGCCGTCCTGATCGCGGGTGGCAACGAGATCCGCGCCGATGACATTCACCTCGGAGAAGTGCAGATCCGCACCGAAGACGCCGACCGGCCGCTCGCCGAGTGGGAAGTCCAGCCGCTCGACGAGGTCGAGGCTCGCTATGTCAAACGGGCGGTCGATGCCGTGGGCGGCAACATCCGCAAGGCGGCACGCCTGCTCAAGGTGAGCCCGTCGACGGTCTACGCGAAGCTGGGCGGAGCGCAGAAATAGCGGGAGCCCTCACGACAGCATCGCTTTTCGCAGCCGCCCTTTCGCGCGGATGTAGAGCGGGCCGACCGATCCGAGAGCGACGCCGAGCTTCGCGCTCACTTCCTCGTACGAGCAGCCCTCCACGGCGATCAGCCGGCAGAGTTCGCGCGAGCGGGTGTCGACGCGCGCCAGCGCCTCGTGAACGATCAACAGGGCATCGCCTCCACCGTCCACCGGAACTTCCCGCAACTCGTCGTCGGACGTCCGCTGCCGGCGCGTCCGCCTGTTGCGCTGAATCTGCTGCTTCGAGAGATTCGTCACCGTTCCGGCGAGCCACGCCGCCGCGTTCTGCACCCCTCCCCGCCTCTCGAGATAAAGGCACCATGCCTGCTGCACCAGGTCCTCGGCTTCGTCCGACGTCAGGCCGTAACGCTTCTGCGGAATGGCAAAGAGCACGTTCCGCATCCGCTCGTAGAGCGATTCGACCTGCACCGCGTCGACCGGCTCTTCCGCCTCGGCCGATTCGATCTCCCGCAGCAGGCCCGCGAGCGTCTCGACGATCTCGTCCAGCGGCTCGGACTTGCGCAGGATCATCGACGACCCGAGTTCGCGCACGCGCGTTTCGCTCTCCTCGGTCGCATAGCCGGTGAGCGTCGCCACCCGGCTTCCCGGGCTCAGCCGGCGAATGCTCTCGAGGAGCCGGATGCCGTCCTCCTCCGTGCGCAGGCGCAGGTCGGCGATGATGAGCGGGAAGAACTCCGCGGCGATCAGCTCCTCGGCCGCTTCGCGGTCATACGCTCCCGCAGCCTCGATCGACTGCATCTCGAGAAGGGCGACCAGTCCATCGGTCACGCCCGGCTCGTCATCCACGATCAAAATGCGGCTCATCGTTCCCGCTCCTCAGTCGGGGAACGGAACCAAGAACCGCGCCGGGGAGGCAAAATCATGTAAGTCATTGATATATTTGTACTTGACAGCAACAGTGGTGCGGCCAGCCTGCTTCGAAAAGCGTGCACCAGTCCAGAAATCAGACGGATGACGGTGGTGCGCATCCGGGCTACGAGCCCCAGTGGACGGTCATCGCGGCGGGTGACCGCAACGGCGCGATCGATCCGCTCGCCGCCGCGAAGAGAGCGGTGAAGCGGTCGAGGACGGTCCGCCATCGATCGAGATCCTCCTCGCTCGCGGCCTCCCCCGTTTCGAGCAGGCGCTGGCAGGTCCGTTCGGCACACCGACCGAGATCGGTCACCTCGGCCATCCCGTGCATGCCGGCGAGTCCGGCGAGATTGTGAAAGTGCAGGCGAAGCCGGTCGAGCGATTCACGGCTCGCCGGTTCACGCGCGAGGGCCGTGATCGAGGCCGCAATGGCGTTCAGGCGTTGTGGAGTCCCGGCCAGAAAGGAACGGCGCAGACCCTCGAGGATCCCCCGGACGCGCTCGTTTTCGTTCTCCGCTGCCGCCATGCCCTGTTTTCTCATCCGACTCATCCGTTCTTTCCGCTCTTCCACTGGTGAGTTGTCCTGCCACCGGTCACCAACTCGGCGACGTCCAGCAGCGCCGCCGTCTCGGCGGCGAGCCTCATGGGCGCAAACGGTTTCGTGATCACTCCGCGAGCACCGAGTCCTCGCAGGCGATCGATCTCCGAAGGAAGCGCATTCGCCGTGAGAAAGATCACCGGGATCGCGGCGGTCGTCTCGTCGGTCCGGAGCAGCGAAAGGGTCGACGGGCCGTCGAAGCCCGGCAGCATCGCGTCGAGAAGGATCGCATCGGGCCGGTGAACGCGGGCCGCCGCGAAGCCCTCCGGACCGGAACTCGCCTCGATGACCTCCATTCCGGCTCCCTCGAGCGCAACGTGCGCGAGGCTTCGCAGGTCGGCCTCGTCATCGATGATCAGGACCTTCATCGCTCCAACCGCATCGACCCGTCGACGGTCTCCGCGGCCATCCACTGCAGACCGGACGCGAGGAGATCGCCGGCTTTCGCGGGACGTCCGAAGACGAAGCCCTGCATCAGCGTGATGCCGAGTTCGCGCGCGGCGGCCATCGTCTCCAGCGTCTCCACCCCTTCGAGGATGACCTCACACCCGAAGTCGGCGGCGAGTGCGGCGATGTTCCGAACGATCTTCGTGCGGCTCTCGTCCCGCTCGAACGAGCTGCCGAAATGCTGGCTGACCTTCAGAAACGACGGCCGGATCCGGTCGATGTGCATCAGGTGGGAATAGGCGATCCCGACATCGTCGAACGCGAAGCGGACGCCGCTCGCACGGAGCGCCTCGATCGCCTCCATGGCGGACCGCAGATCTTCGATCCCCCCCTGTTCCGTGATTTCGACGACGATCCGTTCGGCGGCGACGCCGCCGACCGCGGCAATGCGAAGGAATCTCTCGGCGAACTGCTCGCCGGCCGAGAGGGTCCGCGGGTGCACGTTGATGAAGAGCAGCCCGTGCCTCGCGAGCGCGTTCCCCTCCGAAACCGACCGCGCCAGACATGCCATCTGCAGATCGTCGAGCCGCGACTTGCGGTCGGCGTATCGGAAGAGAAGCTCGGGATTGCGGAATGGTGACTGGCTCGCATAGCGCGTAAGCGCCTCGAACGCGAAGATCGATCTCTCCTCCAAGCCTGCGCGGATGATCGGCAGAAAGACGGCGTCGAGCGAACCGGGGGCGAGAATCTCGTCGAATGAAGGCACATCGACCAGCGAGGCCGGCGCCCCGCTGCTCCGCCCCCCGGGAGGCGGTATGAGCAGCTCCTCGACTTCGCTCGAGGAGAACGGCTTCCGCAACAGAGCCACGGCTCCGCGTGCGACTGCCTCGCGCGCCATTGCCGCCGTGGCCTGGCCGCTCATCAGAATCGCGCGCACGGCAGGAAACGACGCCCGCATCCACCGGACGAAGTCGAGCCCTTCGTAGCCGAACTCCAGCCGGACGTCGGCGACGACGGCCGAAACGGGCATGGTCTCCACCATCAGTTGTGCCGATTCGATGTCGGGACAGGCCACGATCATCCGCCCCGGCCGTTCAAGCGAGTACGACAGCCCAAGGCGGATGGCCGGGTCATCGTCGACGACCAGGACGATTTCGGGGGAAGAAGGAACGATTTCGAGCTTTGGCATAAGCGGCCTCACCCGCGAACCGGGAGGAGCAAGGAAACCGCCATCCGGCCCGACTCGCCAACTCATTGATATGTCATGACTTGTGCGATGAGAGTCCATCGGACGCCGTCGCGAAGGCGTTCGCCCGTCAACTTTTTGGACACTTTGCCGCGCCGCGTGGCCTGCGAGGGGGAGGTGTGCTAAGTTCCTCTCCCTGCGACATCGGCGGTTTCCAATCGGTCCCGATGGACGTCCAACTGTTCGTGGTACCGGGGGCGCGCCGCGTGGGGCATCCGGGTGAGCTGGCACCAAGTCTGAACGAGCGTTCCAGCGCTCCTGGGTTTCCCCAACGCACTCGAAAGGTTGCCGCGATGTTCGACGATGTCCTGATCGAATCCGCCGGGAGGGACAAGAAGAAAGGGACGTGGATCACGGCCGTGATCTCGGCGGTGATTCACCTGGTGCTCATCGGCGCGATCGTG
>DATLYG010000091.1:0-18635 GCA_035574985.1 Thermoanaerobaculia bacterium | reverse complement strand
GTCTCCCGCCTGTGTCCCGCTCTCCGGCACTTGTTGGCGGGCTTGAGATGGTTCGGTGATGACTTCGGCTTCGATCGGCGGCGCGCCGAAGTTCGACGGCTGCACCAGGAGAGGGTCCGGCTCGGGCGGCGGCGCAACGGCGCGCGGCTCGACCGGGTAATCCCGCAGCTCTTCGACGACCGTTAGACCGAGAAGGACGTCGCCGAAGTACCGCTTGCACATGCGGGCGACGGCGCGCCATCCGAGCATGTCGTCCGGGTACTGGCTCCAGGCCCCACCCTTCCCCCACAACCCGGCGCGCTTCGCTTCCGCGATCGAGAACGACACTTCGACCCGCTCCGGCATGTCGTGTCGCTGGAAGCGCACAACGCCGCGGCGCTCGTCTCCTTCGCCCTCGATCGCGACGACCGGGGGGCGCGAGCAGACACCAGACTGATGAATCTTCGCGAGCGCCGCCTCTCCCCACAACCCGGCGCGGCCGTTGATGACCGTCACGCTAGCGAGCGCGCGCATCGGGGAGAACCCCAGCTCCGCGCCGGCCTGAATCGCGATGAGCGCCTGCTCAGGCGTGGTGATGCCCTTCGGCGCGAGACCGGACTTGATCACGGCCTGCGCGAAGCGAAACGCCTCCTCTAACGTGGTGAGACGCACGCCGCGCTCGGCCATCTGAATCTGCGCGCGCGTCGCGACTGCCGTCTGGTTCTGCGCGTCCTGCTTTGCTGCGACCTGGTTCATGCGTACCACTCCGTGCTCTCCGCTCCGAGCGGCTGAATTGAGGTTTCGTATCCCGGCCAGTGATTCGTCCGCTGCGCTTCCTCGTAGAGGCGGAGCCAGCGCATGTACTTCGAGCGGCCGGCGTTGATCGCGTCATCGGTCGGCTCGTAGAGCGCGACGGCGTAGGGCGGCTCCTTCTCGATCGCGATCCAGCAGAAGCGGCGCGGCCGCGGCGCGACGGTGTTGCACCCGTCGAGGTAGTACGCGGCCTTCGCGCCGTAGTGGTATCGCTTGATCGAGTAGGAGAACTCGCGCGGGCTCGCATCGCCCGTCGATTTCAGGTCGGGAATCCACGTCCATCCGTCGAAGCTCCCGATCCGATCGAGCAGGGCTTTGCAGAGCAGCCCCGTCTCCTCGTTCTCCCACACGACCGCGACCTCGTTATGACCGGGACCGCGCAGCAGCTCCTTCGCCACCGGGTGCGACCAGACCGCGTCGCGCATCCGGCAAATGGCGATGAAGTCCTCGGCATCCATCAACTGCGCGCCGCGATGCTCGGCTTCGAATGCCGCCCACGTCTCCTTCCCTACTTTCGTGCGGCGATCGCACTTCGGAGCGGCGACGTATTCGCGTGAGAACCGCGCCGGCTCGAGGACGGCCACATGAAGCGCCGTCCCGAACTCCATCGCATCGGTCGGCTTCGGCGGATGGAGCATCGCCTCGCGCGCGTGTGCGGCGCTCCGTTCGAAGTGTTCGAGCACGCTCGCGTTGATCGCGGGGATCGCCTCGTACTCTGCGCGGCTCAGGTTCGGGTAGAGACCCGGCCGGTACTGCACGCGCTCGACCTCCGCGACGGTCATCGGACGTACTCCTTTCGAATTTCAGCGACGGTCTGACGGGAATGCGGGCGACGCACTTTTTTCTCAGGCGGCTCCGGCCACCACCGGCCAACGGCCATGAGGCCGGAGATCCCGGCGAGGAGCGCGAGTGCGGCGAGGAGGGTTAGGCCGTTCATCGCGACCTCCGCATCCACCGGATCAGAAGCTCGGCGGATACCTGCCAGAGGTTCACGCCGTGTTGGACCTGAAACTGAATCAGGCCGACGTCGTGTTGCTGCCGGTGGTGAACGGTGCAGAGCGGGACGCAGTAGTAGTCACTCCGCTTCTCGCCCATGCCGCCGATCAGGTGCGCCGCTTCCGTGACGCCGGCGCAGTGGATACCGTCCTCGCCCCACACGGCGCACAACTCACCGCGCACGAAAGCGAGATACGCCGCGTCCCGGTCTGGATGTTCCTTCGGAAGCGCGAGACCCTTCGTGTTCGCACGCTCACCGCGCGGGACGAACTTCGGCTTCGGGATGGCGAGGAGCGCTTCCTCGTCCGCGCGGAACTCGTCCGCTTCTTTCCCGTAGCGGCGGACGCGCGTCATCACTCCGACTCCCCCTGCTCGAACTCCTCCGAGAACTCGATCGACTGTCCGTGGATCACGCCGCACACGAAGCGCGCGAGCGTGAAGAAGTCACCGTCGCCGATCGCCTGGTCGAGCGTGATCCGTTCCGGCATCGGTCGAAGGACCGAGGCCCATCCGTCACGCCGGTCCGGACGGACGAGGACGTGCTCGCGGTGGCGGAGTGCTTTCTCCAGCGTCGATTCCGTCAGCCGGAACGCGCGTACGGCCGACGCATCGAGGAGATTCGAGAGGATCTCGTTACGCGAGATCGACGCCTGCAGCCGGTCGCGCAGCTTCTCGATCGTCCGCCGCTGGAGAGCGATCTCCTGCTGTTGTGCCGCGATCGTCTCCTGCTGCAGAGTGTTCGCCGCAACGAGCATGTCGAGCGACGCTTCGGCGCGGACCGCGGCGGTGAGTGGAGTCACCATCTTGACTTCCTCCGGCTGGTTGTCGATGATGGACACGGTTTCGCTTTCCTTTCCCCTTCGCCGCCCGCTGACTCGACCTCAGCGCGGCGGCTTTCGTTTTTTCAGCGCACCGGTTGGACTTCTCCAGTGCGCGGACGGTGGTAATCGCCGGGCGGCAACGCGCCGCGTTGGGCCATCTCTCGGTCATGCGCGGCGTCACTCACCGGCTTTCCACAATCGAGACAGATCGGGTCCTTCACGACGCCACCGCCTTCCGCACGTCGGCTCGCTCGCGCGGCTGCGCGCGCTGCGGCCCCTTCCTCTTCTCGGCGGACTCGATCTCCGCCTCGATGTGCCGCTGGTACGCGACGACCGCGGCGGCGAGATCGCGGACCTCGGCGAGCAGCGCGCGCTTCTCTTCGATCGTCTCGACGCCGTCGGTCAGGTTCTGCCCGTGGCGCCGCACGACGTCGCCGAACTCATGACAGAGCGAGGCGAGTTGCTCGCTCGTTGGCGAGGCGATCGCGTCGAGCCGCAGGAACACGCCCCCGCCCTCGGCGCAGAGCCACTTGATCGGCTCGTCCGCCCGCCGGTTGCCGTTCGTCCGGAGTTGCTTCCAGAGAGCGAGGACCTGACCGAGCGGGTTCGGACGAAGACCGCGCAGCCACTCCGACACGAACTGCCGGTGCGTCTGCAGCGCGTGCGCGATCGACGTCTCGTCTCCGCGCTCGAACGTGAGCGCGAGGACGCCGGCGGCAGTGATTCCAAACTGAGCGTCGCGCATCTGTTTCCCCTACCCCACCGGCTGTAGATTGCGAGTCACATCGGTTCCGGCCATTCCGACCGGGCCGTTCGACCAGATCGTCCGGCCGTCCACCTCGGAGACGATCGAGACCAGAGCGTTCGGGAGCGTGAGGGCAACCTGATAGGCCAGCACCCACGACTCCACCGGGGAGAGTCCGCCCGTGCGTTGGAAGCCGCGACGAGTGATGGTGATGACGGAGTTCATCGGTGGTTCCTCGGTCAGGCGGCACGGTTGTACAGCTTGCGAACGTAGGCTGGTGACTGGTTCAGAAGTTCAGCGAGACGCGCTACAAGGGCGGCGTTGTCCGCAACTGGCGGGTGGTATTTCTTCGGGTAAAGAAGGCGCGTCAACTGCGGAGGGCTGATGCCGAGACTTGCCGCGAGCTCGAACTGTTTCACGTGAGGGTTGCGGTACAGGTACTCCCGTAAATCCCCATAACGGATATTCAACTTGCCCATGCAGCGATTCAATATACGTTAGATTTCTAAAAATGCAAGAAATTTCTTAGCAGGGGATTCTCGAAGCGCAGGAAGGGCAGACATGAGCGGCACTGTCGCCGATGGAAATTTATTTCTGGCGCGGGTACACTCCGAGCTGATGATTGGCGACCGCATCATGGAAATCCTTCGCGAGAAACGGCTCACTCAGACCGAAGTCGCGAGACGCGCCGGCATGCGGCTCTCCAAGCTGAACAAAATCATCAAAGGTCGAATAAAAAACCCCACGTTCGACGACATCACCGCGATCGCGAATGCCTTGGAAGTGCCGTGGCTCGATACGTTCAACCCAGAAATTCAGAAGGCTGAAGCTGCAGTCGAGCCGATCGTGGACGAGGCCGAGCGGGCGTTCAATCAAGTCATCGAACGCTACGCCGATCGGATTGAGCGATCTGGGAACAAAGAGGCTGCCGACAACCTCAGAAAAATCCTGAACCCGGCGCGCCGAGATCCCATATGGCCAGGCGTCGGCTTTGCCGTCACCGGTATCGAAAAGGCAATCGATCGCGTGAATGATCTCGCAAACAGCGCGGGCCACGCCCCGGCAAATGCGCCGCCACTAACGATGCCGGACGGATTGCGCGTGGTCGATCCGAACCCGAACGAAGTGACGAAGCCGGTTCTCGCCTACGTCGCCGCCGGTCACGGAGGATGGGACGATGCCACCGGAGACGACAGCGTCACGCTCCCCTCGTTCCTGTTCGGACCGAACGACTTCGTCGTTCAGGCGGTCGGCGAGAGCATGGAAGACGAAGGGATCTCCGACGGAGATTTCCTGATCGTCGAGCGCCGGCCGAGCGGCATCGCCACGCACGGCGAGCTGGTGATCGCGTGGCTCAACGACGGCCTCGTGATCAAGCGTTGGTACCGGCGCGGAGGCAGGAAGTTCCTCGAATCGGCGAACGAGGCGATGGGCTGGAGGCCGCGCGAGATCAGACCGGACGACGTTTTTGAGATTCAGGCCGTAGTTAAGCACATTGTCAAGCGCGCGGAGCGAAAAGCGAAGGGCGCCGAAAAAAGAATCCAGGATGCAGTTGCTTCTGCGGCTGAGGATCGTCCGCACAAGCTGCCCCCGTTGAGATGAAGTTTCAGAAACCACTGTTCTACGACGAGAGCGACGAGTTGAAACACGTACCGCCCGCAAAACGCAAAGCTCAGCGCGGCAAGATTCATGTGACCGTCGCGCGAGTGATCGACGGCGAGCCGATGATCGTCTGCATCACGACCGACGACCTGCACTCGGCCGACCGGCTCGCGCGCGAGGTCACAGTCGCGATGAAGATGGGATGACAGGGGGTAGGGATTCTCCCCTGCCCATCACTCCTCATGCAGGAGGAGCGTTATGAACCGTCGAGTGATCTTAAGTCTGGCCGCCGCGTTCGTTCTCGCCATCTCGTTCTCGGCTCAACCTCAATCGACCGTCCCGCACGACGCTACGCACGCCGCAACATGTGTCGGGGCAAATCCGTGCAAGGCGTGCAAGAACTGTAAATCGTGCAAGCATTGTTCGAAGGACGGTAAGACGTGCGGTGTGTGTAAGCCGCGCCGGTAAGGAGGGCCGATGCGAATGGTTTTCGTCGTAGTGATGGCCGCAACAACGTCAGCGTGCGCCGGCAAATCGGCGTCCACTCCGCAGATGTCCTCCACGGATCGTGATGTGCGCGCGCTCGCGAAGCGAGTCTCGACGCTCGAAAGCGAACTACTTGAAGCGCAGAAGAAACTCGTTCGGGACCACGACGAGCGTGAGCAACTTCGGCGGCGCGTCGTCGCGATCGAAAGCCTCTTCGCCGATCGGTTGAGCGAGCAAGCGGCGTCAGCGACCGGCCCGCAGGTACAGCCGGAGCCGGAGGAGAAGCGTGGCGGATTCGCGGACTTTTCAAAGAACAGCCCACCGGAGGCCGCGTCGGCCGTGCCACTTTCGCCGCCTCAATCGCCGTCGCCACGTGGGCCGCAGATTGTGGTGATAGGTGGCGGCGGAGGATCTGACGCTGACATCAAGCGCCTCTGCGAGCAGGAGTGGGGCACGAACTTTCGCATGCGGTCGTACTGCGAGGAGCAGCACGTTGAAGCGAAGGAGCGCATCAACGCCCGGAGCGCGAGCAACACCGGAGTTTCGCCACTCGACTTCGAAGCCATCCGTCGTCACTGTCAGCAGGAGTGGCCCGGCGGGAACTACCGAATGCAGGACTACTGCGAGAGCGAGCAAGTGAAGGCGGCACGGCGCGTTCGTGGATGACCGAGCACGTCCGCCTAACCTGCCCCTCATGCGGCGCCGAACTCCCCGCGTGGTTCCGCCGTGGGGAAACCCGAATGGGACCGCGACGAAGCAGAACGGACTGCGGTAAACTGATCGGCAGAGCCTGTCGGCGGACGGTCCCGCCGACGCCCCGATCTGAATGCCGCTGCCACCCGGCGGACGCCCCGCACAGGCGCCGGACTACGATCCGGCCGGGGCGGATGTTCCCCTCTCGCCGGACGACTTCGACATTCCGAAGAAGCGATCGTTCTCCCCAGCGGAGTTCGGGCGATACGTCGGCGTGTGCGAGCGAACGATCGTCCGCGAGATCGAGGACGGGAAGCTCCGCGCGCTCCGCGTCCGTGCCGGGTACCGCATCCCCTACCGAGAGATCGCCTGCTACTTCCTCCGGCAGCAGGGCGCGATGAACTGAAACTGCTGCGACAAATCCGCCAACACCGCCAAGAACGCCACGAGCGACAGGCATAAGCGGGCACTCTGTCCCGCATGAGGCCGCGGGAACACAAGTTCATCGTTCGCCACCAACAGAAGCAGCGCCTCCTCCTCCGCGCGCTCGAGCAGATGGACACGAGTTCCGAAACACCCGCGGAGTCCGCCGCCATCACGGAGATGATCGTCCGCCTCGAGGAGTTGATTAGTCGGCGCCAGCGTCGGCGATTCATCGGCGAGACCGTACAAGAGCGAGGTCGGCGCCAGATGGGGGCGAAGTGAGACGCGTCTCCCCCTACACCGACGAGGAGTTGCTGCGCCTCGCGCTTGACGAATTGGACGAGTTGCGGCGACTGGAATTGATGTTCGGGCCGGCCACTAGCCGACGAGTCATCTCTAGTAACAAGCTCAGACAGAGGGCTCTCGTCAAAGAGATCGCACTTCTCCGAAGGCGGATCGGCCTGGCGTCCCGGCCCATGCAGAGGCGCACACCCGACCGAGAAGCGGCGGCAGCACGCGCGAGGGCTACGAAGAATCACAAGCGGCGCGCGGCTGCGGAGGGGAGGTTGCGCTGCGAAGCCTGTGGATGGCAGCCCCCGCCGCCGCTGGCCGCCATTCGGATACTCCATTGTCACCATGTCATTCCAGTCAATTGCGGCGGCTCGAACGACGACTCCAACCTCATCATCCTCTGTCCTAACTGTCACGCAATTGCACACGCAAAGACGCCGCGAACGAAACCGTGGCGAGGTGCGCAATCGCGCGAAGCGCTGGTTCTCTCGCTGACAGCCGACCCGCTTAACGAAAAATCTCAGGGCGAGGTTTCTGTATGATTTCGCTATCTGTGGAGTGTCGTCGAGAGACGGCGCCCATTCTCCTACCCTCCCCTCCTACGCAGTCTCCCAACACTGAGATGGAAGACTTCGACGCGCGCGCGATCCGTGCGGCAGTGGAGCGCGTGCTCGAGTGGTACGTCCGGGCGAAGGAGCCGCGGCTTCGTGCCGTCAACCTCGCTCGCGAAGACGTCTTCGCTCCGCGCGTGGCGCGCGGCGCGGCGCTGGACGACTGGAAGGACACGATTGCGCGGAAACTCGGGCGCATGGAGCGCGACAGCGCGCGCTCGCTCGAGGACGCGGCGCGGATTCGGGTCACACTGCTCCTGACCCGAAACCGGCTCCGTCAGGTCGAGCAGATCCTCGGGAGCACATCGGCGAGGAAGCGACTCGGACGGCGGCTCGGCGAGGCGGAAACGCTTCGCGCCCGGCTTCGCGCAAAGGATGCCGCGCTGGTCACCGCCAGGCGACGCATCGTCAGGGCGCGCGCGTATGACGCCGCGTGCCTCGAATTCGCGCTCATCGCCTCGCGCGACGCGCAGACCAAGGCCTACATCTTCGGGGACTGAACCGATGGAAAAGCATACCCGCCGCCTCTTCGTCGATCTGCAGGAGGACGGCAAGGTCATCATCTCCGCGCCGAAACGCACGGCCTTCGACTACGGCTCGTTTCCGGTACTCTCCGGCAACTCCTCCGAAGAGGAGTTCGTCGGCGAGTTCTCGGCGTGCGGGCGGCGCTGGACAGTGCAGATCATCAGCGAACAGGAGTCCCACCGATGAAGAAGCTGACCGCTCTCGTTCTCATCCTGGTCACCGCCCTCGTTCTCCCGGTCTCGGCTCAGGTCGAGCGGGTCTCGGCTCGTGATGCCGCTGACGCCGGAGTCGTGCGCAACCCGCACGCGGCGAGCGCCGCGGCGATCGAGACCGGCTCGGTCGCGCGCTCCGCCTATCAGTTCGACTCCTCGGCCACGGCGCAGGCGCACGGGGTCTACGTCGTCACCGCCACCGACAGAACCGGCCACGTCAAGTGGCAGGACACGATCCACAACGTCGTGACGACCGTCGGCAAGAACCTCGCGCTCGACACGGTCTTCGCCGGCAGCTCGTACACGGTCACCGGCCCCTACATGGGGCTGATCTCGTCCGTCTCGTACACCACCGGCCCGGCCGCTGGTGACACGATGGCTTCGCACGGCGGATGGACGGAAGCCGGTGGGACGAACGCGCCAACCTACAGCGGCACAAGAAAGACAGCCGCGTTCAACGCTGCGTCAGGCGGGTCGAAACCGCTCTCCTCCGCGCTGTCGTTTTCGATCACCTCGTCCGGCACCGTGAAGGGATGCTTTCTCGTTCTCGGGTCAGGCGCGTCGAGCACGATCGACAACACGGGTGGCACGCTCTACTCGGCGGGTACGTTCAGCGGGGGTGACAAGACGGTGAGCAACGGCGACACTTTGAACGTATCGTACTCGGCCAGTTTTTAGAGTTCCGTGATGCCGAACTGTGACACTGACCGATGTCCGTCTCGCATCGTGCCACCGGCACATGGACCGAACTCACCGCTGACGGCACGGTAGGCATTCCCGCAGGGGCGCAGTCGGGCGACAGGATGTTCCTGTTCGCCACGTGGAAAGACTTCGCGATCACCGCGACGGTCTCGGGATGGACCGAGATCACGGAGTTCGCCGACGGGTCGGTCAACGCCGGCAACGGCACCGGCTCGATGAAAGTCGGGTGCTGGTACAAGGATCACTCCGGGTCGGAGTCGAATCCGACTCTCGATTTCAGCTCGAACCCGACGATCGCCGCGGCGTGCATCATCGTTTTCCAGCATGGCGCCTCGGAGACGTGGTCCGATCCGCTGTTCGCCACGGCCGGGCTGTCGTGGGGCACGTCGTCAACGACGACGTCGGCCAGCAGCACGACGGCGGTTCCGAGCGGTGGCGTTGTGGCCGCGATCGTCGGCATCCGCGACGACTCGGCGACATTCACCCGGGGAACGAGCGGCGTTGACGTCGCCTCGGGAATCACATGGAACGGCGACTACGTCGAGTCGCCGGCGACGCATCACTCGACGACGACTGGCCTCGATTGCGCGGCCGATCTCGGATACCGGCTTGTCACCACCGGGGCGACGGTCACGCTTCGCGCCACCGGTACACTTTCGGCGTCCGAGACCGGCTCGATTCTATGGGTGGCTCAGGGCGCGACGACTCCGCAGACGGGCGACGTGGCCGAGTCGGCCACAGCCAGCGCAACCGAGAGCGCGGCAGCGACGTTTGCTGGGTCCGCGACCGAGGCCGCCAGCGCGACGGAGAGCGAGTCCGCGGCGGCGACGTTTGCGGCGAGTAGCTCCGAAGCCGGGAGCGCGGTCGACGCGCCGAGCGCGGTTGGGACGTTCGAAGCGGCGGGCGCCGAGTCCGCGGCGGCGAGCGACACGGCGACGGCTGGTCTCGTCCTCGACGCGGGCACAGGAGAAAGCGCATCCGCAGCGGACACGCAGGATTCTTCGTTCGCGTTCGACGTTTCACGTGATGAACCGGCGAGCGCAGATGTTCAGCAGTCGGCGTCCGCTCAGTTTGCGGCGGATGCTCAGGAGTCGGGGAGCGCGGTCGAATCCGCAACCGCCTCGGCGGAGTTTGCGGCTGCCGACAGCGAAGCGGCGAGCGCCGGGGCAACCGAGTCAGGAGCCGTAGAGACCGCCGCGGCCGCGTCTGAATCAGCGGCGGCCAGCAGCAGCGAGTCTGCAGCAGCAGTCGCCGCGGCAGAGGCCACCGAAGCGGCGGCCGGCACGGAGGCGGCCAGCGCGACAGCGCAACTCGGCGCGGCCGGCACGGAGGCGGCCAGCGCGGACACCGATGCGGGCGCGTCCGCGTCATTCGCCTCGTCCTCTGTCGAGTCGGGAGCGGCCGGCGAGGCTCAGGCGGGCTCGCTCAGCGCCGTCGCGGACCAAAGCGAAGCGGCGAGCGCGGTCAGCGAGGAGCTGGCGGCGATCATCGCCGCGGCGGTCGCGAGCGAAGCAGCGATCGCGGACGACTCCCTCGCCGCCGCGCTCGTGGCGGAGGCGGCCGAAGTCGCGAGCGCATCCGCGGCTGAGTCGTCCGATGCAGAGATCGGATCGACGACGCACGAGGGCGACGTCACCGAAGCGGCAGCAGCAGCGGCCCAGGATGACAGCGTTCTCATCGCGGCCGGAAGCGCTCAGGAGTCTGGAACAGCAGGGGCGGCCGAGGGCGCCACGTTGGACGCGGCTGGCACTGGCGAGGAGTCAGCGGCCGCGGGCGAGTCGAGCAGCGCGGCTGTTTCCGAAGGGCTGAGGATCAACCTCCGCTACCTCGTCTCGGTCCCGCGCCGCGAATTCGTCGCGCACGTGCCGGGGCGAGTATTCATCGCATCGGTGCCGCGCCGGATCTTCGAAGTGAGCGTGTAGGAGTTGCCCGATGACGATCCCGCGGTTTCCGGCCAAACGCCCGGCGGAAGAAACGCCGGTCACGATCCGGTGCCACGGGGACCTGACCGATCCTGACGAAACGGTAGCGACCATCGACACGCTGACCGTCGTCGTCGTGAAGGGTGAGGACGCGAATCCGGCCGACATTCTCGACGGCGCCGCCGTGCCGCAAGGGAAGGACATCATCATCCCTGTGCACGGCGGTCTCGCGGGTGTGAGCTACCTGATCATTCCGTTCTACACGACATCCCTCGGACGAAAGCTCTACGCACCTGCGATTCTGCCGGTGCGCGACCTATGAGACGTCATGAACATCGCGAGTTGCGGCACGCACGCCGCGCGGCATCCGGCGCTCTACCGGTTCGGAGCCGACATCCTCGTGATGCCGCAGCCTAACGGCGAGACGATGATCGGCGTCTGGTCGGGCGCGTTCCATCTGTTCGACGAGTGCCGCCCCACGGTATTCGCCGACGTTGTCGAACGAGTTCTGGAGATCGCGACAACGATGCAGGTGTTGCCGCTGGTCCGCGTGACGTGCAACGGCGTGGGCGAAGTGATGGCGCAGGAGTTCCACGAGCTCGGGCTGCCAGTCGAGTACATCTTTCGGAGCGAGAACAACGCATGAAGAAGAGCATCACGAAGCGCGTGGCCATTTCGTGGGCACTCGGGATCGTGTTGTGCGCGTGGCCGCTCCTCGGGCAGAAGGTCGGCTCGCTCGACGTCGAGTCGCGCATCAACCTCAAGGAGCGGAGTGCGCCGCAACTCAGCGCCGCGGGATTCTGCACGATCTACGCGAACCTCTCGCACGCGCTGAACCTGTCGTGCAATGGCGGGGCGTTCAACCGAGTCGTCACCACAGTCAGCGGGGACATTCCGGACGCTGATCTATCCAACAACGTCGCACTGCTCGATCGATCGGGCCAGGAATGGACTGGCGCGAACACGTTCAACCAGCAGACTTTCATGTTCGGCTTGGGCGAGCGGTTGGCGATCGGCGGATCGGGTACGCTCGCAGCGTTCCAGCGGACCTACAACGGGAGCGCGGCGCTCTACTTCGGCGTCGAGAGTTCGACTGGTGGGTCAATCCTTTCGGGGACGTCTGCGTACGCCGGAGTGCTCGGCTTCGGGTCGGGTACGAACGCGCTGCAGTTCGTCACGAACAATGCGGTTCGGGCGACGATCGACTCATCCGGCAACGTCGGCATCGGCGGCGGCTCACCCGACCGGCTCACCGTCTCTCACGGCAGCGGCTACGGAGTCGTCGCCAGCTTTCGCTCCAACCTCGGAGACTCCGTCGCAGTCGTCAGAACCGACGGAGATGGATACGTTCGTTTCGGATCGAGTTCTCCGCACTCGCTCGCGCTGCGCGTCGCCGACGTGGATCGGCTCAAAGTCTACACCGCCGGCGACGCGGAGCTGCCCGGCGGTACTCTCACCGTCGGCGGCAGCATCAAGGAGCGTGGCCGCTCGGTCGCGATGGGCGACCCCGCAACCCGTACGTTTAGCGCGAGCAATTTTGCGGCTAATTCCGGCGGCGGAACGTGGACGGTTGAGAGCGGGGATGTTACCTACGAGAGTTGGACTCTCACAGGCAAGACGCTGGTCTACGCGTACAAGATTCAGACGACGACGATAAGCGGTACAGTCAGCACGATCAGAATCACGATTCCAGGTGGGTTTACTGCGGCTGTTGACGTCACCAGACCATCCGGCCAGTACCACAACGGAACGACGTGGACCGCAACTTCCGTGCGGCAGGTCGGCACGGACATCATCATCTTCCCGACCGACACCCTCTCTGGAACCTTCACCACGGGAACCAACGATCAATGGATCGAGGGCGTGGTGACGATTGTCGTGCAGTAGGAGGCCAAAGAAATGCGACGCTACATTCTCCCCGCCTTGACGACGTTCCTCCTTCTGCTATCCCTCCCGCTCTACGCCCAGGACGCCACGCAGACCTCAACCACCTCGGACACGTGCTGCTCGGCAAAGCTGATCGAGATCCGCTTCGCAGCACTCGACGGAGTGCCCTCGGCACAGATCCGCGTCGGCTGGTACCGTTCCTCGGGTGCTCTCGACCACGAGGACGCCTTCGCGGTCACGGACGGCGATCCATCAACCGCGACGGATAACTACCTCACCGGTAGCGGCAACACGCCTCAGCCTATCGGATTGCTGCGGGCGATCATCGAGCCGCTCGCGGGAGAGACGGGTTCAATCGAGCGCCGCTTCCGGCGCCGCGTGGTCCGCTGGCTCGTCGACTCGGGGCGCGTCTCAGGCGTCACCGTGCCGTAGCCGTTCGAGGACGTTTCGAAAAAAACTTGCCGGGGTGGCAAAACCTGCCGCGCACCGCGCATTGCGGCGCGCGCGCAGAGATTTGCCGGAGTTTGTTCCTCGGAGTTGTGCGCAACAGCAGGTCCTGAATTTTCTTGAGGTTGCGCGGACCTTTTCGGGGAGACCTGGACACATTTCGGTCATGGCCAGCGACAACACGGAGGCTCGGCGGGAGCGGGTCAAGGAGCTGTTCGGGAAATCCGATCGGCGCATCGCGGCGATCCTGATCGAAGAAGGCTACTTCGGCGCGTACCCGAAAACCAAGCCGGCGCAGATCAAGCTGCTCGACACTGCGCGCCGTACCGTCTGCCGCGATCGCGCGTGGTGGCAGGAGCGGTGGAGCGAGTCGACCGAGCGAAAGCGAACCGAAACGCCGCAGGAGTACATCGCGCGTCTGCGCACGCGCATCGAGGACCTCGAAGACATCGCGGAGAACACGCTGACGAAGCCGACACCTCGCGTGCAGGCGTTCGCTGAGATTCGGCAGCTCGAGCAGGCGATCGCGAAGGCGCAAGGGATCGACGAGGTCGCGGCTCCTCCGGACGGTGGCGAGTCGGACCCACCGCCGTTCCTGGGCATCGTCGTAGGTCTCGGGAAGTTGTCACCCGAAGCGAAGAAGAAAGTGCATGAGTGGAGCGGCGGCGGTAGCGAGTGAGGAGTGGGCACCGCCGGTATTCGAGTTCATCTCGGACGCTCAGGCGCTCGCGCATTTCGACTCTGAGCACAAGATCGTTCTGCTCGGCGGAGGCGTGGGAAGCGGGAAGACGGTACTCCACGGCCTCGATGCGCTGAAACGATCGAAGCACGAGACCGACCTCCTGCATGGCATCTTCACGAATACCGAGACTCAGCGCGACAAGGAGGTCGTCCCGTCGATTCAGGACCGGTTCGTCGCGGCCGGATTCGAGAAGCCGGTGTTCGACCGCCGGCCGCCGGTGTCGTGGGTGCGCGATTGGGTCCGGCGAGGGATCGAGGTTCCATCGGTCTCGAAGCACCGAAACGTTCTGATTGCTCCGACGGGCTATCACGCGGTCTGCGGAACGCTGCATCACCAGTCGTACACGCAGTACGACACGCTGTCATTCGGATCAGCGCGGATCGAAGAGGCGACGAACGTTTCCTTCGCTGCGATCACCACGATCTTCGAGCGCACTCGCTGCAGCCGCGGCGGGGGCGAGCGATGCAGAAAGTTTCACCGGCATCAGAAGTACCTGATCTTCAACCCGCCGCGTGGCCCGCACCCGTGGCTGTATTCGTACCTTGACCAGCTCGAAGAGAGCGCGCGTGCGCACTATCACGCTCTTCGGGATGGTGAGGAGTGCGATTGCCCGAGGGTGCACGGTCCGGAGCTGCAGCATCGCTCTTGGCCGCTGCTGCGATCGGGAGTCGGGTCCGCGGTCTGGTACCAGTCGAGGACGTCGGACAACCCTTACCTCGACGACGGGTATCGTGAAGGTCTCGCCGCGAACATGTCGAAGGACACCGCGCGGCGGCGTCTCGACGGCGAGATCATTCGGGAGACCGAGGGTGGCGCTTACACGGAGTTCAGCAGCGAGAACATTCACGCCGGGGTGCCATACGACCCGGACCGCACGCTCTACATGTGGCTCGACTTCAACCTCGAGCCGCGGGCTGCGGTGTTCGCGCATCAACTGAACCCCGGCGAGTATCCCGGGGAGCACGAGCGGTCCGGCCTGATTCATCTCGGCGTGTTCGGCGAGTACTTCTACGCCGGCGAGATGTCGGACAGGCGGTTCGCGCAGGCGCTCATCAGGGGAGATCGCGGAGACGGTTGCGACTCGCAACCGCGGTATCGCAGTGAGGAACTACGGGGCCTGCCGCCGCCGTGCGACGAGACATGCGACCCGGTCTGCCGCAAGGGGCACTGGAACGGGCTGCGCGCTCACCGCGGGCGAATCATCGCGTGCGGCGATCAGCGTGGGACACATCGCTCCTCGCACGGCGACAACCTCGAGTCATCCTGGGCGATCGTCGATCAGGAGTTTGGGCAGCTCAAGCGGTACGGCAAGGACGTACCGGAGGATCAGCCGTCACCCAGGGCGCGCGTCGACTCGGTCAACGCGAAGCTCTGCAACGCGCTCGGCGTCCGCTCGCTGTGGATTCATCCGCGCTGCGAAGAACTGATCCGCGATTTCGAGCAGGTGCAGTGGGATGAAGACGGAACCGCGCTGCGCGAGTGGCGCCGCGGCTCGATGGGGACTGAGTGGCATCGGACGCACCTGTCTGATGGTCTTGGGTACGGAGTGCATCGGCTCTCACCGCTCGGTCGCGACGTCGATTCGAAGGGCGACAGTGTCCGGGCGCACTACCGCGAACGCACAAAGCGACCGTCGCATCTCTGAGGAAATCTGAATGGCAAGTCGTCGTCAACGCCGCGCTTCTGGCGCGAAGCGGTCGAAGACCGCACGGCCGGAAGTTGCTGCGGCGAAGCCGGGGAAACCGGAATCGACGCGGGCCGCTTCGCGCGGGAAGCGAGACCCGTTCAGCACGTACGGCAACGGTCGCCTTACGAGTCCAGACCGAACGCTACGCCGGTTCGGAAAGAGGATCTCGGCCTACACCGACATCCTTCATCAGTTTCCGAACGTCGCAGGCTACTGCAAGTGGAGCGTGGAACACACGCTCTCGAACGAGATCACGATCAAGCCGGCCAAGGCTGCGAGCGCTGACGATCAGCCGCGTGCGGACGACGCCGCGGAAAGAATGAAGAAGGCGTGGGCGCGCGTGCGAAACGCCGCCGTCGTTCTGCAGTCGCTCCTCATGGGCGAGTACTACGGATTCGCCCGTGCCGAGATGGTCGCGCGATTCGACGAGGTCGTGAAGGAGTGGATTCCGGATCTCTACGACGTCGATCAGGAAGCGTGGCTGTTTCACGATGATGGCCGGTCGTTCGTCATCACGACGCAGAACCCGCAAGGGATCGAAGTGGACGACGCGAAGTTTGTTCACTTCCAGTCCGGGTCCGCAGATACGAAGTACGGGTATGGGCGCTTCGCCTACCTCTACACCGTCGTCTGGAAAATCCAGCAGCTCGAGGACTACGCGCTGCAGGCGATCGAGGACTTCGGCCGTCCGCTCCCGATCGTGCACATTCCGAGGGGATGGGACGAACCGGAGAAGGCTGCGTTCGAAGCGGCGCTCGACAAGACGCTGAGGAACTACCTGTCGGCTCCGACGAACGACCTGAAGGCTTCCGTCGACATGCCCACCGGAAGCATGTCGTCCTCGGGTGCCGCGGGGCGGCAGGAGTTCGAGGCGATCGGCCGATACGAGACCTGGATTCAGGTGCTTCTGCTCGGCGCGCCGCAGACCGGAAACAAGTCGCTCGGCACCGGAAAACTCGAAGAGACACGCCGCGCGGTGTGGGACGACAAGACGCCGCTCCATCTCTCCGCACTCGACAACTGCCTCAATGGGTCATGGCGGGACACGTACTGCCGATGGAACCTCGCAGATCTGCCCGTCGAACTGTGGCCCCGCTTCGAGAGCGACTCGACTTCGGTCTCCGATGGCCTCACGGGAATCCAAGCTCAGACAGCGACCGACGTCCTCGTGAAGCTAGGCGCGCAGCAGATCACTGCAACCGCCGCAGTTGAGCTGCTGTCCGCACTCGGGCTGCCCCGAGCGCGGGCGGTCGCGATGGTCGAGTCGACGGTCAAGGAGCGCGAATCGCTCAGGACCGTCGTCACCGCGCCGTCGGGTAGTGCGCCAGTCGACGAACCTCCGCCCGCGGATGGCGATCCGGAAGAGGAGGAAGAGGCCGCATGATTCCGCTTCACCGAATCGCTGCACTCGTCTACAACACGCCGCTCTTCATCACACCCGCGAAGGCGGAGATCATCAGCGGCGTTCTGCTCGAGCATATTCATGCGCGCATCGCCGGCACGCCGCGCCCCGGCCGCGCAGAAGACGCCCCGAACCCTGCGGCATTCGTCGGAGAGATTCTCCCGTCCGAAGGCGGGAGAGGCGCTACGCCCTACCGGGTGACGAAGGCCGGGCAGGCGGTCGTCACCATCGACGGAGAACTCGTGAACCGCGGCGAGTGGGTCGGTGCGGATTCGGGACTCGTCTCCTACGACGGAATCAAGCACCAGCTCGCGGTGGCCGTGCAGGACTCGCGGGTGCGGTCGATCATTCTCGACATCAACTCCCCCGGCGGAGAGGCAGTCGGAATGTTCGACGCCGCGGCCGCGGTGCGCAGGGCCGCGGCGACGAAACCCGTCTATTTCATCGCGAACGGTCTCGCCGCGAGCGCTGGCTACGGCATCGGCTCGGGTGCGACGAAGAGATTCATCACGCCGGACGGCATGGGCGGCTCCATCGGTACGGTCCTCATGCACATCGACATGTCGAGAGCGATCGAGAACCGCGGCATCAAGCCGACGCTCATCTTCGCCGGCGCGCACAAGGTCGACGGGAACCCGTTCGAGAAATTGCCGGAGAGCGTTCGTCAGTCGTTTCAGGACGAGGTCAACAGGTTCTACGGCCTGTTCGTGCAGACGGTGGCGGCCGGAACGGGTCTGTCCGAGGATCACATTCGCGGAACGGAGGCGCGCCTCTACGTAGGACAGGAGGCCGTCGACGCGAAGCTCTTCGACAGCGTGGCAACGCTCGACGACGTCCTCACGCAGACCGGGACCTCCATCATCACAACGTTCACGTCGCCGCGCGTCGCGGCATCAACTTCTGTGAAGGAGACAGACATGTTTACCAAGGAATTCAAGCAGCAGATCGGACTCCCCGAGACGGCGACGGACGCCGAGGTCCTCTCGCGGGTCGAAGAGATGAAGTCGGCCGCGACGCGCCTCTCGGCCGTCGAGACGGATCTGAAGGCGGAGAAGGAGAAGCGCGAGGCCGCCGAGATCGAGAAGTCGAAGGCAATCGCCAACGCGAAGGTCGACTCGTGGGAGCGTGAGGGCAAGATCAGCGGAAACGCGACCCTCGCCGTGCGTGAGGTCTATGTCGCTGCGGCGACCGGCCAGACCGTCACGGCCGAGCAGATCGAGAAGATGGTCGCGGCCCTGCCGCAGATCGACACCACCCGCGTCGCGAAGGAGGCGATCAAGCGCGCCGATCCGAACGCGAAACACGACGTGACGATCGAGGACTTCAAGAAGTCCGCGACGGACGCGAACGCGGCGCGCCGCATCGATGCGGCTGTGCGTGATCGCCAGCGCACCGATCCGAAGTTTACGCGCGACGACCTCCGCCGCGAGCTGATGACGAACTAGCGCGACACGCCCCACCGACCCGGACAACCACGGGCCTCCTACTCAGGAGGCCCTTTCATTTTCGCGAAGGAGAACACGAGATGACTACGGAGAACACGGGAGAGATCGTCAGCCGTGAGGCTGGCACCAACGTCACCAACATGCGGTTCGTCAAGGACGCCGCCCGCGGGGTGGTCAACCGGACCACCGTCGAAGGCGAGAAGG
>DATLYG010000090.1:0-2790 GCA_035574985.1 Thermoanaerobaculia bacterium | reverse complement strand
TGAAGCGGTCCTGCTCATCCTGCGTGTACGGTCTGCTGGTGAAGACGCGCATCGAGACCGTGAGCACGGTTCCTTCACGCGACGTCGAAAGCGAATCGATGAACGAGCGCGCCTGACCCTTTTCGGTCGTCGCGTAGAAGGCCTGCCAGATCGCCGTGGCCCGCCGCTGCACGACCGCGTCGCGCTGGCGCTGGGAAATCTCGCGCCGGAGCGCCAGAAACGAGCGCGTGAGCGGGACCGCCACCATGAGCACGAACAGTGCGGCCAGAACGATCCGTCCCGTCCTGCTGCCGATCGCGGCCGCCCCCTTCGGAAGGTGGATCCGCTCGACCCACGCCTGGAAGAAAAGGTGCTCGGGATCGTTCTTCCGGCGCTCCCGCACCTTCTCCTTCACTTCGTCGCTGTCGATGCGGACGACGAGGAACACGATCATCGACGCGAACGTGATGGCAATCAGATTCGTGAGAAACAGCAGACCTCCGCCGCGCACGACGCCCTCGCCCTGGACCCGGTCGAGAGTGAGCCAGATGCCGGTCCCCCACCCCACCACGCAGAGCGGGGGCATGAGGGCGACGGCGATGGCCACGCCGGGGATGGAGGTGGCGACGCCGCGGACGGCCTTGCAGACGGCAATGGCACCGACGGCTCCCGAGAAGAGGGCGACGATCAGGTCGAGGGTGGTGGGGCTGGTCCGGGCCGCGATCTCGGAGGTCATTTCCCGAAACGGCAGCAGCACGACCAGAAACGACGAGAGGGCGACCGCTCCGAAGCAACTGATCAATAAGTTGACGATCGCGCGGATGGCGAGGACGAGATCACCGGCCGCGAGCGCCAGCCCTCCGGCCATGATCGGCCCCATCAGCGGAGAAATGAGCATGGCGCCGATGATGACCGCGGGGCTGTTGAGAATCAGTCCGAGCGTGGCGATGCCGGCGGCGAAGACGATCTCCAACCAGTACGTCGCGTCGCGCAGGCTGGCCGAAGCGGCAACGCTCAGGTAGACCCGGTCCTTCTCCTCCGCGAGAAGGCTGCCGTAGTGGCTCATGAATGTCCTGCCCCGTGTCGCCCCGCGGGGCGGCCGGACGCGAGACGCCGCGACCCAGGCGATGCGGGACATCGTCGAGGAGCGGCAACGAAGCTGGCGTGCGCTCGCCGCGGCAATCCGGAAGGCCCGCTGCCGCGGGAGATGCGGGCGATGTCTGCGTCACTCGTCGTCAAGTCTCCCCCTCGTTCCCGGATCTCGCCCGCGTCTCCCGCGGCAAGAGGCAGGACATCGATGAAGCACGACACTAGCCATCCGAGGGGCCGACCGTGTCGGAAGGCGCATCGACCACCAGGTCGATCTCGGCGACCGGTACGGCCGCTTCCTCCCTCTTCACCAGAAGCGTTCGCAGCAGCGGCGGCGTGACGAGCGTCGTGAGCATGACCATGAGCGCGACGGCGCTGTACATGCCGGCGTCGAGGAGTTTCGCCGACAGCCCGATCTGCGCGAAGATCAGGCCGACCTCTCCCCGCGGAATCATCCCCACGCCGATCACGATCTTCTTCAGATCGCGGCGCATCGCCACGAATCCCGCCAGCACTTTCCCTGCGATTCCGACCGCCGTCAGCCCGAGCCCGATCAGCAGATAGCGCCGGCCGTCGGCCGTGAAGGGATTCAGCGAGGTGAGGTCGACCGCCGCTCCGACGACCACGAAGAAGATCGGCACGAAGAACTGGGCGATGTCGTGCACTTCGCGCTCGATCTGCTTTCCCTTGTGCGTCCGGGCCAGAACGAGCCCCGCGGCGAACGCGCCGATGATCACGGCCGACCCCACCCGCTGGGCGATGAGGGCGAGGAGAAACGCGAAGACGACGGCACCGAAGAAGATCGCGCGCGCGACGGCCATCCGTTCGATCAGGCGGATCAGGTAGGGAGCGAGCTGAGACCCGATGACGATGGCCAGCAGCACGAAGCCGAAGGCGACCAGCACGATCTTCCCGATGCCGAGAAACGTCAGCGCCCCTCCCTGAGCGAGGGTGCTGACGATGGTCAGGATGATCAGTCCGATGATGTCGTCGACGACGGCCGCGCCGAGGACGACCTGCGACTCTTCGTCCTTCAGATGGCCGAGGTCCGACAGAACGCGCGCCGTGATGCCGACGGAGGTGGCCGTCAGCGCCGCGCCGAGAAAAATCGACAGCATCGTCGGGAACCCGAGGAAGTGCCCGAAGAAATACCCGCCGAGAAACGGAAGGACCACGCCGACGATCGCCACCGCTGTCGCCGGCCCGCCGACCGACATGAGTTTCCTCAGATCGGTCTCCAGTCCGATCAGAAAGAGGAGGAGGATCACGCCGAGCTCGGAGAGGAGATGGATGGTCGTATCGTGAGGATTGACGAGGTGAAACCCCGACACCCCGACCACGATGCCGCCGATGATCTCGCCGAGGACGGCCGGCTGGCCGAGGCGCTCGGCCAGCTCTCCCATCAGCTTGGCCGCCACGAAGATGGCGATGAGTGCGAGAAGGAAATCGTCAATGTGCATGCGGAGCCCGCCGTATGTGGAGTTTTGCACGGGCGGCCCGACCGCATGCGCTGCCTGCCGGGAGTCCCGGCACCCGGAGAGGGATCATACAAAACTTCCGGCGGGATTCGCGCCGCGCGCGGTCACCAGAGTTCGTCGATCGGTTCGTACACGCCGTCCTTGGCGAACGGCACGTATTCGAATCCACGGCCCAGCGGATCGTCGCGGCGCACGGTCGTGTAGTCGATGCCGAGCGCAGAGTAGATCGTGCACGTGACGTCCT
>DATLYG010000089.1:0-9161 GCA_035574985.1 Thermoanaerobaculia bacterium | reverse complement strand
CTCGTTCCACACCCCAGCCGGATACTTCGAGGAGAGCTGATAGGCGCTGCTCATGGCGATCGTCCGGAGCATCCCGCGGAGGTCATACTTCAACGCGATGAACTCGCTCGTCAGCTCCTCGAGGAGCTGCGGGTTCACCGGCTGCAGCGTCTGGCCGGGCGGAAGCGCAGCGGGATCGAGGCGGGCGAGGTCGAACCCGCCCACCGGCTCCACGATCCCGATTGCGAACATCTCCTTCCAGAGATAGTTCACGGCAGCCCGTGCGAACTGGCGGTCGCCTGTCAGCATCCGCCCGTACGCGTCGCGGTATGACTCTCCCGGCCGCGGCTTCTCACCGGTGAACATGTACGCCGGCTCGACGCTGTCGGGGCCGCCGGCGACCGGCTGGCGCGGCGTCTTGTTGCCCGATGTCGTGTTCAGCCGGTAGGCACCGTTTGTGTTGTCGGCGACGTCGAAGCGAAGGATGAACGCGTTCGGATTGTTCGGATCGGTGTAGCGCGATGCGCGCGAGGTGGTCCTCGAGAAGAACGCGGCCATCCCCCAGAAGTCCGACCGCTTCTTCGTCTGAAGGCCGCGGTTCACCAGCTCGAGATGCCCCGCTCCGTCGTGACAGGAGAGACAGAGCAACGGCATGCCGAGAAACTTCTCCCCCGAGTGCGCGGCAAGGTTGTCAAAGGTGTCCTGCGGAGGCCCGTTGTTCTGCAACTGCCGCACGACGTAGTTCGCCGGCCCGGAAGTGAAGTTGTCCCCCTTTCCCGCGAGCAGCTCCCGCACCATCGCGTCATACGGCTTCCGGGCGCGGATCGAGTCGCGGATCCAGTTGTAGTAGGCGTTGCGGCCGAGGGAGTAGAGACGGACGTTCGACGACGCGGACACGTTCTGCACCAGATCGCCGAACCACATCGTCCACCGGTCGACGAACGCCTCGGAGGCGAGCAGCTCGTCGATCTTCCTCGAGCGTTTGTCCGGCGAGGAATCCTTCACGAAGTCGACGACGCTCTGCGCGTCGGGAATGGTTCCGGTCAGGTCGAGGGTCACGCGTCGCAGGAACTCCTCGTCACCTGCGATCGGTGCCGGAACGATACCGGCGCTCCGCATGGCGCCGAAGAGATGCCGGTCGATGAAATTCACCTCCCGCGGGAACGCACTTCCGGCAGGTGCGACACCGACTGCACGCAGGCGTCCTCCTCCCGTCCCCGAGGGGGCAACCATCTCCGCGGTCGCGGAGACCGACCGGTACATCGCCGCGGAATCGAATGAATGGGACGGTCCCAGCGGACAGCTCCGGTTTGCCTCGGAGGCGAACAGCAGAAGCGGAGACAGGAGAACGACGGCAGTCCGCAAACGGCCTCTCATGGTTGGTTCCTCTGATCCTCGTTTGACAATGGACGTCCCAGCGCCCCGGGCGTTTACACTGACCGAGCGTGGCCCTCCTCCTAACACTGCTCCTTCGCTTCGGCCAGGTGAGTCCCTCGTTCGTCCTCGCCACGACGACGAGCGTGGAGAACTCGGGGCTGCTCCGGAGCGTCACGGCAGCGTTCACGCGCGAGACGGGAATCGAGGTGCGGATCATCGCCGTCGGCTCGGGAAAGGCGTTGCGGCTCGCGGCGGCGGGCGATGCGCAGGCGGTCATCACGCATGACCCCGGGGCGGAGGCCGCATTCGTGAAACGTCACGGCGCACGGCTCTACCGCCCGTTTCTCTGGAACGATTTCGTCGTTGTCGGGCCGGCTGGCGATCCGGCACGAGTCCGCGGATCGCGGTCGGCAGCCGAGGCGTTCCGCCGGATTCACGCCGCACGCGCCCGTTTCGCCTCGCGCAACGACCACTCGGGGACGCACACGCGGGAGATGTCGATCTGGAAGGCCGCCGGCGTCGACCCGAAAACCAATCCGCGCTACTTGCCACTCGGACAACCGATGGCGGCGCTGCTTCGTTCAGCCGACGAAATCGGCGCCTACACGCTGACCGATCGCGCCACCTTCGCCCAGATCGGGCCGAGGGTGCGTCTGACGGTTCTCTTCGAAGGCGATCCCGCACTGCGGAACGTCTACGCGATCACGCTGCCGCGGCCCGCGCGTGGAGGGAGAGCCGCCGCGCACGCGGCGCAGTTCGCCGCATGGCTGCTGTCGCCGAAGGGACGCCGGGCGATCGAAGCATTCCGTCTCGACGGCCGGCAGCAGTTCTTCTGGCTCGAGGAGCGACCGGACCGATCGGGTGTATAAGGGTAGACGAACACTCAGAGCCGAACCGGTTTGCCACGTTCTCGCCGAACGTGAGAGGGCGATTTGTCCGATCCGAAGCCGCAGCCGTTCCAGATCATCCCCGGTGGGGAGGGGGCGGAGGCCGAAGTGGCACGGCTGCGCGCGGAGATTGCGGCGAAACGGGCGCAGGAAATCGCCGTCGCGGAATTCGGCCAGGCGGCGCTCACCGGAGTCGACCCCTCCATCCTCCTCGGCCAGGCGTGTGCACTGGTGGAGTCCGCGCTCGCGGTCGACCACTGCCGGGCGCTGGAGCTGGCCGCCGGGCGGATGGTGGTGCGGGCGGCAATCGGAGACGAGTCGTTCGCGACGTGCCACGCCGACGAGGCCGACGACGATGCGCTCGGCATCGTCATCCGCCTTTCGGAAGATCCGGTGACGTTCTCGACGGGCGGCGAGACCCGGTTCAACGTCGCGCACCTGCGGAATGCGCACGGAATTCTGTCGGGAGCGGGCGTGACGATCCCCACGCCGCGCGGCGCGTTCGGCGCTCTGCTCGTCTACTCGAAGCGGGACCGTTCGTTCGCCGAGTACGAGCTGACGTTTCTCCGCTGGATCGCGAACATCATTGGCGAGGCGGCCGGCCGTGCCGGCACCGAGGTCGCCCTTCGGCGCTCCGAGTCCCGGCTCCAGCAACTGATCGCCTCTGCGATCGACGCCGTCATCACCGTCGATGCGGAGGGGCGTGTCACCGAATGGAACCCCCAGGCGGCGGCCACGTTCGGCATGTCGGCGCGCGAGGTGATCGGCCAGCCCCTGCCGGCGTCGATCATTCCCGCCCGTCTGCGCCCGCTCGCCGAGCGCCTGCTCGAGCGTCACCTTCGTGCCGGCGCGGGCAACCGCGCACGGCGGCGCGTCGACGGAATCGCCCGTCGGGCGAACGGCGAAGAGTTCCCCGTCGAGATCACCCTCGTGCCGTTCGGAACGGGACGCGACCGCACGCTCACGCTCTTCGCCCGCGACATCTCGGAACGTCTCCGCGCGCAGCACGAGCTCGAACAAAGCGAGCGGAGATTCCGCACCATCGTCGAGCGGAGCTGGAGCGGCGTTGCGCTCATCGACGCCTCCCGTCGCGTCGTGTTTGCCGGTCCCTCGACCGCACATCTCCTCGGCTACGGCGACGGCGATCTGGTCGGAAAGGAGTTCGTGGAGTTCGTCCATCCCGAGGACCATGAAGCGGCCCGGGCGCTCTTCGAGTCCGTTGCGGAGAGCGACGGTCGCGACACCAGCGGCGAGTTCCGCTTCATTCACAGGAACGGCTCATGGGTGTGGCTCGAAATCTATGCGCAGAATCTGTTGCGGGAGCCGACCGTCGGCGCGATCGTCGTCAACTACCGCGATGTCACCCAGCGAAAGGCCGCCGAGAAACAGATCGAGTACCAGGCCCACTTCGACATGCTCACCGGCCTGCCCAACCGCTTTCTCTTCCGCGACCGGCTGATGAACGCGATCGCGCTGGCGCGGAGGCGCAACAGCGGCGTCGCCGTTCTCTACCTCGATCTCGATCACTTCAAGCTCGTCAACGACAGCCTCGGCCACACCTTCGGCGACCTGCTGCTCACCCATGTGGGGCACCGCCTCCGTCGTTCGCTGCGCGGCTCGGACACGATCTCGCGGGTCGGCGGCGATGAATTCAGCATGGTGATTCTCGACGTCGACAGCCCCGAGCACGCCGCAGCAGCGGCGCGCAAGGTGCTCGACCTCTTCGAGCAGCCGATTCAGATCGGAAAGCACGAGTTCTACGTCGGCGCCTCGATCGGCATCGCCGTCTACCCCGGCGACGGCAACGACGTCGAGACACTCATCAAATGCGCCGACTCGGCGATGTATCGCGCCAAGGAACTCGGCCGCAACCAGATCCAGCTCTTCACGCCGAGCATGAACGAGCGGTACGTCCGGCGCCTGTCGATCGAACAGAGACTGCGGCACGCGATCGAGAGAGGCGAACTCGAACTCCTGTACCAGCCGATCTACGACCGGACCGCGACGCGGGTGGTCTCTGCGGAGGCGCTGCTTCGCTGGAACGACCCCACGCGCGGCTGCGTGCAGCCGTCGGAGTTCATCGCCCTCGCCGAGGAGAGCGGAATGATCGTCCCGATCGGCGGCTGGGTCCTGCAGGCGGCCTGCCGCCAGCTCCGCGAATGGAGCGACGCCGGTGCGGGCGACCTCCACGTCTCGATCAACGTTTCACCGCATCAGCTCCAGCAGCCCGATCTGCCGGCCGCCGTGCGGAAAGCGGTGCAGGACGCCGGCATCGACCCCGCGCGCCTCCAGATCGAGATCACCGAGACGGCGGCGATCCAGACCATCGACCGCTCCCGTTCTCTGCTCGAGGAGCTGAAGGCGTTCGGCGTGACGATCGCGATCGACGACTTCGGCACCGGTCAGTCGTCGCTGATCTACCTCCGCAGGTTTCCCATCGACGCCGTGAAGCTCGACAAGGAGTTCCTGCGCGGCGTCACCGAAGACGAGACGGCCGCGGCCGTCGTCAGCTATGTCATCAGCCTCGCTCACGCTCTGCGGCTCGAGGTGATCGCCGAAGGCGTCGAGACGCGCGAACAATGCGCGCTCCTCCGGCGTCACGGCTGCGACATGCTGCAGGGATACCTGCTCGCCCGCCCCCTCCCCGCCTCACGGCTCCTCCCCTTCATCCGCGAAGCCGTTCGTCCTTCGCTCGATGACGAGGGGTAGGAATCGACCGCGGCACGTCCCTCGTTGTACGCGGGCACATGCGATCAATGCTCGCGGCGACCGCCGTCCTTCTTCTGCTCGCGACTCCAGCGCGGGCGGGCGAGAGGGTCTCGTTCACCATCGTCGGAATCGACTGCGAGGAATGCTCGAGGCCGATTCTGAAAGCGCTCCGCGCCGTTCGCGGCGTCGAGAAGGCGGAACTCGACTGGAAGAGCGGCACCGCCACCGTCGTCGTTCCCGCGAACTTCGACCGGCAGGGCCTTCGTACGGCAATGACCGGCCTCGGCTTCGAGGCGATCTTCCCCGGCGAACGGCGCAAGGATCTCGAGCCGCTTCCGCCCGACGTGCTTCGCCGACTCGACATCGTCTCGTATGCGGGAACGAACAGGCTCGAGGTCCCGAAAGTCCTCGTGCCGGGGAAAGTAACGATCGTCGACTTCTACGCCGACTGGTGCGGCCCCTGTCACGTCCTCGAGCTGCGGCTTCATCAACTGATGGCGACGAAGCCGAACCTCGCCCTCAGGAGAGTCGACATCGGCCGCTGGGACAATGAGGCTGCCCGGCAGGCGACGCGGGAATTCCGGGCCGAGGCACTGCCGTACATCCGCATCTACGACGCGAGCGGCCGATTCGTGAAGGCGGTCACGGGAGGAGCGTGGCACGAGGTGATTGCGGCGATCGAGAAGGCGGAGGGACGGAGCTGATGTTCGTCCGGCGCCTCGCAGTCGTTCTCCTCACCCTGGCGCTCATTCCGGCAGCGTACGCCTGACCGGCCTGAGCGAACCCCAACCTCTCCGGCGGAGCAGGCCAGACCAGCATCGTCGCACCGGGCACGTGGCGCATCGGCCTCACCGCCAGCCACGGCACGCTGCGAACGTCGCACGTGGCGGAATGCCCGATGGTGGCCCCCGAATGCGCGGTCCTCGCCATCCTCCCGCACCGGCACCACGTCGAGGCCGGACTGACGCAATACGCGCTCTCGGCGCAATACGGTCTGCGCGACGGCCTGCAACTCTCGCTCCGCATGCCGTTCGACAGAAAGGCAATGACCGTCCGCTACGCGACGCTCGAGGGATCGGTCTACGCGCCGCCGTACGGCGACATCCATCACCGGACAGAGACGCTCAGCGGCCTGAGCGACCCGATGCTCCTCGTCGAATGGTCGCCGCACCCGTCGTGGATCCTCTCGGGCGGCTCGACGTTTCCCGCCGGGAAGACCGAACCCGATCCCGTCATGCTGGGAATGCAGGGGATCCGGCATCAGCACATCCAGTTCGGCAGCGGCACGTACCAGCCGAAACTGGCGCTTCAGTGGGCGCGCCCCGGAGCGGTGAGTTTCGTCGCTCGCGGGGAGGCGACGCTCAGCCTCTACGAAAGCGGCGAGGGGTTCCGCGCGCCGTCGGTGTTCGCGATGAACGCCGGACCGTCGTTCCGTCTGGGCCGCATGGGGATCGATCCGCGCATCGAGGGGCAGGTGCAGACGTTAGGCCGGTGGAACGGAGTCGTCGATGAGGGAACCGGATTCCGCAACGGCGGCGTCCGGTTCGGCATTTCGCTTCCGGCACGCGACCTGGTGGTCACGACGGCGATCTATCGCGAACTCTGGTCGCGCGGCCTCGACCAGGAGTCGTTCCGCCAGGGAACGACATGGAGCCTCGGGCTGACCTGGACGGTCGACTAACCGCGCGACGCACGGATCCGCGGCGGAGCATCGACGCGAAGGGCCCCTGTCAGCGCCGCCGTCTCATTGCCGCTGCGCACCACGATCACCACCGATCCCGCCGGCGCGCCGGCGGCGAACTCGAACCGCGCGTAGACGTAGTTCGCCGCATACCGGAAGTCCGACACCCGCCTGACGCCCGGATTGAGGATCTCGAAGGTGGTCATGCCGCTCGTGAAGCCGTCACCGGCGACGGCGAGCGAGATCGTCTGTCCCGGCCTGACCAGCACCGGTGCGGCGCCCAGTGAGACGTCGGGACGGTCGTCCGCGGTCAGGCCGATCCATCTCGGATTCAGCCGCACCGGCGCCCCCGACGTCTTCACGACGAGATTTCCGTACACCTTGCCGTTCTCGACCCGGATCGCCGCGCCGTCGAGAAACTCCGTCCTGAACGGGGCGACTTTTGCCTGCCGCCAGACGCCCGAGAGGTTGCCCGGTTCGACCGGCCCGTCGAGGGGTTCCGCGTAGAGGCGGTAGGCGCCCGAGGGAACTCGCTGCAGCACGAATTCGCCACTCGCATCGGTCAGACCGGTCGCCACCGGCTCCCCCGTCTCGCTGATGGCCACCACCTGCGCGGCGAAGACCCCGCCTTGATCGCCGACCACGCGCCCCTTCAGCGTCGCACCGCCGAGTGCGGGATCGCTTTTCGGATAGACGGTGGCGATGGCGATGCGGTCGTCCGTGTCCAGAGACACCGATCCACCCTTGCTGACATACGGATACATCACCGATGTCAGCACCGCCGAGTGGTCGAGACCGAGCAGGTGTCCCACCTCGTGCTCGAGCGTCTGCTGGATGTTCCAGGCGCTCGTGGCGAGCGACGCATCGATCTGGATGTCGGCCTCGAGCATCCGGCCGCGGTCGTCGTACCAGTTCGTCGTGACGGCGATGAATCCCTGATCGCGAAAAAGGTCGCCGGCCGCGGTGATCGTGTTTTTCCGGTCGAATCCCGGCTGGAGCCCTTCTTCGATGCCGGCGTTTTGAAAGGACACGCTCGCATCGCCGACGGCGCTCCAGGCGTTGAACGACCGCTCCACGACCGAAGCGGCGCCGTTGAACGCATCCGCGATTTTGCGATCGATCGAGTAGCGGATGGGAAAGGAGTCCGGCTTCCAGTAGATCGCCGTAGGTGCGCCGGCCATCGGATAGGTCAGCCGGACGGCAGCGTGAGCCGGAATCGAAAGAAGCGCGATCAGGAGCAGGGGCCGCCGGAGGGACATTTGCCCGACGGAAGCTGCAACGGGGGTGCCATCACCCCCCCTTCGCCCTCCGGGACTACACCTGCGCGATCAGGTCGATCTCGACCGACGCCCCCTTCGGCAATTTCGCGACCTCGACGGTGGTGCGGGCCGGCTTGTGATCGCCGAAATACCCTGCGTAGATCGCATTCAGCGCCTGAAAGTTGGCGAGGTCGGTGAGATAGACCGTCGCCTTCACCACGCGGTCGAACCCGCTGCCTCCGGAGCGGAGAATCGCCTGAAGGTTCTCGAACACGCGGCGTGCCTCGTCCTCGAAACCGCCTGCGACGAGATCACCCGTCGCCGGATCGAGGGCGATCTGTCCGGACGTGTAGAGAAAGCCGTTCGCGATCACTCCCTGCGAGTAGGGGCCGATTGCCTTCGGTGCGTCGTCGGTTGCCACGAATTTCATGGGCGCGAAGTATACGGAAAGGTGGCCGCGATCCGATTGTTATAATGCTGCACCCCCGGGTTCGGAGATCCTCGAACAATGAGTACTTACCTCGGCAATTCGGCGCTTTCCGCGGCGGTCAAGGAACGCGTGACTTCGACGTTCGACCAGATCCTCGCGCTCTACAGGCAGGGTCGCACCGACGAGGCCCTCGCGGGCTGCAACCTCATCCTCCAGATGGATCCCATGTTCGATCCGGCCCGGAAGCTGCTCGAAAAAGTGCGCAATCCGAACGCTCCGATCGATGTCGACACCCTCAGCGGCTCCGCGTCGGACGGCGACGCGCTCGCCGAGGCGAAGGCGGCGATGGCCGCACGCGACTTCGAGCGCGTGATTCATCTGACGACCGAAATCCTCACCAACGACCTCCTCAACGAGGAGGCGCGCATCCTCGGGGACCAGGCGCGCGAGAAGATGGAGGCGGCACCGTTCGTCGAACAGTTCGTCAAGAAGTGCGATCAGCACATTGCAGCGGGAAACCTCGACGCCGCCCGGGCCGATCTCGAGAAGGCGCGTGCACTCGATCCCGACCACCCCGAGGTTCACCGGATCGAGGGTCAGCTCGCCGGCGGTGCAGCGACCGCCGGCTCCGGCTTCGACGCGCCTTCCTTCGCGGAATCCGCCCCCGCCGCCGCCTTCGGCTTCGAGGCCCCCTCGTTCGGCGACGCGCCGGCCGCTCCATCGTTCGTCGTCGACACGCCGGCGTCCAGCTCGCGCCCCGCAGCCCAGGCGAGCGACTTCGGCTTCACCTTCGAGGAGGAGCAGTCCCCCGCTGCCGCCGCCCCCTCGTCCGCTTTTTC
>DATLYG010000088.1:0-11800 GCA_035574985.1 Thermoanaerobaculia bacterium | reverse complement strand
TGACGATCGCCAGCAGCGGGGCGCGATCGTCGATGCACACCTGGTGGAGCGCGAAGGCGACCGCTGAACGGGCGGCGGCCGGCCGTTTCTCCGGCAGCGACGCCGAAGCCCTCGACACGCTCGATGCATTGCTCGCCGACTCGGTGCGGCTGCGGATGCTGTCCGACGTTCCGTTAGGCGTCTTTCTGTCGGGCGGGATCGACTCGTCGCTCGTGACGGCGGTCATGCGGCGAGAGAGCTCCGCGGCCGTGAGTACGTTCACGATCGGATTCGAAGATCCCGAAGCCGACGAGACGGCACGCGCCGCGGCGATCGCCACGCATCTCGAGACCTCGCACCACGAGCTCCATGTCTCGTCAAAGGATGCGCTCGATGCGATTCCGCTCATGCCGTCGGTCTTCGACGAGCCGTTCGCCGATTCGTCGCAGATTCCGACGTTTCTCGTCTCGCGCCTCGCGCGACCCTTCGTCACCGTGGCGCTTTCGGGTGATGGCGGGGACGAGCTGTTCGGCGGCTATCATCACTACTTTCTCGGGCGGAAGCTGATCGAGCGCGTCGAGAGCGTTCCCATTGCGATCCGGCCGTTGCTTGCCCGTACCCTCCGTCGCGTTCCAAAAGCGGCGTGGAGCGTTCTGTCGCGTCACGCGCCTCTCCGCCGGCTCCGCGGCAACATCGCCGACCGTGCAGGAAGGCTCGCCGCGGCACTCGAAGAGAGCGATCCGGTGCGCCTCCATCAGCGCGAGATCGTCAACCGGGTCCCGCTCGCCGCCGGCGACTCGATCCCTCCGACGGTGCTCACGACGCCCGATGCGTGGCCCCGGCTCGGCGATCCGATCGAACTCCTCATGTTCCTCGACTTCGCCATGTATCTACCCGACGACATCCTCGTGAAGGTCGACCGCGCGAGCATGGCCGTCAGTCTCGAGGCGCGCGAACCTCTGCTCGACCATCGCCTGATCGAGTTCGCCTGGTCGTTGCCTCTCGACATGAAGCTCCGCCACGGAAAGGGAAAGTGGATCCTGCGGCAGCTTCTTCGCCGCTTCCTTCCCGACGACCTCGTCGACCGGGAGAAGCGCGGATTCGGCCTCCCGCTCGCGGCGTGGCTCCGCGGCCCCCTTCGCGATTGGGCCGAGCCGCTGCTTTCCGATCCGTCCCTCGGCGACTTCTACGACGTCGCAACCGTCGACCGTCTCTGGCGCGAACACCTCGACGGCGAAGACCGTCAGGCGTTGATCTGGAACGTGCTGATGTTCCAGGCATGGCGGAAAGAGTGGCGGATGTGATCTCGTTGTCATTCCGCACGATTCTCTCGATTACCAGACCCTCTGGAGTGCGGCGCTTCAGCGCCGCTCTCTCGCCGCGCTTCAGCGCGGCGAGGGCAGAAGCCCCGCTTCTCAGAGCGGCGCTTCAGCGTCGCTCTCTCGCCGCGCTTCAGCGCGGCGGGGCAGAAGCCCCGCTTCTCAGAGCCGCGCTTCAGCGCCGCTCTCTCGCCGCGCTTCAGCGCGGCGGGGCTGAAGCCCCGCCTCTCAGAGCGGCGCTGAAGCGCCGCACTCCAGAGGCCCGGTGAATGTCGTCTCCTTGCCGAGCTGGCTGTCGAGATCATGATCCGGGCCGCCTTCCGAAGCCGGCCGTAATCCAGAATCCAAAATCCAAATACAATCCGCTCGCCCATGACCGCATCGAACGTACGGACGCGATCGCTCGACGACCAGCTCGAATACCTCGCCAAAGGCAGCGTCGATCTCATCGAGCGCGAGGACCTGAAGGCGAAGCTCGCACGCGGAAAAGCGCTGACGGTGAAAGTCGGCTTCGATCCGACCGCGCCCGACATCCACCTCGGACACACCGTCGTCATCCGGAAGATGAAGCACTTCCAGCAGCTCGGGCACCGCGTCGTCTTTCTCATCGGTGACTTTACGGGCATGATCGGCGACCCCACCGGCAAGAAGACGACTCGCCCTCCACTGACGAAGGAGGAGGTCCTGCAGAACGCTGAGACCTACCAGAAGCAGGTCTTCAAGATCCTCGATCCGGTGAAAACCGAGATCCGCTTCAACTCGGAGTGGCTCGGCGCGCTCGGTTCGGAAGGGATGATCCGCCTCGCGGCGAAGTACACGCTGGCACGGATCCTCGAGCGGGACGATTTCCGCAAGCGCTTCGAGTCGCGGCAGCCGATCGCCCTCCACGAGCTGCTCTACCCGCTCGCACAGGGATACGACTCCGTCGCGCTGCAATGCGACGTCGAGTTGGGCGGAACCGACCAGCTCTTCAATCTTCTCGTCGGCCGGAACCTGATGCGGGAGTACGCGCTCGAGCCGCAGGTGGTCATGACCATGCCGCTCCTCGAAGGTCTCGATGGCGAGGAGAAGATGTCGAAGTCCCTCGGCAACTACATCGGCATCAGCGAGGCGCCGGGAGAGATCTTCGGCAAGGTGATGTCGATTTCCGACGAGCTGATGTGGAAGTACTACACCCTCTGCACCGACCTGACCCCGGCGGAGATCGCGAAGCTGCGGAGCGACGTCGAGTCGGGAGTGCTCCACCCGATGCAGGCGAAGCGCGACCTCGCCAAGTCGATCATCCGCGACTTCCACGACGCCGAGGCGGCCGAGGCGGCCGAGCAGGAGTTCCGTCGCGTCTTCAGCGAGAGGCAGCTTCCCGCCGAGATCGAGGAGAAGGTGCTCCCCGCGTCCGGCGAGCCGCAGCTCCTCAGTAAGGTCCTCACCGCCGCCGGCCTCGCACCCACGAACAAGGAGGCGCAGCGCCTCATCGCGCAGGGAGGCGTCCTCGTCGACGAGGTGAAGGTCGACAACATCAAGCACGTCCTCGATGCTGCGGCGGGAAGGTCCTACCTGCTCAAGGTCGGCAAGCGCCGCTTCGCGCGCATCATGTTCCGCTGATCGGGAGTGTGCCGCCCCTGGCGCCGCCGTCATGCCGTGTCGTTTCGAGGCGCTCGACGCGAGCCTGCAAATCGGAGAACGCTTGTTCCAGCCCTCACACGCGGCGATCGAGCTCGGCAAGCGAGAACTTGATCATCGCCTGGGTTTCCGCAAAGCCCTGCTGCATCCGTTCTTCGAGATCCGCCGTTCTGCGGTCCAGCTTCTCGGCGGCGGTCGCAACGGCTTCGACGACCGCACCCATGCGCTTTCGAGACGTTCGGCTGTCGCGTCGAAGTGCCGCCGGGTTTCGGCATGCATCAGCGCGAAGCGGTCCACCGTGTCATCAAATCGCTTTTCGAGGCCGCCCACCCTCCCGTCGATTCGGCTTTCGAGACCGCTCGCTGTCTCGTCGAAGCGCTTTCCGAAGCGTTCCGCGGTCACCGCGTTCTCTTCGCGGATCCGCTCGAACAGCCGCCTCATTTCAGCATCGGTCATGCCGTGATCTACCCAGGCCGAATGCATCCCTCGCGCTGATACACTCCGCCACGCCATGATCCTCGTCACCGGCGCCGCCGGATTCATCGGCTATCACGTCGCACGCAGGCTCCTCGAGCGCGGCGATGAGGTCATCGGGATCGACAATCTCAACGACTACTACGATCCGGCGCTGAAACAGGCGCGACTGAAGCTGCTCGAGCCGTTCGATCGCTTTTCGTTCCGGAAACTCGACGTGAACGACCGCGAGGGGACCGAAAAGCTCTTCGCGGACACGAAACCCGAAGGCGTCGTGCACCTCGCTGCGCAGGCGGGGGTGCGCTACTCGATCCAGAACCCTTACGCATACATCGATAGCAACGTGCGCGGCTTCCTCAACATCCTCGAGGGCTGCCGCCATCATCCGGTGAGGCACCTCGTCTATGCCTCGACGAGCTCCGTCTACGGCGCCAACACCCGGCAGCCGTTCTCCGAGCACGACAACATCGATCATCCCGTCTCGCTCTACGCCGCGACGAAGAAGGCGAACGAGCTGATGGCACACACGTACGCCCATCTCTTCGGCGTCGCATGCACGGGCCTCCGGTTCTTCACCGTGTACGGGCCGTGGGGACGCCCCGACATGGCCTACTTCAAGTTTGCTCGAAAGATCCTCGCCGGCGAGCCGATTCCGGTGTTCAACGAAGGGAAGATGGTCCGCGACTTCACCTACATCGACGACATCGCCGAGGGTGTCGTCCGCGTTCTCGACCGGCCCGCCGAGGCGGATCCGTCGTGGAGCGGCGACGACCCCGACCCGGCGACGAGCTATGTCCCCTACCGCGTCTACAACATCGGCAACAACAAGCCGGTGCTCCTCCTCGACTTCATCCGCGCGCTCGAGGACGCGCTCGGCATGCAGGCGAAGATCGACTTTCAACCGATGCAGCCTGGCGACGTCCTCTCGACGATGGCCGATGTTTCGGAGCTCGAAAAGGCCGTCGGGTTCCGTCCGAATACGCCGGTGGAGGAAGGGATCCGGCGCTTCGTGGCGTGGTATCGGGAGTTCTATCGTGTGTGACAGGTCTGCCGGCGGCCCGGTGGACCTTCGTCGTTCCGCTGCGGTTCGCAGCCGCCCGATCGATGGAGCGACCCTTCGCGCCGAGGGCGTCGCAGCGTCGAGTGAGTGGCACGCTTCGCATGCGATCGGTCATGTCCGATCAGCATGTCCATGGCCTGCTATAGACTTCGCCCCGCCATGGCTGTTCCTCTTCTCGACCTCAAACTCCAGTACGCCACGATCCGCGACGAAGTCCTCCGTGTCACCGGCGAGATCTACGAGTCGCAGCATTTCATCCTCGGCCCGCGGGTCGAGGCCTTCGAGCGCGACTTCGCCGCTTACTGCCGGGCAAAACACGCCGTCGGTCTTTCCTCGGGTACCGACGCCCTCCTGATCGCGCTGATGGTGCTGGGCGTCGGACGCGGCGACGAAGTGATCGTCCCCGCCTATTCGTTCTTTGCCACGGCGGGCGTCGTCGACCGCGTCGGCGCGACTCCGGTTTTCGTCGACATCGATCTCGCCGACTACAACATCGACGTGCGGCAGATCGAGTCGCGGATCACCTCGCGGACGAAGGCCATCATCCCCGTTCACCTCTACGGACAGACCGCGGCGATGGACGAGATCCTGTCCGTCGCCCGGAAGCACGGCCTCGCCGTGATCGAGGACGCCGCGCAGGCGGTCGGAGCGGAGGAGAAGGGCCGGCGCGCAGGTTCGATGGGCACGATCGGCGCCTTCTCGTTCTTCCCGTCGAAGAACCTCGGCGCGTTCGGCGACGCGGGAGCGGTCACGACGAACGACGACGATCTCGCGCAGAAGCTCGTCGACTTTCGCGTCCACGGGATGCGCCCCAAGTACTACCACCGCTACGTCGGAGGGAACTTCCGGATCGACGCGCTGCAGGCCGCGATCCTCCACATCAAGCTGCGCTACCTCGACCGGTGGAGCGAGGGGAGGCGGCGGAACGCGCAGCGGTACGCGGCGCTCTTCGCCGAGGCCGGCCTGAACGATCGGGTCGTCCTTCCGCGTGAGATGCCGGGCAGGCATCACGTCTTCAACCAGTACGTGGTCCGCTTCGTCGACGGGCGCTCGACGCGCGATCACGTCATGGCACACCTCAAATCGGCCGGCATCGGGTCGGAGGTCTACTATCCCCTCACGCTGCCGCAGCAGGAGTGCTTCCGCGGCCTTCCCGGCGCGAACGAATCGTTCCCCAACTCCGAGACCGCGGCGGCACAAACGCTCGCGATCCCGGTCTATCCGGAGCTGACGGAGGCGCAGATGCGGGAGGTCGTCGCCGCCATCGCCAAGGCCTTGGAGCGCTCGTCGTGAACGCCTGAGACCCGGGACCTGACGCGTGATTCCTCTTCGCCAGACGCTGCCGACGCGACTCACGCCGGTCGTGAACCGGTCGCTGGTCGCGGTGAACGTGCTGGTGTTCGGACTGGAGTTCTATGCCGGCCGCCGCGCCGAGGTCCTGATCCACATCTTCGGATTCATCCCGAAGCGGCTCATCGAGCCGGAGGCATTCCGCTACCAGACGTGGGAGGCGCTGCTGACGCTCGCGACGTCGCTCTTCCTGCACGGCGGTGTCGTCCACCTCCTCGGCAACCTGATCTATCTCCGTGTGTTCGGTGGCGCGATCGAGGACCTTCTGGGCCACGCGCGCTACCTTCTCTTCTTCATCGCGTGCGGCGTCGTGGGCAGCCTGACGCATGCGATACTGTTCCCTCAGTCGATCATTCCATCTATCGGTGCATCAGGCAGTATTGCTGGAATCCTCGGCGCGTTCCTGGTTCTCCGCCCGCGGGCGCGGATCGTCACCCTCTTTCCTCTCGTCATCTACTGGGCGATGGCGGAGGTCCGCGCGGTGGTCTTTCTTCCGGTCTGGTTCGGCATGCAGTTTCTCAACGGCTTCCTTTCGCTGACCCCGGCGAGAGGAACGCAGGAAGTGGCGGGAGTAGCGTGGTGGGCACACGTCGGAGGCTTCGTCTTCGGCGCGATGGTGGGTACATTCGTTCGCGCAAGGCGTGCGAGAATCGCGTTGGAATCGTGAAGCACGCACTCGTCACCGGTGGAGCGGGGTTCATCGGATCGCACGTCGTCGACGCTTACATCGATCGCGGCTGGCGCGTCAGCGTGATCGACAACCTCTCGACCGGCGACCGCAGAAACGTCCATCCGAAGGCGGAGTTCCACGAGGCCGACCTGCGCGACCCGTCGACGTTCAAACTGCTCGAACGGCTGCGTCCGGACCTGGTGAACCATCACGCAGCGCAGATCGACGTCCGGAAGTCGGTCGCCGACCCCGCGGCGGACGCCGAGATCAACATCGTCGCGTCGATCCGGCTGCTGCAGAAGAGCGTGGAAACGGGCGTGAAGCGTTTCATCTTCGCTTCGAGCGGAGGGGCGGTCTACGGCGAGCCGGAGTACGTCCCGCAGGACGAGAACCATCCGACGCGTCCGCTGTCACCGTACGGTTGCGCGAAGCTCGCCGTCGAGCACTACATGAACTACTACCGGGAGGTGCACGGCCTCTCGACGGTCGCCCTCCGCTACGCGAACGTTTACGGCCCGCGGCAAAGCGCGAAGGGGGAGGCCGGCGTCATCGCCATCTTCATCGACCGCATGCTCCGAGGCGAGGAAGTGACCATCAACGGCGACGGCGAGCAGACGCGGGACTATGTCTACATCGCCGACGTCGTGGCGGCGAACGTGGCGGTCGCCGAAAGTGCCGCCACGGGCTGTATGAACGTCGGGACCGGCGTCGAGACCACCGTCACCCGGATCTTCCGCGAGCTGGCGATCCTCTGCAGGTACGAGCGCGCTCCGCGCCACGGTCCGCCGAAAGAGGGAGAACAGCGGCGGAGCGTTCTGAGGCCCTCACTCGCGGGCCGCGAGCCGGTGCCGCTCGAGGAAGGCCTCGGGGCGACGGTGGAATGGTTTCACCTCATGCGCGCGAGCGGATGAACCACTCGACGGTCCGACGGAGTCCTTCCTCGAACGGCGTGCGCGCCTGGAACCCGAACGCTTCACGCGCCCGGGTCGTGTCGAGTTTCCGTCGCGGCTGACCGTTGGGCTTGCTCGTGTCCCACGAGATCCGTCCCCGATAACCGACGATCTGTGCGACGAGAGTGGCGACGTCCCGGATCGACCGCTCCTCGCCCGTTCCGAGGTTCAGCGGTTCCGGCTGATCGTACAGCTCGGTCGCACCGATGATTCCGTCGGCGGCGTCGTCGACGTAGAGGAACTCGCGCGTCGGGCTCCCGTCTCCCCAGAGGACGACGTCTTCCGATCCGCAATCCCGCGCCTCGACGAACTTGCGGATCATCGCCGGGATCACATGGCTGGTGGCCGGTTCGAAGTTGTCCCCCGGCCCGTAGAGGTTCGCGGGGAGGAGGAAAATGCCTCGGAATTGATACTCCTGCCGGTACGCCTGAAGCTGAACGAGAAGCATCTTCTTCGCCAGTCCGTAGGGGGCGTTCGTCTCCTCCGGATAGCCGTTCCAGAGGTCGGCCTCGCGAAACGGAACCGGCGCAAATTTCGGATACGAGCAGACCGTGCCGATGCAGACGAACTTCTCGACGCCCGCAAGGCGTGCCTCTTCGATGAGGTGAATGCCCATCGCCGCATTCGCGTAGAAGAAGCGGCCGGGATGGTCGCGGTTCGCACCGATGCCCCCGACCTGCGCCGCGCCATGGATCACGATCTGGGGACGGTGCCGGCGGAGGTAGTCGTGAACTGCGACGGGATCGAGAAGATCGAGTTCCGACGAACGAGGTGCCAGAAGCAGTGACGGACCCCGCTCCTCGAGGCGTGCACGCAGCACGCGGCCGAGAAACCCGCCGCCTCCCGTGAGCAGGACCCGCCGACCTCTGATCACAGGCGCAATTTTGCCTCGTCTGCGGCGAGGCGAAGATCGGAATCGACCATCAGGTCGATGAGCTGGCGGAAAGTCACCGTCGGACTCCAGCCGAGCCGTGTTCGGGCCTTCGTCGCGTCACCGCAAAGCGTGTCGACTTCGGTCGGCCGGAAGTAGCGCGGGTCGACTTCGACGAGAACGCGGCCGCTTTTCACGTCGAACCCCTTCTCGTCCACGCCGCGGCCCTTCCAGGCGATCTCGATCCCCGCGCGGTCGAAGGCCCGCTCGCAACACTCGCGGACCGAATGCATTTCCCCGGTCGCGACGACGAAGTCCTCGGGTTTCTCCTGCCGGAGCATCTGCCACATCGCAACGACGTAATCCTTCGCGTAACCCCAGTCGCGTTTCGCATCGAGATTGCCGAGGTAGAGCCGGTCCTGCAGACCGTGTTTGATGCGTCCGACGGCGCGGGTGATCTTTCGCGTGACGAACGTCTCGCCGCGGCGGGGCGACTCGTGGTTGAAGAGGATTCCGTTCACGGCGAAAAGGCCGTAGGCCTCGCGGTAGTTGACGGTCATCCAGTACGCATGAAGCTTCGCGATCGCGTACGGACTGCGCGGCTGGAACGGAGTCGTCTCGTTCTGCGGCGGGGGGGCGTTCCCGTACATTTCGGACGAGGAAGCCTGATAGATCCGGGGGCGGATCTGCAGTTCGCGGATCGCTTCGAGCAGCCGGGTCGCGCCGAGCGCCGTTACCTCGCCGGTGTACTCCGGAGTGTCAAACGACACCTTCACATGAGTCTGCGCGCCGAGGTTGTAGATCTCGTCAGGGTTGACGATGCGCAGGAGGCGGTTCAGCGACGAGGCGTCGTTGAGGTCACCATAGTGGAGAAAGAGGCGGACGTCGGCCTCGTGGGGATCGCGATAGATGTGATCGATGCGACCGGTGTTGAACGAGGACGACCGCCGGATCACGCCGTGGACCTCGTACCCCTTCTCGAGGAGAAGTTCGGCGAGATAGGAACCGTCCTGCCCGGTGATGCCGGTGATGAGAGCGCGGGGGGCGGGTGGGCCGGGATGGTTCGTCACGGAGCAGTGCTGTGCATCGCGACCTGAGTCTCCAGTATCTCTTCCTCGCGGACGCGGTTGTGAAGAAGCGCAAGCCCGATCACGACCGGGATTGCGAGGAGGAGAACGACGATTCCGATGAGCCCGAGGCGACGCCACGAAACGGACCGTTCGACGCGGTGCGTCGATGGAGCAGGCACCGTGTACAGCTCCGTGTTCGGGTTGAGCTGTCGTGAGGCGACGAGGTAGATCTCGTTCACTTCAGCCAGGGCGTCGGTCACTCCGGCGACAGCTTCTTTCCATTGAGCGCGGAATGTCTCGGCATCCACCGTCGCCCCGTTTCCTCCGCGGCGAACGAGTTCGATCAGATGTTCGTCGTAGGCCACGGCGAGCTCCGCCGGGATCACGTCGAGCGAGGCTGCGCGGATGTCTTCGACGAGTCGCTGTCTGTATTCGCGATCGGCATCGCTGTTGACGAGGGTCATCAGGCGTTCGAGAAACGTATCGCTGATCTGCGGCATGACGGTCTCGCGATCACCCTCTCCGCGGGTGCGTTCTGCGCCGTTTCCAGTCGCGGGGCCTTCCTTCCGCCCGTAGGCGAGGAGTGCTTCGCGGTGGGCGGCCTCGCGCGCGCGCTGCAGGCGAAGCCGATCCCGGTCGAAGACGATTTGTGCCTCCAGCACGCGAAGAGTTCCCTGGCGATCGCGCAGCAGACCCCCCGAGTTTGCGGTGACGATGAGGGGCTCGATCTGGAACCGGACGATGTCTTCCAGACGCAACTGAATTTCATCCAGCGATGCACGCCGCTTCGCAGTGCGGGCGATGAGCGCTCCCGGGATTCGCTTCAGCGCGTGAATGTTCGCGATGAGATCGTTCACGCGGTTGCGCAACATCACCAGAGCGACGATCGGGCCGTGGGTATCCAGTGCCGCCGTCTCCAGAACATTTCCGGAGAGTACCGGCACGGAGTACTTCAAGACCTGTTTGCGAGCGGTGGCATCTTCTGCCCAGGTGGAAAGCGTGTCGCGGAGGACCTTTTCGACCACCGAGGGGGGGACGCGTTTCGTGGAGTCTCTCTGGACGAAGTTGATGGAGTAGTCGGATTTGCTCAGGCTCGCGCGCTTCATCTCGAATTCCTTCGAGAGGCGCTCGCGATCGACCGGCGTGAGTCTCGGATCGGAGAGTTTAGCCTGGTATTCGGCCACGAGCTGATCGTATTCGCGGTTCGACTCGAGGACGAATACCGACCGGCTGAACGTCGGGTAGTCAATGAAGTCTCCGAGTCCGTTGCGGTTGTAGACATCGAAGAGAATCTGTGCGTCCGTGATCTCGGCGGGGGAGAACTTCCGCCCGTTCGGGTAGGTGCCTTGTGCCGCCCCCTCGAACGAGAGACGGAAGGGAAGGCTGGTGGTCTGTCGCGCCGGGCCGAAAAGATAGGCGACGACCGCGAGGATCGTGTACGTGAACATCACGCCCACGATTCCGAGAATGATGGCGGCCCGATATTCCGTGAGCGTGTGAACGAAGTGGCTTAGGGAGACAGGTGGTTCGGCGGCCTCGGAAGCGTAGGCGTCACGCGGTTCAGGACGGGTTTCGTGCATCGAGAGTGCGACCTCAGTTGCGCAGAGTCGTAACCGGACCAAAGCATCTCAGCCGTGCTCGGCCGAGTCAAGCGACACCGGCGCCGCCCGGCGAGCCCTCTGGCATGAGGTGCCCCCAGTCTCGAAGAGGAGGATTCTGACCGTGCCAGCGTAGTGTTTCATCAATGTCTTGCCTTTTGTTGCCGCGCCGAGTGGCCGGATGCAAGCGCGCCGCGACGCAGGCGATGAGGGACATCGTCGAGGAGAGGCAACGAAGCAGCCGACCGCTCGCCACCGCAACCCGAAGGGCCGTGGGATCCGCGGGCGATGTCTGCGTCACTCGTCGTCAACGATGCCACCGCATCGCCTCCTCCTCGTTCCCTGACCTCGCCCGCTTCTCCCACGGCAAAAGGCAAGAGATTGATGAAGTACCGCACTCTAGCGCCGCGGGGCGGTGCGGCCTTCGGGATGTTTGAGACGAACGACGAGTGTCTTTCCGTCGGTGGTCGTTACGAGTGCCGGCGCGAGCGTCGGGGGCAGCGAGTCGAACCGTGCGGATCCCTCGGCCGTGCTCTGGAAGATCTCGACTTCGAACGGATTCTCCGGATGAACCACCACGCCGCCCTGCGCGGTTCTGCGCAGAACGACCCAGCGATACGTGGCCGTGTTCGTCGGAAGGGCCAGCACGAACGGGTCACCGTTCGCCATGACGAGGCGTGATGCCGCGCAGTTCCACGTTTCGCACGGTTCGACGATCCAAACGGGCTGGTTGGGAAAGCAGGGGCAGGCCGGCTGCTGGGCAGCCGCGGTCGCCGTCGGAAGGAGAAAGAACAGTAATGCGGAAGCTGCAGACGCTCTGAATGCCACGCTCGTTTCCT
>DATLYG010000087.1:0-2549 GCA_035574985.1 Thermoanaerobaculia bacterium | reverse complement strand
TCGTTGCCGGGGCAGAAGGGACAGGTACCGCCGTCCCCCTCGCCGAAGGCGTTCGGCCGCTCCGCACGGCCGGGAGCGTAAACGACCGGCTCGCCACTCACCGGATGCCTGCGGACGACGGTCATTCGGACCGCTCCAGCGAGCGGGCCAGCGTGAATCGCTGCGCGGTCCCCGCGAAGGCGAAGAGCGCGAGAAGCACGGTCAGCCATTCGGCGATCGTCAGCCCGGCCGGGGCGATGTGCTGCCAGCCGTTCGCCGCGAGGATGTACGAGACGATGGGAAAGACGACGAGGGCGAGGACGAACTCGCCGCGTCCGATGCTCTCGTAGTTCCGTTCGCGCCACGTCGCTTCGATCTGTGTTCCGATGTAGCCGTTGAGCGCCACCGCCACCAGCGAGACGGCGACGAATTCCGCCCTGACGCCGCTTCCGAGCATCCATCCCGCCGCGACCGTCAGGTCGCTCACGCGGTCGCAGAAGTGATCGAGAAAATCGCCGAGGCGGCTCTGCTTCCCATGGAGGCGCGCCACGATGCCGTCGAGTGCGTCTGCGAACCCGCCGGCGGCGAGGAAGGCGATCGACGCGAGAAACAGCAGAGGAGTGCGCGAGCCGAGATACATCATCGCCGCCGCCGTGAGATTCAGCGCGAGGGCCGCCAGCGTGACGGCATTCGGCGAGACCGGCAGGCGCCTCGCGATCGGAGTGAACCACCGGTCGAGCCGGGCGCGCCAGGGATGCATCGGCGAGATTGTACGGCTCCGTTTGCTCGTCCTTCCGGCGGCCTCGGCCGGAAATGGATCGGCCCCATCTCGTATTCTGGGGCGTACACAGGTCACGCGACAAGGGCAAACCTCCGGTGACGGAGGGGCGCAAAGCTCCCGGGTCTGGTTTTTCCCAGACGGCCGAGCTGCCGAACGTGAACACCGCTTCCTTGCGGCGCGACCGGAAAACGAATCGAGGAGCGCCGTATGAAGCTGAATCTCGCCGCCCTGGCGGTGGCCGTGTCCGTTCTCACCGCAGTCGACTCGCACGCCTACACGGTCGCCGGCTGGATTCCACCGTGGAACGGCAGCGCCCTGACCTCGCTCCAGCAGAACGCCGGCGCGATGCACGAAGCGAATCCCGTCTGGTACGGCCTCGGTGCAGACGGCTCGATCACGAAGAACTGGAATGCGGAGAACGCGACGTGGCGGGCGGCGATGGCCGGCCTGCAGATCCTCCCGACCATTCAGAACGTGGCCGGCGGGAGGTTCGACCCGTCGCTGGTCGTGAACCTGATCGCGACCTCCGAGGGTCGTGAGCGTCACGCCGAGGCGATCGCGCAGCTCGTCGCGGTGAACGCTTACGACGGCATCGACATCGACTACGAACGGGTGCCGACGACCTCGCGCTCCGACTTCACCGCGTTCGTCACCAGACTTGCCGGGAAGTTGCACGCGGCCGGGAAGAAGCTCTCGGTGACGGTTTACGCGAAGACGAGCGATCAGCAGAACTGGAACGGTCCCGGTTCACAGGACTGGGCGGCAATCGGTGCGGCCGCCGACTCGGTGAAGATCATGGCCTACGACTACAGCTGGTCGACGAGTGCACCGGGCCCGATCGCGCCCCTTGCCTGGATCGACAGCGTGGCCGCCTATGCGGAAAGCGTGATTCCGGCGTCGAAGATCATCATGGGGCTGCCGTTCTACGGCTACGACTGGGACGGCACCATCGGGCGGGGCATCGATTACGCGCAGGCGATGTCGCTCGCGGCGACGCACGGCGCGACGATCAGCCGTGACCCGAACGGCGAACCGACCTTCGCCTACAGCGGGCATACGGTGTACTTCCAGGACGCGACGAGCTACGCGAAGAAGATCGAAACTCTCAGGCAGAAGCATCCGTCGATCGGCGGCTTCACGCACTGGGCTCAGGGGCAGGAGGATCCGGCGATCTGGAACGTGATCCGCTCCGGCGCGAACTCCGGTACCTCGCCCGCGACGCCCGTTCCGGCGGCCGATTTTCAGATCGACGGGCCCGCCGCGGTGAGCGTCATGCAGGGGAGGAGCCTGGCGGCCGAATATCGGATGATTGCGATCAACGGGTTCAGCGGCGTTGCGACCGTGTCGGTGCAGGCGCCCGGCGGGCTGACGGCGACGCCGTCCGCTTCGACGGTCAGCCCCGCTTCGCCCGTCACGTTGACGATCGGGGTCTCGCGAAAGACCGCGCCCGGCACCCATGCGGTGACGGTCCGTTTCACCAGCGGGGGAGGGATCGTGCGGGAGTTGACGACCGGAGTCGTGGTGCAGCCGGCGCCGAAAGGGAAGACGCATTCTGCCGGCAGGTGAAGAGGGATCAGTAGATGATCACCTCGTCGCCGACGTTCGTCATCGCGTAGAGGCGTTCGATGTCGGCGTCGGCGAGTCGCACGCAACCGTGGGAGACCGCCTGTCCGAGCTTGTCGGTCTCCTGCGTTCCGTGGATCGCGTAGCCGTCGCCGAGGTTGAGCCGGAAGCGGCCTAACACGCCGGGGAAACGGCGCTGCTCCGTATCGACCGGCGGTATGACGAT
>DATLYG010000086.1:0-6928 GCA_035574985.1 Thermoanaerobaculia bacterium | reverse complement strand
CTTCGGAAGCTCCGCGGCGGCGACGCGGCCGACCGGCCCCTCTCTCCACCCGTTCCGGCTGTCGAGGAGATTGACGTGCAGGACGCGCTTGTCGCCATCGAGGCGAAGCGGTACGGACGCCTGTTCGTCCCGAACGAGCGTCAGCGCCGCCTCGTTGATCCGCCGCGCAACGTCGCGGTTTGCGCTGCTGCCGAGGACGCGGCTGAGCGAATCGAGATCGGCGGGGCGATAGCAGGTCAGACCGGCACGCGCCTTGGCGCGGAGAATCCGCCGCACCGCCTCGTCAAGGCGCGACATCGAAAGACGGCCGCTCTCGACGGCTCCCCTCAGCGCGTTGAACGCGATTTCCGGGTTGCGCGGAAAGAGAACGACGTCAGCGCCCGCCTCGATGGCCCGAACCGACGACTCTTCCTCGGAAAAGTTCGCACTGACGGCCCGCATGTCCATGGCATCGGTGAAAAGCAGACCTTCGAAACGAAGGTTTTTACGCAGTAAATCCGTCAGAACGCTCCTTGAAAGCGTGGCCGGAATTCCTTTTTGCTGCTCGAGCGCCGGAAGGTGGATGTGTGCGGTCATGATCGCCGCAACACCCTCCTCGATGGCCGCACGGAACGGCGCCAGCTCGATGGCATCGAGCCGCTCGCGAGTGACGTCCAGCACCGGCATCTCGAGATGCGAGTCGGTCGCCACGTCGCCATGTCCCGGGAAGTGTTTCGCGGTGGCAAGCATCCCCGCGTCCTGGATTCCCCGAATGTAGGCGCGCGCCAGCGCCGACACTTTCTGAGGGTCTTCGCCGAAGGAACGGATGTTGATGATCGGATTGCGCGGATTGTTCTGGACGTCGACCACAGGATAGAAGTCGACGCCGATCCCGAGCGCCTTCCCTTCCAGCGCGGAAACCTTTCCCGCCGCATACGCCAGTTCCTCGCTGCCGGCTGCGCCGATCGCCATCGCCAGCGGAAGCCGGGTCGCGCCGGGGAAGATGAACCCGGCACCTCCTTCGAGGTCGGCGGTCACGAGCAGCGGCACCTTCGCGAGCCGCTGCAGGTCGTTGATGAGCAGCGCCGTCGCGGGCGGCTGGCCGCTCGCCACATGGACTCCGCCGACGTGAAGTTCGGTCACCCACCGCTGCAGCTTCCGGAACTCGTCGCCATCGATGCTGTGAAACCCGCCGCCGATGTTCGGAATGAGGAGCTGCCCGATCTTTTCTTCGACCGGCATCGACCGCAGCGTTCTTTCGATCCACCGTTCTTCGCTTCGGTCCGCCCGGGCCGCGGAAGCGACCGCAAGGAAAAGCGACACCGCCATGATCGTTCTCATCCGGCGGATTATCCCAGACGGAAGACTACAATCGCCGCGCATGTCCTCGGAGTCGACCACGCGCGAGCCGGTCCTTCGCTTCACCGACGGCGAGCCCTCGGAGGCGGACGACTCCGTGGTCGTGGAAGAGCCGCTCGAAATCCGCATCGGCGAGCGGCCCGTCGCCGTCACGATGCGCACTCCCGGCGACGACTTCGATCTCGCCGTCGGTTTTCTGATCACCGAGGCGATCGTCGCACGCACCGGGGAGATCGATGCCGTCCGGCACTGGGGATCGCCGAACGTGGTGCGTGTGATGCTGCGCGAGGGAGTGACCATCGATTTCGAGCGGCTGCGACGGCACTTCTACGCCACCTCGTCCTGCGGGATCTGCGGAAAGGCGTCGATCGATGCGGTGCGCGTGCGGGTCCGAGCGGTCGAATCCGACCTCCGGATCGATGCCGGCGTCGTCCGGTCGCTCCCCGAGACGCTGCGAAAACAGCAGCGGGCGTTCGCGCAGACCGGTGCGATCCACGGTGCGGCGCTCTTCGCCCCCGGAGGAGAACTCGTGCAGGCGCGCGAGGACATCGGCCGGCACAACGCCGTCGACAAAGCCGTCGGCGCTCTCCTCCTTGCCGGAACTCCGATGGAGCGGATGATTCTGGCAGTCAGCGGTCGTGCGAGCTTCGAGATCGTGCAGAAGGCACTCGTGGCCGGGATTCCCGCCATCGTGGCCGTCGGCGGCGCCTCGTCGCTGGCCATCGATCTGGCGCGGGAATTCGGGATGACGCTGATCGGCTTCGCACGCGGCGCCTCGTTCAACGTCTATGCCGGCGCGCAGCGCGTGGACCGGTTGACACGTTCGTCCTGAAGCCGGCGCGACGCCGGGTGCTACTTTCCTCTCGCTACAGGATCCGCGGGTACTTCCGCGGATTCGCCTCGCGCATCAGGTCGTACACCCGGGCGAAGATCGTCTCGCGGTTCGGCTTGGACCAGTAGTCGCCATCGGAACCATATGCCGGCCGGTGCTCTTTCCCGGGGATCGTCCGCGGTTCCGAGTCGAGCCAGTCGTAGCCGCCATCGCGTTCGAGCACCTGCTGCATCATGTAGGCGGTCGTGCCGCCGGGGACGTCCTCGTCGATGAAGGCGATCCGGTTCGTCTTCTTCAGCGATTCGACGATCACACCCCTCACGTCGAACGGCAGCAGCGTCTGGACGTCGATGACCTCGGCATTCACGCCGGCCGAGGCCAGCAGATCCGCCGCCTCGAGCACGATGCGCGTCGTTGCCCCGTAGGTCACGAGCGTGACGTCGTCCCCCTCGCGCAGGACCTCGGGAACGCCCAGCGGCACGGTCATCTCGGCGAGGTTCGACGGCAGTTTCTCCTTCACCCGATAGCCGTTGAGCACCTCGACGACGAGGCCCGCGTCGTCCGACTGGAGCAGCGTGTTGTAGAAGCCGGCCGCCTGCGTCATGTTCCTCGGAACGCAAACGTAGATGCCCCGCACCAGATGGATGATCCCGGCCATCGGCGATCCGGAGTGCCAGATCCCCTCGAGCCTGTGGCCGCGCGTGCGAATGATGGCGGGACACTTCTGGCCCCCCTTGGTCCGCCAGCGCGTCGTTGCCAGATCGTCCGACATGATCTGCAGGGCGTACAGGAGGTAATCGAGATACTGGATCTCGGCGATCGGACGCAGCCCTCGCAGGGCCGCACCGATCGCCTGACCGACGATGGTGCACTCGCGGATGCCGGTGTCCGAGACGCGGTGGATCCCGTACTTTTCCTGCAGCCCCGCACACCCCTGATTCACGTCGCCGAGTCTGCCGACGTCCTCGCCGAGGATGACCACGCGCGGGTCGCGCCTGAGAGCGTGATCGAAGCAGCGGTTGATGATCTCGAATCCGTTGAGGACGGGTGCGTCGTCGGCGTAGAGGGGGCGCACTTCACGGACGCGCATCGCGGCGTGGGGCGAATTGCTGTAAAGATGCGAGCCGTATTCGGCGTCGCCGGCGGCCTCCTGCGCGCGGCGCCACTCGAGGATGTCCTCCGGCACGTCGCGCGCGATGACGATCGCACTGGCGAGGGTGCGGAGGGCGTCGCGGCGGAACGGCGCCTGCGTCCGCTGCAGCTCACCGCGAAGCTGCTCGATCTCCCCCCGGCGGGACGAGCCTTCGGCGAGGCGGTCGAGAAAACCGAGGACGATGCGCACCGACTCGTCGATCGGCCTGCGGTAAGTCTGCCACGCCCGCCTCTGCGCATCGCGCACGAGCTGCAGATCTTCGCGTTCGTACGCGTCGAGTTCCTCCGCGGTGGCGATCCCCTGCGCGATCATCCACTCGCGCATCCTGCGGATGCAGTCGTATTCGATTTCCCACTCGAGCCGCTCCTTCGACTTGTAGCGTTCATGGCTTCCCGACGTCGAGTGGCCCTGGGGCTGCGTCAGCTCGGTGACGTGGATGATGGCCGGCACATGTTCCATTCGGACGATCGCCGCTGCGGCGATGTACGTCTCGCAGAGCGCCGGATAGTCCCATCCCCTCACCGAGTAGATGTCGTACCCCGACTGCACCTTCCCGTCGCGCTGGAATCCGCGGAGCAGTTCGGAGAGGTTCCCTTTCGTGATCTGGAATTCGTTCGGTACCGAGATTCCGTAGCCGTCGTCCCAGATCGAGAGAATCATCGGCACCTGGAGCACGCCCGAAGCGTTGATCGACTCCCATACCACTCCCTCGGCACAGCTCGCGTTGCCGATCGTTCCCCAGGCAATCTCGTCGCCGTTGCGCGAGAACTGCGTCGCGTCCCGCAGTTCGGGGATGGAGCGATAGAGTTTCGAGGCCCACGCCAGTCCGACCAGGCGCGGCATCTGCGAGCCGGTCGGCGAAACGTCGGCCGAGGTGTTGTACGAATCGGTCTGGCTCTTCCACGATCCGTCGTCGTGCAGCAGGCGGGAGGCGAAGTGCGCGTTCATCGACCGGCCGCCCGACCACGGGTCGTGCGCCACGTCGGGGTCGGCGTAGAGCTGGGCGAAAAACTCGTCGAGCGTGGCGATGCCGAGGGCGAACATGAACGTCTGGTCGCGGTAATAGCCCGACCGCCAGTCTCCCCTCCGGAACGCGCGCGCCATGGCCAGTTGGGCGACTTCCTTTCCGTCGCCGAAGATGCCGAACTTCGCCTTGCCGGTGAGGACCTCCTTCCTCCCGATCAGGCTCGCCTGGCGGCTGCGGAACGCCACGCGATAGTCGTTGACGATGCTCTCGCGTGTGAACTCGGTTCTCGTCTGCTCTGACGGCTCGGGTGTGGCCACGATGACTCCGGTCGGTTTCTGGAAAGTGAGTCGACGCCTGAAGGTCGCCGCTCGTTCGGCTGGTCGCCGAATCGTAGCAGATGCGCCGCGTCAGGCGTCCAGCTCCGCGGCGGCGGTCTCCAGCATCTCCTGCACCCGCTCGGCGCTGGGGCTTTCGCAGTAGATACGGATGATGGGCTCGGTCCCCGATTTCCGGAAGAGGATCCATGAGCCGTCGTCGAAATTCATCTTCACGCCGTCTTTTTCCTCGAGCCCTCTGAAACCGGGGCCGAAGCGGCGTTCGAGATCTCCCGACGCGACGCGCGCGATCAGCCGGGCGCAGCGCTCCATCGGACGCTGGAGGTCGCGGCGGTCGTAGTGAAGCGTGCCGAACTCCTCTTCCATCCGCGAGATGATTTCGGAGAGCGGGCGCGCGTGGTGGGCGACGCACTCGGCGACCAGCAGGCCGGAGAGGATCCCGTCCCGCTCGGGGATGAAGTGGCCGAAGCCGATCCCTCCGCTCTCCTCGCCGCCGAGGAGGATGTCGCGGGCGAGCATCAGGTCGGCGACGTACTTGAAGCCGATCTTCGTCTCGTGCAGGGTCGTTCCGAGGGCGCGGGCGACCTTCTCGACGAGCCGGCCGGTCGAAAACGTCTTGACCAGCTCGCCGCGCATCCGTTTCTCGCGCACGAGGTAGAGAGCGAGCAGGGCGATGATCTTGTGAGGTGTGACGAACTCTCCGCGCCCGTCGAGAATCCCGAGGCGGTCGGCATCGCCGTCGTTGCAGATGGCGAGATCGTAGTCGCCTCCGAGCATCACGTTGCGGGACGGCACGAGGTTCTCGGGAATCGGCTCGGGATTGAACCCCCCGAAGGAGGGATTCGTCTCGCCGCGGATGCCATCGACGATGGTCGCCTCGATCGGCTGCGCGTCCCGGCGGATGATGCGCGCGTTGCCGACGTAGTCGAGCCCGAGAACACGGGAGGGGATCGTCGCCGAGACGCCGTGGATCGGATCGTGGAGAATGGCGAGCTTCGCGTGCCGGATGCGCTCGATGTCGAGCTGCGAACGGAGCGCCGCGATGTAATCGTCGAGCAGATCTTCCTCGACGATGGCACCCCCCTCACGCGTCTCGCGCCTGCCGAGCGACGCCGCGATCGCCTCGTACATTTCCGGCAGCGCCGAACCTCCGTACCACGCCTTGAACTTGATGCCGTTGTACTTCCACGGATTGTGGCTGGCGGTGATCACGACACCGCCGAGGAGCTTGCGGTGGAAGGCGGTGAAGGAGACCGTCTGCGACGGCGTCGGTTCCTTCGAGAGGATCACGCGAAACCCGCCGTCCCGGAGCGCCTCTGCCGCGACGACGGCGAACTCGCGCGAAAGGAAGCGGCGGTCGTAACCCACCACGATCGCGTTGCGGTCGATCGCAGCGGGAGGATCGAGAGTGCGGGCCGCCACGGCAATGGCGTCGGTGACGCGGCGAACGTTGTCGAAGGTGAAGCTGTCGGCGATGACGGCACGCCACCCGTCGGTCCCGAACACGATCTGGTGCGACATCCGGGCGCGTATTGTAAGGGCGGCGCGCTACTGCCTGAAGATGCCGCCCGACAGCACCGGCCCCCGCCCTTCGATCGTCGTCACGGTGACACCACCGGCGTTGCCGACGATCGCGAGCCCGCCGTCACGCGGGGCGGTCACCGGCAACGGCTCGGCGGGAACGAGCAGCGGAGGGACCGTTGCACCGGCTCCGAGGTACTGCTCGCGGGCTGCGGGGGCGAGAAGCATCGGATCGGCGGTCGTTTCGTCGGCGACCGGTTCCGCTTCCTGCACGACCTCCATCCGCGGCGGCAGCGGCTCGACTTCGGGAACGTTGCGCTTGAACAACCGTCCGTAATCACCGTGGCTCGGCCGGCGCATCTCCGACCGGATCGAAATCGCAGCGAAGACGATGAGGCCGGCAATGAGCGCGTTGCGGAAGTTCTTCAGCGTCATGATCCGTTTCCGCCGCCTCCGCTCGGGAACGAGTCGCACCGGTTGTCGGGTCATGGTAGAAGCCTTTGTTTCAAAACCTCTGCCACAGGAGACGTCATGGCACGAATCGGAGTGATCGGTACAGGATGGGGCGCCAGAGTCCAGGTCCCGGCCTTCCGCGAGGCCGGCCATGAGGTGGTCGCGATCGCCGGTCGGGACCCTTCCCGGACGACCCGGATTGCGGCCGGCCTCGGGGTGCGCCCGTTTCACGACTGGCGCGAGCTGATCCGGAGCGACGTCGATCTCGTCACCATCGTCACCCCTCCTTCGGAGCACCTCGAGATGGCGACGGCGGCGCTTGCGGCGGG
>DATLYG010000085.1:0-8183 GCA_035574985.1 Thermoanaerobaculia bacterium | reverse complement strand
CGCGTCGCGGTTCGAGGCGAGCGCCGCGCCGCTGCTCGTGCCGTTCTGGGACGGCGCGCCGCAGATGCTCTGCGCCGGCTTCGCGCCGGAGATTCTTCCGGTCATCGAGGCGAGAATCGAACGGGGAGCGCTCGACCTGCGCGGACTGATGCCGGTGGCGGAGATCGTCGAGGAGCGCGACCTCCGCGCGCGTCACGCGGGGGAGCCGCTGCGGAACGTCAACACACCGGAAGAACTCGAGGCGTTGAGGGAGAGGACATGACGAAGGACTTCTCACATCTGGACGAGACGGGCGGCATCTCGATGGTGGACGTCGGCGCCAAGATGCCGACGCAGAGGGAGGCGGTCGCCGCCGTGACCGTGAAGATGCGCCCGGCGACGCTGAAGAAACTCGTCGAGCGGGCGCTGCCGAAGGGCGACGTGCTCGCCACGGCGAAGGTGGCGGGGGTGCTGGCGGCGAAACAGACCTCGGCGCTGATTCCGCTCACGCACTCGATCCCGCTCGACTCGGTCGACGTCACGTTCGATCTCGACCCGAAGGCCGGGACGATCGAGATCCGCTCGATCGTCCGCTGCGAAGGGAAGACCGGCGTGGAGATGGAAGCGATGACCGCCTGCGCCATCGCCGCTCTGACCATTTATGACATGTGTAAGTCCGCAGAGAAGGGGATCATGATCGACTCCCTTCAGCTAGTCCGCAAGTCAGGAGGTAAGAGCGGCACCTGGGAGCGGTAGGCGTCAGGTCCCCGGCGGAAGGGTCCGGGACCCGGGCTGAACCAGCGTGCTCCGGATCGACGCCAGGATGCGCTGGCCGGTCGCGGCGGCGAGGTCGACCAGCGTCGGACGGTCGGTGTAGCCGTTGAAGGCGATGACGAAGCGGTCGATCCGGAACGCGACGGTGCGGCCGAGGAACTTGTCTTCGGCCGTGAAGTTGTCCTCGCCGAGGTTCGGGACGGGGTCGAGGAGCTTGCCGTTGCGCACGTAGAGGGCGCGGTAGGCGTCGAGGATCTTCGTCGCCGCGGCCTTGCTCGCGGCGGGGAGAATCAGCCCTTCGACGGCCGCACCTCCCGTGGCGAACGTCGCCTGGAACGATCCCGCCAGATCGCGCTGGCCGAAACCGTCGTCGGCCGAAAAGCGTTCGCTGTTGGCAACGCGATTCTCGGCCGGAAAGAAATTGAAGACCGCCGGTTTCGACGGCGCGGCCGGCATGCGGGCGGCGACCGTCGTCACCAGTCCCTGCAGCGCCTCGTTTGCCGCGGCGCTTCCGCCTCCGAGTGCCCGCACGTAGAACGGGCCGCGCCAGAGGTGGACCGAGTGCCTTGCCTCGAAAGCCTCGTTCGCGATGTCGAGGAAGCGGATCGGGCCCTTCTTCCGCATCGAGTAGGCGCCGAACGCCTTCACGAAGTCGGGGAAGCGGAAAATCTCGACGATGGCGAACCCCTTCCCGTCATCGGCCACGTACTTTCCCGACGTCAGATCGATGGCGTCGTAGCGGCGGAAGTGATCGGCATCGGTACCGAGATGCGAAGTCAGCCGCTTCGCCGGAATGACGATCGGGTCTTCGGTCATCTGCCACCCGGGGGCCTCACGATGGCGGGGGAGGAATTGCAGGCTCGGAGAGTCGATCGTGGCGAAACTCTCCTCGGAGGGGACGGGCCTGACGACGGGGCGTGCCTGCCGTTTGTCTTCGCCGCACGCGAGCAGAAGAAAGGCGAGCAGAGGCGACAGGGCGAGCAGGCGAGCAGGGGATTGCTTCTCCCGCCTCCTCGCCTCCAACCTCACAGCGTTCGCAGAAACTCGATCGTCGCCCGCACGCCGGCGCCGGTGGCTCCGCGGATCTCCCGCGGGGTCTCCGACTCGGTGTAGGCAGTGCCGGCGATGTCGAGATGAGCCCACGAAGGACAATCAACGAACTCCTTGAGGAAGACCGCAGCGGTGATGGCGCCGCCCCAGCGTCCGCCGGAGTTTTTCATGTCCGCCCACTCGCTGCGAATCAGGTCCTTGTACTCGTCCCATTCCGGCATCCTCCAGAGACGCTCGCCGACTCGTTCGCCGCATTCAATCAACTTCCGGGCCAGCTCGTCATTGTTGGAGAAGAGTCCGGCCGCCTCGTTGCCGAGAGCCACCACACAGGCGCCGGTCAGCGTCGCATAGTCGATGATGTGGTCGGGCTCGAGCTTCGACGCGTAATGGAGTGCGTCGGCGAGGATCATCCGTCCCTCGGCATCGGTATTGACCACTTCGACGGTCTTGCCGCTCATGGTGGTGATGATGTCGCCCGGTTTGTAGGCGCTGCCGCCCGGAAGGTTTTCCGTCGAGGCGATGACTCCCGTGATGCGCACCGGAAGCCCGAGCCTGGCCGCCGCTTCGATCGTCCCGATCACCGCCGCGGCGCCGCACATGTCGAACTTCATCTCCTCCATCCGGTCGGCAGGTTTGATGGAGATGCCGCCCGAGTCGAAGGTGATTCCCTTGCCGACGAGCGCGACGTGTCGTTTCGCCCTGCGCGGCGTGTACTCGAGGACCACGAACCTCGGCTCCTCGTCCGAACCGCGGTTGACCGCGAGGAGGCCGCCCATCTTCATCCGTTCGATGGCGCGCTTGTCGTAGACGGTGCACTTGATGCCGGTCTCCCTGGCCACCTCCTCGGCGCGCTGCGCGAGGCGCGTCGGCGTGACGAGGTTTCCCGGGGCGTTGCCGAGGTCGCGGACGGTACGGATGCCTTCGGCGATGGCACGGGCTTCGTCCCGGATGGCGCGGAGCCGCTTCGGGTCGGCGCCGGGATGCGCGACGAGCACCGCATCGATCGGGGGCCGCTTCTCCTCCTTCCTGACGGTGATGTAGGCGTCGTACTTGTAGTCGGCCTGACTGAGGTAGTCGGCGAGAATGCGCGTCATCGACTCCGCGTCGTGACCGGGGACGATGGCGGGGGCGAAGACGGCGATCTTCGCATCGCGCTGGCGTCTGGCGATCTTTCCGACGTTGTAGATGGCGGCGCGGAGGCCGCGGATGGAGAGCTTCTGCGGTTTGCCGAGGCCGATGAGTGTGAGCTTGCGCGGCTCGCCGGCCAGGAGAGTGATCGACTCGTCGGCGCGTCCTGAGAATCGGGAGTCGCCGATCGCTTTCGCCGCCGCCTTCGCAAAGGCGCGGGGAAAGGCTGGGTCGCGCGGCTCTTCGGTCAGAAGGATGAAGAGGTGGTCGACCCGGGAGAGTTTCGGTTCGCTGACGATGTCCACACGCATGGCGCGGCGGATTGTACGCGAGTGGGGATCAAAGCTCGAACGGGTGGTCTTCCTGCCGAGTTCGTCGATCGATCGGCCGGATGATCGTTCGTGAACTGCTCGAGGAAGCGGCGGTACTCCTCGGGGAGTCATCCGATTCCTTCCAGCATGTTTCCTGATCGCATCGAACGACTTCAACAGACCGAGGCTGGCGAAGTCCTCGGGGATCGCCTCGCTGCCGAGCACGACACTTCGGCCGGATGGGCGCCGTCCTCGCACATAGAATAGGCGGCCATGGCGTACCGAGTGCTGGTGATTGACGACGAGACCGGCATCCGCGAGGCGATCCGGATGACGCTCGAATACGAAGGCTACAAGGTCGAGGAGGCCCGCTCCGGGCAGGAGGGGCTCGACAAGGCGGCCAGGATTCCCTACGACGTCATCCTCCTCGACATCAAGATGCCGGTGCTCGATGGCATCGAGGTTCTCGAGAACCTGAAGGCGCAGAAGGTGAGTTCGCCGGTGGTGATGGTCTCGGGGCACGGCGATATCCACACGGCCGTCGAGTGCACCAAGCGCGGGGCGTTCGATTTCCTCGAGAAACCGCTCAACCGCGACAAGCTGCTTCTCACGGTACGCAATGCGGTCCGGCAGCGCTCCCTCGAAGAAGAGAACATCGAACTGCGGGAGAAGGCCGAGAAGGAGTACAGGCTCGTCGGCGACTCGCCGGGCATGCGCGAGCTGAAGGAGCAGATCGAACGCGCCGCGCCGACGAAGGCGACGGTGCTGATCCAGGGGGAGTCGGGAACGGGGAAGGAGCTGGTGGCGCGGGAGATTCACCGCCGCTCGTCGCGCGCCTCTGCGCCGTTCATCCAGGTCAACTGCGCGGCGATTCCGGAGGAGTTGATCGAGTCGGAGCTGTTCGGCCACGAGAAAGGATCGTTCACCGGCGCGATCCGGAAGCAGACGGGGAAGTTCGTCGCCGCCGACGGCGGGACGATCTTCCTCGACGAGATCGGCGACATGTCGCTGCGGACGCAGGCGAAGGTGCTGCGCGTGCTGCAGGAGGGGGAGGTCGAGCCGGTCGGTTCGGCAACCGTCGTGAAGGTCGATGTCCGGGTGATCGCGGCGACGAACAAGGACCTGGAGGAAGAGATCAGGGCCGGACGCTTCCGCGAGGACCTCTACTACCGGCTGAACGTCATCCCGATCCGCACGCCGCCGCTGCGCGAGCGGCGCGAGGACGTGGCGGTTCTCGCGCAGCATTTCGCGAACCTCTTCGCCGAGGAGCACAACAAGCATGCGAAGAGATTCACGCAGGCGGCGCTGCGCGCGCTGCAGGACGCGCCGTGGCGCGGAAACGTGCGTGAACTGCGGAACATGATCGAGCGGCTGGTGATCATGGTCCCGTCCGACACGATCGACATCACCGATCTGCCGTCGGAGTTCTTCCGGACGCCGACCGACATCATCGCCAGTGCCATGCGCCTCCGTACGCTGCAGGAGTTCAAGGACGAGGCGGAGAAGGCCTTCATCGTCGCCAAGCTCCGCGAGTTCGGCTGGAACGTCTCGAAGACGGCGGAAGCGATCGACACCCCGCGCTCGAATCTCTACAAGAAGATCGAGCAGTACAACATCAAGCGCGAAGCGGGGGGCATCGCGCCGGTGGACGACGGCGGCACCTCCTCGTGACCGCCGCTATCGCTGGGCGCGCTTCTTCTCCATCTCGACGGCGCGGGGGAAGAGAACGCCGTTCTCGAGGTGGATGTGGCGCTCGAGTTCCGATGCGAATTCCGCCAGGTCTGCGTAGAAGGCGCGCATCCTGTCGCAGGCCCCTTCGGGAGGCTGGAAGCGGCGGGTGAGCTGCGACAGCTCACCCAGCGCGTGAAGGTCCTCGGCATGGTCGTGGCGGATGAACTGGAGCGGATACTCGACCGTCCCGAAGAGCGGCACGATCTGCGTCGACTCGAAGCGGCCGGTGACCATTCCGTCGATGTAGGGGAAGAGGTACTGCTCCTCCTTCGCCATGTGCGGCACCAGATCGTGGGCCAGATGCTCGACCGCCGTGCGGACGCGAAGCAGCTCGGGGTGGCGCGCCGCATGGCCCGAACCGAGCCGCCGCGCCTCCGAGACGAGGCGCACGAGCGCCGCCCGCGCCCGGCGGTGGAAGATGTCACCCAGCAGCGAAGTGATCTGATCGAGCGGCGCATCGGGCGGCGACGGCGCCGCCGGAAGCGACGGGGGGGCCGCTCCTTTCAGGATCCCGAGGAGTTCGCCGGGGTCGATCGATGCCGCGGCGGCGGCTTCGCGAAGCGTTCGTCCGCCGTCGCAGCAGTAGTCGACGCCGAGAACCTCGAAGGCGACTGCGGCGTGCGGGTGCGAAGCGATCGCCTCGGCGACCGTCATCTCGACCGTCATCCCGGACGTCATCTCGCGCACAGTGTACTCCCGCAGCTCACTGCTGAACGCTCCAGTAGAGCGCGTTGAAGACGAGCGGGAACGTCGCGTGCGTCTGGCCGCGGTGCTGCGGTCGGAAGCCGAAGAGGACGATCTTCCCGCTGCCGTACGTCACGGCGACGGCCGCCGCCTTGCGCGTGAGCCGCTCGGCGCCGTGAATCCAGCCGGAGAGAAGGATGTCGCGGGCGTCCTCGGGGTACCAGGCCAGGACCCACCGCTGCACGTCGCCCGCCGGTGCGGTCGTCTCGAACGCGATCGGCGAGTCGATGAAGGCCGCCGTCTCCGCCGGCATCCCGGCGGTCACGGGATGATCGCCCCGCACGTGGATGCGCACGAGCGAGCCGGGAACGGAGAAGTCGTCGGAGCGGACGCGCGCCAGCGCATTGCGCACGGGGATGTTGAACTCGTCGATGACGTACTCGGTGGCCTCGTTGAAGGCGATGAGCGTGCCCCCCTTCTCGACGAAGGCGCGCAGCGCGTCGGCGCCTCCCTTCTCGAGCGAGCCGCGGTACTCGGGCGGAAACTCCTCGCGGTAGCGCATCGCTCCTTCTTCAGGCTTGCGGCGGCCCGTTGCGAGGATCTCCTTGTGGATGTCGGGGAGGATGACGGCATCGAATGCGGCGAGTGCGCCGGGCGCTTTCAGCTCCTGCGGCGTGAGCGCCTTCGGAGCGAAGCCCCACGTATCGAGCAGCCACCGCGTCCACCCCTCGTCGATGCTGCCGCCCCACGGCTTGTAGGTCGCGATTCGCGGTTTCCGCGCGAGTTTCTCGCCGCGGCGAATGACTTCCTTCGTCTCCGGTTTGATGTTCCGAACGCGTGTCGTCTGCAGGTTCGCCGGCATCGTCGTCTTCTCGACCGTCACGCCCATCTGCAGCGGAAGCGTCCAGGTGGCGATGTCGTAGGGGCGGAGGATCTCCCTTCCGGCCTGGAGCCGGACCTCGGGATAGCGCTGCGGCTCGAGCATCTCCCTGATGAATTTCGAGTACGGCTGCGCCATCGGAATCCAGTAGTCGCCGTCGGGCGACTGACGGACTTCGACATTGTGTTCGTCGAGGATCGCGGCGAGATGCTGCGCGGTCGGCCAGTCGTGCTGCCGGCGGGGAATGCGATACGCCTCCATCGGCGCCGCGGCGGCGATCGCCTCCCGGGCGCGCGTGACCATGTTGCGAAGCAGGTCCTCCCGCCGTTCGGAGGCCGTTTCGAGCAGTGCGTCGGAGGCGATCCGCTCGTAATCCATGATGTCGCGCATCCGCCACCACCCGCCCGGCCAGGGGTTGGGATGATTGATCGTCGCCTTGTATTCGACCAGCCCCTTGCGGCCTCCCTGCAGCTCGTTCGGTTCGATGTAGACCGGCGAGGCGATGCGCGCCGACGCCACTTCGAGCAGCAGGCCGGTGATGTTCTTCCACCAGCCGGTGTTTCGCGTCCCGCCAAGCCAGTAGGCGTCGAACGAATAGCCGTAGATCAGGCCCTGCTTTTTCTGCTGCTCGAGGCGGAAGGCCATGTTCGATCCGATGACGTTGACCTCGCGCCAGATCAGCGGATGGACATCCGGATCGAGCGGATCGGCGAACGGCGGGATGAACATGCGCGGGCCGTTGCTCCCCATCTGGTGCTCGTCGACGAAGACCTGCGGGAACCATTCGTGATAGATGGCCCGGCTCATGTTCTTCGTCTCCACCTGCGTGAGCATGAACCAGTCGCGGTTGTTGTCGTGTCCCGTGTAGTGGTGATAGAGCCACGGAAGGGGGCCGCCTTCCCAGCGGGTGCCGGCATACTTCCGGTAGTAGTCGGCGATCATGATCTGGCCGTCGGGATTGAGCGACGGGACGAGCAGGAGCACGACGTTGTCGAGCCTCTCTTTGGTCGCGGGGTCGGTGGCGGTGACCAGTGCGTGCGCCCACTCCATTGCCATCTGGCTCGAGGCGATCTCGTTCGAGTGGATGTTGCAGGTGACGAGGACGATCGCCTTTCCTTCGCGGACGAGGGCGTCGATCTGCGCGTCGGTCAGCCCGCGCGGATCGGCGAGCTGGCGGGCGATCTCGCGGAGACGGGGAAGATTCCCCATGTTCTCTTCCGACGAGATGACGGCCATGATCATCTCCTCGCCGAGGGTGGTCCTGCCGAGCGACCGGACCTCCAGCCGCGGCGAGGCGGCGTCGAGGGCGCGGAAATACGAAACGATCTGGCGGTAGTCTGCGAGCTTGCGATCGGCACCGACCTCGAACCCGAGAAATGCCGAGGGTGACGGGATCTGCGCGAACGCGCTGGTGGCAAGGAGAATCAGAAGGAGTGAAACGGCGCGTCTCATGATGGCGTATTGTAGGGTCTCGTCCCGAGGCGCAAAGACGCGAGGGATGGCGCGCTGCTGATGAATCTTCCCCGTCTCATCGCCTGGCGGTATCTCCGCCGTCCGACCGATGCGCTCGTGTCGGCGGTGGGAATGGTCTCGGTGCTCGGCCTGATCATCGGCGTGATGGCGCTCGTCATCTCGATGGCGCTGAT
>DATLYG010000084.1:0-14833 GCA_035574985.1 Thermoanaerobaculia bacterium | reverse complement strand
CAGTTCCTGTCCCGCAGAAAGGACGCCATTCCGAAGGAGGAGCGCAACGCGAACGATCCGCTCGATCGCGGCGCCGGTCCTCCGGTTTCCTGACGATGCATCCGATCGACCCCCGCGCGCCGCTTCTCGAAGCGAAGGACGTGACCATCCGGTTCGGTGGTCTGACGGCGGTTTCGCATTTCGACCTCACCATCCAGCCGCACGAGCTGGCGGGCCTGATCGGCCCGAACGGTGCGGGAAAGACGACGATCTTCAACATGCTGACCGGCGTCTACAAACCGACCGACGGGGAGATCCGGGTCGGAGGCGTGCCGACGCGCGATCTGAAACCACACCAGATCACCGCGCTGGGCGTGGCGCGAACGTTCCAGAACATCCGCCTCTTCAAGGAGCTGACGGTTCTCGAAAACGTCAAGATCGGCGGCCACATCCACTACCGCTACTCCGTCGCGGCGGCCGTTCTTCACACCAATCGTTTCCGCCAGGCGGAGGAGGCCGCCGAAGAGGAGGCGTTCCGCCTGCTCGACATCTTCGGGCTCCGGTCGCGTGCCCACGACTACGCGAAGAACCTCCCGTATGGAGACCAGAGAAAGCTCGAGATCGTCCGTGCGCTCGCCGCGCGGCCGAAGCTTCTGCTGCTCGACGAGCCGGCGGCGGGTCTCAACGACCGCGAGACGCGCGATCTGATGCAGACCATCCACGACATCCGCGACCGCTTCGACATCGCCATTCTCCTCATCGAGCACAACATGGAGCTGGTGATGGGCATCTGCGAGCGGATCCTGGTTCTGAACTTCGGCAGAACGATCGCCCATGGAACGCCTGACGAGATCCGGCACGATCCGGTGGTCATCGAGGCGTACCTCGGCGAACCGGCGGAGGCGGCGGAGATATGACCGCGATGCTGTCGGTGCACGGCCTCGAAGTCGCCTACGGCGCCATCGCCGCGCTGCACGGCATCGATCTCGAGGTGCAGAAGGGGGAGATCGTCACCCTCATCGGCGCCAACGGCGCCGGCAAGACGACGACGCTGCGGACCATCTCCGGTCTGCTCAGGCCGCGGAAGGGAGAGATCCACTTCAACGGCGCCAACATCACCGGTCAGAAGCCGCACGTGATCACGGCGAAGGGAATCTCGCACGTGCCGGAGGGAAGAGGGATCTTCTCGAACCTCTCGGTCGCCGACAACCTGGAACTGGGCGCCTACCTGCGGAAGGATCGCGTCTCGCAGGACGAGTACGAGCGGATCTTCTCGCTCTTCCCCATTCTGAAGGAGAGAATGAAGCAGAACGCCGGGACGCTCTCGGGCGGGGAGCAGCAGATGCTGGCGATCTCCCGCGCGCTGATGTCGAAGCCCTCTCTGCTGCTTCTCGACGAGCCGTCCCTCGGCCTCGCGCCGCAGATGGTGCAGACGATTTTTCGCGTGATTCGGGAGATCAACTCCGAGGGGACCACCATCCTCCTCGTCGAGCAGAATGCCCACATGGCCCTCGTCACCGCCCATCGCGGCTATGTGATGGAGACCGGGCGGATCGTGCTCCACGACTCGACCCGCGCGCTTCTCGCCTCCGACCGGATCAAGAAGGCCTACCTGGGGGGGTAGCGCCCCTTTGTCGCCGCGGCGTCCCGCGAATCGCACCTCTGACGATCACAGACCCCTGTGTCATCCGCCGCATCGGTCGCTCGTGTCGCTGCCCGATGATCCCGCGGGGAGTCTGGCGATCACGAACGACGCGACAGCAACTTCCGCGCGGGAAACCGGTCTGCTCCGCGAGCTGACCCTTCTCGACTCGACCATGATCGTGGCCGGATCGATGATCGGCTCCGGCATCTTCATCGTTCCGGCGGAGATCGCGCGCCAGGTCGGGTCGGCCGGGCTGCTGATCGCGGTCTGGATCGTCACGGGACTGCTGACGGTCGCCGCCGCACTCGCCTACGGCGAGCTGGCGTCGATGATGCCGCAGGCGGGCGGCCAGTACGTCTACCTGCGCGAGGCCTACTCGCCGCTGTGGGGCTTTCTCTACGGCTGGACGCTGTTTCTGGTGATCCAGACCGGCACGATCGCGGCCGTCGCCGTCGCGTTCGCCCGCTACCTCGGGGTGATGATTCCCTGGATCGCTCCCGACAACTGGATCGTCGCCCCGATCGATCTGTCGGGGCGCTATGCCGTCAGCCTCTCGACGCAGCAACTGGTCGCCATCGCCATGCTGGCCGGCCTGACGTGGTCGAACACGCGCGGCGTCCGCGTCGGGAAGATCATTCAGAACACGTTCACGTCGGTGAAGACGCTCTCGCTGCTGGCGTTGATCGTCCTCGGCATCTTCATCGGGAGAAACAGCGGCGCGATCGCCGCGAACTTCGGCGCGAGGTTCTGGCCGCCGCGCAACGTCGTTACGATCCAGCCGGAACTCCCCGCTCTTCCGCCGCTGGACGCGACGAGCGGCGTGGCCGGCCTCCTGGTCGCGTTCTGCATCGCGCAGGTCGGATCGCTCTTCTCCGCCGACGCCTGGAACAACATCACCTTCACCGCGGCAGAGGTGAAGGAGCCGCGCCGCAACGTTCCTCTTTCTCTCGTCCTCGGTGCCGGCGGGGTGATCGTCCTCTACGTTCTGGCGAACCTCGCCTACCTCTGTGTACTTCCGATCGAACAGATCCAGAACGCGCCCGACGACCGCGTCGGAACGGCGGCGCTTCAGCAGATGTTCGGTCCGGGGGCGGCCGTCATCATGGCCGCCGCGATCGTCATCTCGACCTTCGGCTGCAACAACGGACTGATTCTCGCCGGAGCCCGGGTCTACTACGCGATGGCGCGCGACCGCCTCTTCTTCGAACCGGCCGGACGGCTGAACCGGCGGCACGTTCCCGCCACCGGTCTGGTTCTGCAGTGCCTCTGGGCCTCGCTGCTCGTTCTGCCGCGAACGCGCATGCCGGACGGCCGCTACGGAAATCTCTACAGCAATCTGCTGAACTACGTGGTGGCCGCGGTGCTGCTCTTCTACATCCTGACCATCGCGGGCGTGTTCGTCCTGCGGCGGAAGCGTCCCGACGCGGAACGTCCTTACCGCGCGCTGGGCTATCCGATCGTTCCCGCCGCCTACATCGCCGCGGCGAGCGTCATCCTCGTCGTGCTTCTGCTGTATCTGACTTCGACCACCTGGCCGGGTCTGCTGATCGTGCTGACCGGCATTCCCGTCTACTTCCTCTGGCGCAGAAAGGATCGATGATGAACGGTCTCTTCGCACGAAAACCGCTCGAGCTCCTCCTCGAGGAGATGAAGGGAGACAATCGCCTGCGGCGGGTTCTCGGTCCCATCCAGCTCACGAGCCTCGGGATCGGGGCCATCATCGGCGCCGGCATTTTCGTCGCCACCGGCGCGGCGGCGCACAACGTCGGCGGGCCGGCGTTGATGGTTTCCTACGCGGTTGCCGGCCTCTGTTGCGTTTTCGCGGCGCTCTGCTACGCGGAATTCGCCTCGATGGTTCCCGTCGCCGGCTCGGCCTACACGTATGCGTATGCCACGCTGGGCGAGCTGTTCGCCTGGATCATCGGCTGGGACCTGGTGCTCGAGTATGCGGTCGGGAGCGCCACGGTTGCCACCGGATGGTCGGGATATTTTCAGAACGTCCTGGCCAAGATCGGCGTCACGTTGCCGCCGGCTCTGCGCGAATCGCCATGGCGCTACGACGTCACCACCGGGCTGTTCGCCGACACCGGTTCGTTCGTCAACCTTCCCGCGGTGGTCATCGTGCTGATCGTCACGGCGATCCTGGTCAAGGGAATTCAGGAAAGCGCCAGCTTCAATGCCGCGATGGTGGCGATCAAGGTGGCGGCCGTGCTGTTCGTCATCGGCGTCGGCGCTTTCTTCGTCGATCCCGCCAACTGGCGGCCGTTCGCTCCCTACGGCTGGACGGGGATCAACTTCTTCGGCAGGCACATCGCCGGCCAGACCGATCCGAGTGGTTCGCCGCTCGGAATGCTCGCCGGCGCCGCCATCATCTTCTTCGCCTACATCGGATTCGATTCGGTCTCCACGCACACCGAAGAGGCGAGGAATCCGCAGCGTGACGTCCCCATCGGCATCATCGCGTCGCTGATCATCTGCACGATTCTCTACATCGCCGTGGTCGCCGTGCTGACGGGAATGGTCCGGTACGACCAGATCGACGTCAACGCGCCGGTCAGCCGTGCCTTCCAGCAGAAGGGCATCGGCTGGGCGGAGGGCATCATCGCGCTGGCCGGCGTGGCGGGGATCACCTCCGTCCTGCTGGTCATGATGCTCTCCGGGCCGCGCGTCTTCCTGGCCATGGCACGCGACGGGCTGGTGCCGAGGAGTTTCTTCGCCGACGTCCACCCGCGGTTCCGGACGCCGTGGAAATCGACGATCCTGATCGGCCTCTTCGTGATGATCCTCTCCGGGCTGCTGCCGATCGACGCCCTGCTGCATCTGACGAACATCGGCACGCTCTTCGCGTTCGTGATCGTTTGCGCCGCCGTTCTGATCATGCGGAAGAAGTATCCCGATGCCGAGAGGCCGTTCCGATGCCCGTGGGTTCCGTTCGTTCCGATCATGGGCGTCCTGAGCTGCCTCCTGCTGATGTTTTCGCTCCCGTCGGCGAACTGGTGGAGGCTGCTGGTCTGGCTGCTGATCGGCTTCGTCATCTATTTCGGATACGGGCGAAAACACAGCGTCATGAACGGCCGGGCGGCGGCCGGTGCCTGCATTTCGCCGGCCGCCGGCGAGGCTGCTCGTCCCGTCGTGTGAAGCCGCGAGGCGAAGGCGTCCCGCAACTCCGGTTCTCCGCGATTCCGGATTCTCTCCGGTTCGCCCTTTGCATTCGCGATATTCTGAAGTGGTTCCGAAGGAGGACTCCCGATGCGACGGCTCGCCCTTGGTTCGCTGCTCCTCGCGTTCGCGCTCCACGGCCAGCAGCAGGCTCCGCGCGACGCGGAGGTGATGTCGCAGGCGCAGCAGGCGCTCGCCGAGGCGGAGAAGGCGGGGGCGCGCGAGTACGCGACGACGCTCTTCGAGGAAGCGTCGTGGCGGATCCGTTTTGCGCAGGAGAACTGGGACCACGCCCGGGAGCAGACGCGCAATCAGGCGCGTCTCCGCGCGCTGGAGGCGATGTGGGCGTCGCGGGCGGCGGCGGCGAAGTCGAACTGGCTGGCCACGAACGCGGCGGTGCGCAGCCTTCAGGGCGACATCACCCGTCTGGGCGGACGGATGGACGTGAGGCTCGCGGAGGAATCGCCGTCGATCGCGCTCGGCCGCGGAGGAACGTCGAAGGAGCGGATCGACTTCGCGCAGCGCGCCGTCGACCAGGCGATGGCCGCAGGAGGGGAACAGCACGCCGGCGCCGATCTGAAGACGGCACGGGACTACCTCGAGTCGGCCCGGCGCATCGCCCGTGCGAACGAGAGCAGCGACACGGCCGATTACCTCGCCTACGTCTCGGAAATGATGGCGCGGCGCGCCTACTATCTGGCCCGGACCAGTGAGGCGTCGCGTCACCTCGCGCCGCTCCAGCTCGAGCGGACGCGCCTCGCGCACTCGGAGAGCGAGCGGCGCGCGGCCGAGGAGCGGGCGCAGCGCGAGCAGGCCGAGCGTCAGGCCGCGGATCTGCAGCAGCAGCTCCGGGCCGAGCAGGCCAACCGCCAGGCGCAGGCCGCCGAACTCGAACGTCTTCGGGCCCAGGTCGAGGAGACGCGGCGCGTCATGCAGCAGCGGATCGAAACGGATCGGGCTGCGCGCGTCGAAGCGGAACGCCGCCTCGACGAGGCCTTTGCCCGCTACGAGTCGGCCATCGCCTCGGGAACACCGGCCGACATCGAGGTGCTCCGGCGGCAGGTCGAGGACATGCAGATCGAACTGCGCGCCCTGCAGGAACGGGAGCGGATGAACGAGCAGAACCTCGTCGCCGACATCGAGCGGATCCGCGCCGACATCGAGACGGCCCGCCGCGAAGGCTCGCCCGGCGTCGCTGCGCTGGAGGCGGAACTGGCGCGGCGGCAGGCGCAGCTCGACTCCTTCCGGCTCGAACGCGAGGGGGCGGTCGCCCGCCGGACGGAGCTGGAGCGGCGCCACCTCGGTGCCATCAGCGAGGGACAGCGCCGCCGGCAGGAAGCGGAGGCGGAGGCCGAGGCGATGCGCCGGCAGATCGCCGAAGCGCAGGCCGCCGCCCAGCGAGCTTCCGAAGCGGCTCAGCAGGCGCAGCAGCAGGCACAGCAGACCGCCGCGGAACTGGAAAAGGCGCGCCAGGAGGCGGCCCAGCGCGAGCAGCAGCGCGCCGCCGAACTCGAGGCCGCCCGGCAGGAGCTCGAGAAGACACGTCAGGAACTCGCGCGCCGCGAGGCCGAGGAGCGGAGCGCGCGGATGCAGGCGGAGCTGGCAAAGCTTGCTGCGACCCGGCGCGACGAGAGAGGACTCATCGTCACGCTGCCCGGCATCTTCTTCGACAGCGGGCAGTCGGTGCTGAAGGCCGGAGCGAAACGGACCCTCTCCCGCATCGCCGCCCGGCTGAAGGGAGAAGCGAACGTCCGCATCGCCGTCGAGGGACATACCGACAGCGTCGGCAGCGACGAGTCGAACCGCGTGCTCTCCGAAAAGCGGGCCAACGCCGTGCGCGACTACCTCGTCAGCGAAGGCGTTCCTGCCGACCGCATCATCGCCTCCGGCAAGGGCGAGGGAGAACCGGTCGCCACCAACACCACCGCCGCCGGACGTCAGCAGAACCGCCGCGTGGAGCTGATCATCACCGGAAGTTAGGCCGCTTCTCCTCCACGACGAAGATCACCCCGCGCGGGGACGGCCCGTGCCGGCGAGGGTGGGCCGGAGCGGGAAGCAGCGCGTTCATGACCGTTTCTTTCGAGACCCGTGTCCGGATCGTGACGCGAGGTTCCAACGAACACTCCCGGGTCCGCGTCACAAGCGAAAAACACGGAGGTTTCACGTGATGCAACGATCCCGGGATCTTCTGATGGCCCTCGTCCTTCTGCTCGCTCCAGCGGTACTTGCCCACGAACGCGAAGCCGCTCTTTCGATCGACCGCGAGCGGAGCGGTCCCGTCTCGAGCTGCAGCGAATTCCAGGTCCGCTTCGGCGGCGGCGCCGCGGTTCGTGCCGAGGAGTCGCTTCCCGTCGCCGGCCTGCGCTCGCTCGCCGTGCGCGGCCCGTCGAAGGGCGGCATTTACGTCTCGCCGTCTCCGGACGGCCGGTTTGCCGTGACCGCCTGCAAGGCGGCGGCTGCCGCGACCGATCTGGCGCTGATCACTCCCTCGCTGCGCGGAAACGAAGTATCGGTCTCCGGCCCGCCGGACAACGACCGGTGGGTGACCTTGCTCATCGTCCGCACTCCGCGAGGCGCCGATCTCGAGATCGAGGGATCGAACGGACCGGTGTCGTTCGATGATGTCGATGCACGCGTCCGCGTCCGCGTCGCCAACGGGCCGCTGTCGATTGACGGTGCGGCGGGCGTCTTCGACGCCCGGACGAAGAACGGTCCGATCCGCCTCCAGGGAGGGTCGGGCGACATGACGCTGAACGCGAAGAACGGCCCGATCATCGTGAATCTCGAAGGAACGGAGTGGAAAGGAACCCTCGAGGGGCGAGCGACCAACGGCCCGGTGACGCTCGCCGTTCCCGGCGGGTTCCAATCCGGCGTGCTGGTCGAGGGGAGCCGACACGCCCCCATGAGCTGCCGCGCCGCCGCCTGCGAGCAGGCGCGCAGGACATGGGACGACGACAGGCGCCGCATCGAGTTCGGTCCGGGGGCGGTGGTCGTGCGGCTGTCGAGCGAAAACGGCCCGGTGAGCGTGAGGTAAAACGGGAGAGAGGCCGGGAGGGGAAAGAGGGGGAAGCGCACGAGGTGAGCCAGCCCCGACTTTCCGCCTCCCCCCTTCCTGGTTTCTGCTTTTCCACGCAGCCCTTACACTTGTGCAGTGGCATCCCGCCCGGCGCACAAGCTCCTCGCCGTCCTCGGCGTGACCTTCGGTCTCGCGGTCACGGTCGGCAATACGATCGGTGCCGGGATCCTTCGCACGCCGGGGACGGTCGCGGAGCTGCTGCCGACGTTCTGGCTTTTCATCGCAGTGTGGATCGCCGGCGGCGCATACGCGCTCCTCGGGGCCAACGCGCTGGCGGAGCTGGGGGCGATGATTCCCCGTTCCGGCGGGCAGTACGTCTTCGTGCAGCGGGGTCTCGGCGACTATGCGGGGTTCATCGTCGGGTGGAGCGACTGGCTCTCGACCTGCGGGACGACCGCGGCGGTGGCGCTGGTGGTCGGCGAATACGCGACGGTGCTCGCGCCACAGCTCGGATCTCCGACGGCGACCGCACTCTTCGTGATCGCTGCGCTGACCATCGTGCAGTGGTTCGGCACGCGCGCCGGCAGCGCGGCACAGACCGCCGCCAGCGTGGCGAAGGCGCTGGCGCTGCTGGTTCTGATCGCCGCCTGCTTCTTTCTCGGCGGACGGAACCCCGCGGCGCGCACGCTCGAGCCGCTCGCGGAGGGCTCGCTCGTCATTGCCTTCCTGCTCGCGCTTCAGTCGGTGATCTACACCTACGACGGATGGTCGGCGATGATCTACTTTTCCGGCGAGGTGAAGAGGCCGGGCCGCGACATCGCCCGTTCGATGTTCGGCGGTGTGCTGCTGGTGATCGCGATCTATCTTCTGCTCAACGTCGCGTTTCTCCGCGTCGTGCCGCTGGCGACGATCGCCGGCGACCCGTTCGCGGCCAGCGTCGTGGCCACGCACCTCTTCGGGTATCGGGGCGATGCGATCCTGCGGATTCTGATGGTCGTCTCGCTCGTCAGCGCGGTGAACTCCAACGTGCTGATGGCGCCGCGCGTGCTCTTCGCCATGAGCGGCGACGGTCTTTTCTGGCGCGGGGCGAGCGAGGTCAATCGCGGCGGGACGCCCGACGTGGCGCTGCTGATCAGCAGCCTTCTGGCCGGTGTCTTCGTCGCGACCGGAACGTTCGAAGCGGTCGTCGCCAGACTGGCCTTCTTTTTCGTGGCGAACTACGCCCTTTCGTTCACGACCCTCTTCGTTCTCCGCAGGCGCGAACCCGACACGCCGCGGCCGTTCCGCGCCTGGGGCCATCCCTTCACGACCGGTCTCGCACTCGCCGCCTCGGTCGCCTTTCTGCTGGGCGCGGCGGCGTCCGATCCGGCCAACAGCCTCGTCGCCATCGTTCTTCTCGCTCTCACGGTCCCCCTGTTTCTCCTCGTGCGCTTCTCGAACGATCATGAACTTTCGACTCGATGAACGGCTCGAATGGGCGTCGACGCTCCCGTCGCGCTTCTATACCGATCCGCGGTATCTCGACCTCGAGAACCGCTCGCTCTTCGGACGGACGTGGCAACTCGCCGGCCGCTCCGAGCAGGTGAGCGAACCGGGGCGCTACTTCACGACGACCATCGCCGGCGAGCCGCTGCTGGTCGTCCGCGGAAGCGACGGTGAACTCCGTGCGCTCTCGAACGTCTGCCGCCACCGCGCCGGGCCCGTCGCCGCGGGAGAAGGGAAGCGCCCCGTCCTTCAGTGCGGCTATCACGGCTGGACGTACGCGCTCGACGGCCGCCTCCTCAACACGCCGGAGATGGACGGCGTCTGCGGGTTCGACCGCGCCTCCGTCGCCCTGCCGCGGTTCTCCGTCGCGGAGTGGAATCAACTCGTTTTCCTCAATCTCGATCCGGGTGCGCCGCCGCTGACGGACTTCCTCGGCGATCTCGCGACCGCTCTGGAACGCCGCGACCATCGCGGTTTTCGCCTCGCCGCACGGAAAGTCTGGGAGGTCGGCTGCAACTGGAAGGTCTACGTCGACAACTACCTCGAGGGGTACCACATCCCGATCGTTCACCCGGGGCTGTTTCGCGAGATCGACTACGCGAATTACCGGACCGAAACGAAGCGGAACTACTCCATCCAGCACGCGCCGCTCAGGAGCGCCGACCGGATCCGCGTGAAGGAAGGGGAGGAGGACGTCGACTATTTCTGGATCTTTCCCAACCTCATGCTGAACGTCTATCCCGACAACTTCTCGACGAACCTGATCCTGCCGCTGGGGCACGGACGGACGCTGACCGTGTTCGAGTGGTACTTCCGCGATCCCGACGACCCGGCGGTAAAGAGGAAAATCGAAGAGACGATCGCCTTCAGCGACGAGATCCAGATCGAAGACATCGCCATCTGCGAGGCGGTGCAGCGAGGGCTGCAATCGCCGACCTACGAGAGCGGCCGCTACTCGCCGAAGCGCGAGAACGGCGTTCATCACTTCCACCGGCTCTACTGCGAGGCGATGGGCCTTCTCAGCGCTTCCGCGGCGGAGCCATCGCTCCTCCCGCCACCCCCGGCGAGCCCGTCACCAGCACGCTGATCCTCCGCGGCCACGGCTCGAAGGGAGCAAGGGGCGGGCGAGGGGGCGAGAGGGGGAGGAGGCGAGGGGGCGAGGAGGCGAGGAGGCGACTGCGCCGCCTTCCGGCCTTCTCTTCTGCCAGCGTCTTGGCCTTCCTCTTTTGTAGAGTGCCGGCATTCTGCCATTCTGGCTTCCTATCTTTCATGTCATCTATCATGCATGCCTTCAGTCCTACCCGCCTTCTGTTCTTCCTGCCTGCTATCAGTCCCGTCTGCTCTCCTGCCCCCCCTCGCCCTCCCCTCGCCTTCTCGCCATCTCGCCTTCTCGCCACTCGCCCCCCCCTCGGTTCCTATTTCGCTCCGAGATTGGCGGCGAGGTAGACGGGATCGTTGGTCGAATTGTCGACCACCGCCGCGTACGCGCCGATGACGCCGGAGAGCGGGGTCACGCGGATCAGGGCCGCGGCCGGGCCGTCGCCCAGGCCGCGCGCCCGGAAGACGTCGTCGATCTGCATGCCGCCGGCCGACGCGACCGTCGCGATGAACGCGTCGAGCGCCTTTCCGTTCTGATCGATGATTTCGATGCGCACCTGTGCCGACTCGCGGCCGGGGAATCCGGAGAGTTCCACGAGGCCGATGTTCGTCCGGTATTCGATCCCCCCCGTCACGCCGAGAATCTCCAGCGTGTCGCCGGGGCCGGCCTGCTGGAACGCGTTGAGGGGCGGCATCAGGAAGCCGTACGTTCCGCCGCCGGGGTTTTCGGTGTAGGTGCGCGATGTCACGCGGACGCTGTTGGTGTCGCCGAACGACTGGTAGCGCAGCCGCGCGATGCCGGTGCGGCCGAAGAGGCGAAAGAGGACGTCGCGGATGACGCGCGACTCGTTCGGCAGCAGCGTGAAATTCAGCGTCGAAGTGTCGGCGGGATTGCTCCACGACGTCACCTGCAGCGTCACCGAGCGCGTCTGGTTCGACGGGTTGAAGATGAAGAGATCGCTCCGGAATTTCGCGCCGTTCGCGCCGTCGAGATGCCCGATCGCCGGAATCGTCCGCACCACGGGCGACGGGAGGTCGGGGGGGAAGTAGGTCGGATCGTTCGTGATGTTGTCGATGGTGAAGACCGAGGCGATCGCCTCACCCCGAACCGGCTGGACGATCAGACCGCCGACCTCACCCGGTAAGAGACCGAGGATCGATCCGATGTCGTTGAACTGCTGCTGTCCTCCGGGGGCGGCAGCGACGGTGACATCCGATGCTCCGATCGGGCCGAGAAGGCCGGTCGCCGTGAGGCGGGCCTCGGTGCCGCGTCCGGAGACGTCGGTGACGATCAGGTTCGTGCGGTACTGCGGGCCGGGAAACGCGCCGGAGAACGAGAGCGGGAATCGCGGGCTCGCCGCGGTGAAGAGGTCGATCGCGTTCATGCTGAAGCCGTAGGTGCCGCCGTGCGAGACGGTCAGCGGCCTGGTGTAGGTCCGCGAGGTGACGTTGATCCCGGACTGGGGGGTGATGAAGAAGGCACCCGTGCCGTTCTCGAGTCCGAAGAGCGTTTTCAGCGCATCGCGCACGAGGCGGATTTCCTTCGGGGCGAGCGCCAGCGCAACTTCGCTGACGAGCGCCGCCGCGGTCACGTCGCCGTTCGGGACATAGCGAACGGTGACGCTCTGCTCCCGTTCCATCGGGTTGTAGAAGATGACGTCGGTGAGCCAGTTGCTGTCGTAGGCGCCGCGCGTGCGGCCGGCGCCGGGAAGGACGAGGCGCTGCACGAGAGAGGCCTTGACCACGCCCCACTCCTGGATCACGTCGCCGCCGCCGGCGACGGGCGGGGCGGGGGAGATGATGATGCAGCAGGTGTTCGGCTGCGCGCCGGAGTCGAAGACGAACGGCTCGCCGTTCTCGATTCTGTCGACGTCGACGTGGACGAACCCCTTCGTGAGCTGCTCGTTGAGAAACAGTTCGTCGTAGCTGCGGGGAGCGGGCTCCCCGACTCTCCAGACCGCGAGCGCGGGATCGATGAGCAACCGCTGGTCGATCTGCGGCCGCGGCCGGTGTACCTGGATCAGAAGCGTTTTCCCCGATGCGCCGGCGTGCAGCGCTTCCACTTCGGGGGCGGTGACGTCACTCCACTGCGGCCGGAGGCCGGTCGCGGGACGGAAAAGCGAAAGAACGGTCGGACGTCCGCCACCCCGCTCGAGCACCCAGGCCCCGGAGTGGTCGTAGGTCGGGACGGCGAAGAGCGAGGTCGGGTCGCCGGTGTTCGAGGAGATTGCGATCTGCAGCCGTGTTCCCGCGCTGTAGGCGGAGAACGCGATCGAGTTCAGACGCTCGTCGAGGTAGACGACGCCGTCGGGTGCGATCCACCCTTCGATGTTCGTGTCGGGCGTGGGGAGCGTGCCCACCTTCGCTTTCTGACCGTTGAGGTCGACCACGGTGATGTCGCTCCCGCTGGTCCGGACGATGAAGCGGAAACCCGCCGAATCGGAACCTGCGAGCTGGTGCGGCGACGCTCCGGCGGCCGGAGGTTCGAGCATCAGCCGCGCCGACCCCGTCGTGCTGATGGCGACGATCCCCTTCGAGCCGGTGTTGACGACGAACGGGTACTCGGAATTTCCGATCCGCACGGGCGAGTAGCGCGAGCGCGCAAAGGGTCCTCCGACGTCGATCGACCACGACGGAAGCTGGTTGACGACGCTGCTTTCGAGGAGCACCCGCTTCCACGTTCTTCCGCTGTCGTTGCTGATGACGAAGATCGGCGCGCGCGAGGCGTTCCGGCCTTCGAAGTCGTCGTTGGTCTGAAGAAGGATGGTGGCGACGCCGTTCTCGTCCTCGCGAACGGCGGCGACGGTGAATCCGGCGTACGTGCCGTCCCGGGGGAAGATCACGCGCGGCTCCTCTTCGCCCTTCGAGTCGTAGATGACGACCTGCCCCGTCACGCCGGCGGTGGCGATCGGAGGCAGGATGACCGGCCCGCCGCCCGCGGTCGGCGGCGCTTCGATGAGGACGAAATGACGGTTCATCCGGTGCTGCAGCACCGGGAACGAGACACGATCACTGTACGGCGCATACGAGATCACGCGCGCGCAGAGAGTGCCGGCTGCGACGAGAGAGAGGCCAATGCACACCGCGCGGATGCGCTGCCGGGGCGGGGAGCTGGACATGGGATCCTCCGCGCTCTGGTACGGACACCCGACGGAGTTCGTTTGGTGCGAAGAGACGACGACAGCCGCACCTTTGAATCGTGCAACTGTGCGACGCCCCGACTCCAGCCGTGCGCTATTCGCGAACGATCTCCGACCACGGAAGCCGGCGCACGAGCATCACCTTCTCGTCGATCTCGATCTGCGTCGCTTTCTCGCCGAGGACACGCCGGAGGTATTCGACTTCCGGCGAGACCAGCTTGTTCTGCTTCGGGAGGAGGCGGATGGCGGCGCTTTGGAGATTGCGTTCGGAGACGGTGATGAGCTTCGGAGTCCGGCGAACCTTATCGCTCATACTCACCGCAACGGGTCCGGCAGCCGAATATTTCGGAAGTCGAGCCGCTTACCCTTTTCGCGTGATGATGCTCACATGCCGGTGTGATGACGAAGTGCGGCCCGGCGTTTTTCGCAGGAATCGGGATGTGCGGCCGCACGCGCGAGGAGGATGCAGCGTATGAACCGACAGGAAGAACTGATCGCCGCCATCAAGTCGGGAGAGTCGCAGAAGGTCGCACGGCTCCTCGACGACGACCGCTCGCTCGTCGACGCGCGGGCGGGCGAAGTTTCCGCCACGCTCCTCGCGCTCTACTGCGGAAAGCGCGAGATCGCCGAACTCTTCGTCGAGCGCGGGAAGCAGCTCTCGTTTCCGGAGGCGTGCGCGCTCGGCGATCTCGACGGCGTGCAGCGGATGCTCGCCGCCGATTCGTCGCTGCTCGATCGGCGAAGTGACGACGGATACCCGCCGCTCGGCCTGGCGATCTTCTTCCGGCAGCCGGAGGTGGCGCGGTACCTCGTCTCGCAGGGTGCCGACGTGAACGCGGCCGCGACGAACCGCCAGCGCGTCGCTCCGGTGCACGCGGCGGCAACGGTGTCCGACTCCGAGTCGATGCGCCTTCTCCTCGAGCGGGGCGCCGATCCGAACGCGCGGCAGGAGATGGACTACGCGCCGATGCACAGCGCGGCCGCGCACGGCGACGTGGAGATGGGCAGGCTCCTCCTTCAATACGGAGGCGATCCCCGCGCAAGGGGTGCCGACGGGAAGACGCCGGCCGACGTCGCGCGCGAGCGAGGGCACGCGGCCTTCGTCACCTGGGTCGAGTCGGCGTAGACCGCGACGATCCGAGAACGGACAATGGGGTGCATCATGCGCCGCTCGCTCCCCGCGATTCTCCTCGTTCTCCTTCCCATCGTCGCCCGGGCCCGGATCACCGGCACCGTCGTCAGCGAGACCGGCGAGCCGTTGAAAGGGGCGCACGCGACGGCGTTCCCGATCGAGTCGCGGCGGGCGTTTCT
>DATLYG010000083.1:0-7550 GCA_035574985.1 Thermoanaerobaculia bacterium | reverse complement strand
CGCCCGCCAGGATGGTCACCTTCTGCCACTGCCGCAGCAGGGCGGTCTGCTCCTGCTCCTCGGGTGGCAGCTCGCGTTGCCGCCAGAGGAGGTAGACCGCGGGGTAGACCAGCAGTTCCATGAGAAAGGAGGTGAAGAGTCCGCCGATCATCGGGGCGGCAATCCGCTTCATCACGTCGGCTCCGGCTCCGGTCGACCACATGATCGGCACCAGGCCGAAGAAGGCGCAGGCGACGGTCATCACCTTCGGCCGCACGCGCTGCACCGCTCCGTGAAGGATGGCGTCGTTCAACTCCTGCCGGTTGCGGAGCAGGCCCCGGGCCCTCGCATCCGCGTACGAAAGGTCGAGATAGAGCAGCATGAAGATGCCCGTTTCGGCGTCGAGTCCCAGCAGCGCGATCAGACCGACCCAGACGCCGATGGAGACGTTGTAGTCGAGGGCGTAGAGGAACCACACCGCGCCGACCGCGCTGAAGGGGACTGCCAGCAGCACGATCGTCGTCTTCATCAGCGACTTCGTGTTCATGTAGATCAGGCCGAAGACGATGAAGAGCGTGAGGGGAACGACGACTTTCATCTTTTCCCGCACGCGGGCCATCGCTTCGTACTGGCCGCTCCAGGTGAGGAGGTATCCCGGCTCGAGATCGATCTGTGCCTCGACGGCCTTCTTCGCCTCGGCCACGTAGGAGCCGATGTCGCGCCTCTCCGTGTCGACGTCGACGTAGACGTAGCCGGAAAGCCGGCCGTCCTCGTCGCGGATCATCGCCGGTCCCTCGACGAGCCGGAGGGATGCGAGCTGCCCCAGCGGGACCTGCGCGCCCCCCATCGTCGGGACGAGCGTGCGCGCGAGTTCGTCGAGGTCGTCGCGCAGCTCGCGCGGATAACGGATGCTGATCGGGTAGCGCTCGCGCCCCTCGATGGTCGTCGAGACGTTCTCCCCGCCGATGGCGGTCATGATCACGTCCTGCACGTCCCGGACCGTGAGGCCGTAACGCGCGATCTGCTCGCGGTTCAACTCGAAGTCGACGAAGTAGCCGCCGGCCGTACGCTCGCCGTAGACGCTGCGCGTGCCGGGAACGGTCTGCAGAATCCCCTCGAGCTGTCTGCCGATCGCTTCGATCTTTCCCAGGTCCGTGCCGAAGATCTTCACACCGACCGGCGTGCGGACGCCGGTGGTGAGCATGTCGATGCGATTCTTGATCGGCATCGTCCAGGCATTGGTCTGGCCGGGAAGCGTCAGCTTCGCGTTCATCTCGTTGACCAGCTCTTCCCACGAGATCGTTTCCGGCCAGAGCGGGCGAAGCAGCGGCTTGAGGAACCCGGGCGTCCATCGCGAATACCAGCGCTCCCGCGTCCGCCACTGCTCCACCGGCTTGAGGACGACGACCGTCTCCATCATCGAGAACGGCGCCGGATCGGTGGAGGTCTCCGCACGCCCGGCCTTGCCGAACACCCGCTCGACCTCCGGCACCGTCCGGAGAAGCTGGTCCTGCCGCTGTAGAAGTGCCGTCGCCTCGGTGACCGAGATTCCGGGAAGAGTCGTCGGCATGTAGAGGATGGCCCCCTCGTTGAGCGGCGGCATGAACTCGTGTCCCAGCTTCCTGTAGACCGGGACCGTGGCGGCGACGACGAGGACCGCGATGGCGATCGTCGCGCGCGGGTGACGCAGCACCCACTTCGCCGGCGGTCCGTAGATCCTGAAGAGGACCTTCGAGATGGGGTGCTTCTCTTCGGGATACATCTTTCCGACCAGAACGGCGTTGACCGCCCGGAACCAGAGCGCGGAAACCATCCGCCGGAAGCGGGGGACGAGGCCCGGAGGGGGCGCGTCGCTCGTTCCGCTTCTTCTTCCGAATGGCTTCAGCCTCGTGAACAACAGACGGATCGCCGGATCGAGCGTCACCGCCAGCACGGCGGCGATGGCCATGGAGAAGTTCTTGGTGAAGGCGAGCGGCCGGAAGAGACGCCCCTCCTGTGCCTCGAGAGCGAAGATGGGCGTGAAGGAGATGGCGATGACCATGAGGGAGAAAAAGCTCGGTCTGCCGACTTCCTGAATGGCGGTAATCAGGACTTCTTTATAATCACCCTGACGCCCTTCCGCCTCCCACGCCTCGAGCTTCTTGTGGGCGTTCTCGACGACCACCACCGCGGCATCGACGAGCGCACCGATGGCGACGGCGATTCCTCCCAGCGACATGATGTTCGCGTTGATCCCGAAGATCTGCATCGGGATGAAGGACAGGATCACCGCGGCCGGAATGGTGATGATCGGGATGATCGAACTGGGAATGTGCCAGAGGAAGACGAGGATGACCGCCGAGACGATGATCATTTCGACGATCAGCTCGTGGCGGAGCGTCTCGATCGACTCCCTGATCAGGCCGGAGCGGTCGTACGTCGTGACGATTTCGACCCCGGGGGGGAGCGTCTTCCGGATCTCGTCGAGCTTCTCCTTGACGCGGTCGATGACCTTCAGCGCGTTCTCGCCGTGGCGCATGACCACGATGCCGGCGGCGACTTCCCCCTCGCCGTCCAGCTCCGCGACGCCGCGCCGGATCTCCGGTCCCAGTTGCACCGAGGCGATGTCCCCGAGCCGCACCGGCGTCCCTCGATCGTCGGTCATGATCACGATCTGCTCGAGATCCTCGACGCGCCTGACGTAGCCGCGCGCGCGGACCATGTACTCCGCGCCGCTCCATTCCACGAGGCGGCCCCCCACTTCGTTGTTGGAGGCCCGGACCGCCTCGGTCACCTTCATCAGGGGGATTCCGTAGGCCGACAGCCGGTTCGGATCGACGGTGATCTGATACTGCCGCACGAATCCCCCGAGGGAGGCCACTTCGGCGACGCCGGGAACGGCCTGCACGGCGTAACGAACGTGCCAGTCCTGCAGCGAACGGAGGTCCGCCAGCGAGTACTTCCCGCTCCGGTCGACGAGCGCGTACTGGAACACCCAGCCGACGCCGGTGGCGTCGGGTCCGAGTTCGGTCTGCACTCCCGCGGGAAGGCGCGGCTGGATCTTCGAGAGGTATTCGAGCGTGCGGCTGCGCGCCCAGTAGAGGTCCGTCCCCTCCTCGAAGATGACGTAGACGTACGAGAAGCCGAAGTCCGAGAAGCCGCGAATGGTCTTGACCCTCGGCGCGCCCAGCATCGACGTGACGATGGGGTAGGTCACCTGGTCCTCGATGATGTCGGGACTCCGGTCCCATCGCGAGTAGATGATGACCTGCGTGTCCGAGAGGTCGGGCAGGGCGTCGAGTGCGATCTGCTGCATCGACCACATGCCGGCGAAGACCAGCGCCGCCACGATGGTCAGCGTGGCAAAGCGGTTCGTGGCGCAAAGACGAATCAGGCGTTCGATCATCGGAAATCAGAAAGCAGAAGGCGGAAAGCAGGAGTGCTTTCGCTTCACTTTCCCCTCCATTTCCTGGCGAGCGGGACGAAGACGGCGACGCGATCACGGCTCATGTCCGTCATTTCCGCCTCCCGCCTTCCTCTCCATGCGCGTGTCCGCCGCCCGCCCCCTTCGACGACATCTGTGCCAGGGCCGCCTTCAGCCGCGATTCGGAGTCGATCAGAAAACTCGCCTGCGTGACGACCCTTTCTCCCGCCTCGACCCCGCTCCGCACTTCGATGAATCCATCGCTCCTCGTGCCCGTCTCGATCTCGCGAGGTTCGAACGTGCCGTCGTCCCCGACGACGAAGAGCACCGAGCGCGTGCCGGTGGCGATGACCGCCGAGTCGGGAACGGCGGTGACGGTCCGCGACGGTTCTTCGATCACGACGTCGGCGAACATCTCGGGCTTGAGCGCGCCGTCACGGTTGTCGACCTCGATCCGCACCTTCGCCGTCCGCGTCATCGGATCGACGGTCGGCGTGATGAAGGAGACCGTTCCGCGGAACGTGCGGCCGGGGAGATAGGAGAGCGTCACCGTCGCCGTCGCGCCGGGGCGGACCGTTTCGAGCTCCGACTCGTAGACGTCGGCCAGAACCCAGACGCGGTCGAGGCTGGCAATCACGAACATCGGCTCGCCGGCCGTGACGCGGGCACCTTCGACGGCCTTCTTCGTCAGCACGAACCCGCTCGCGGGGGAGTGGATCGTCAGCGACTTTCGGACCGTGCCGCTCCTCTCGAGCGCGGCGATCTCCGCTTCGCTGATGTCCCACAGCCGGAGTCTGCGGCGAGCCGCATCGAGAAGCAGAGGAGAGTGTTGTGCCGCGCGAAGGGCGAGCAGATACTCCTGCTGTGTCGCCAGCAGCTCGGGGCTGTAGACGGAGAAGAGCGGCTGGCCGCGCCGCACCTGTCTGCCGGTGTAGTCGACGTGCAGTGTTTCGATGTAGCCGTCGAACTTCGTCGTGATCTCGTACAGGCGCGTCTCGTCGACGGCCACGCGCCCGACCGTCCGCAGAGTCCGCCCGATCGGCCGCTTCTCGGCGACCGCCGTCTTCACGCCGATGAGCTGCTGCCGCTCGCCGCTCAACCTGACCCGGGAATGGCCCGGGACGTTCGACTGCGGGCCCCCCGGCGACATGTCACCTTCGTAGACCGGCACCAGCTCCATGCCGCAGTCGGGTGCGGTTCCCGGCTTGTCCGACTTGTAGGCCGGGTGCATCGGGTCGACCCAGTAGAGAACTTTTCTCTCCGGCTGGCCGTGCGCCGCGTGCGTTCCGGCCGGCTGCGCCGGGGCGGGCGACCTCCGTTCGATGGCCGTGACGACGAGGGCGACGGCCAGAATCGCGCTGAGAATCCAGGGGAGTTTGGTTTTCATGATCGTCACCTCATCGACGGCATCGAGGCCGTTCCGTTCGCCGGGGTCCGTTCCCCGGCGTTCTGCCCGCTCATCGGCGTCATCCCTCCGGGCATCGCGGGACTGCCGGACATCGCCGTCGGCTGGAGGCTCGCCTCGTCGATGGCGACGCGCCACTTCGCGCTCTCGGCCAGGCGCGACGCCCGGGCGGCGCGATCGTTGAACAGCGCGGCGAGGGCATCGAGGACCGTGACGAAAGGCACCTTGCCGGCCTGATAGCTCGCCAGCGCCGACTCGAGCGAGAGTTCGTCCAGCGGGAGAATCCGTTCGCGGTAGAGCGCCGCGACGCGATCGGCCGCCTCGAGCTGCGCAATCCGCTCGCGCGTCCGCAGCTCGATCTCCCGCGCCAGCGCCACGGCGTCCGCCGACCGCGCGGTGACCAGCGCCTCCGCCTCGGCGAGCTGGTTCTGCTGCCGCCGTTCGATCCAGAGCGGAATCGAAACGCCGAGAGCGACCTGCCACATCGGCCCCATCGCGAACCCGGCGCGGTACATCGATCCGGCGCTGACGACGAAGTCGGGGAGAAAGTTCTTTCTCGCCAGGCCGGCGCGGATGCGGCCCGTTTCGACACTCTGCTGCGCCGCCGCCAGCTCGGGACTTCGCGACATCGCCGCGGCGATGAGCGTGTCCGCAGCTGGCAGCGGACCGGTCTCGGGAAGAGTTGCGGCCGTGCCGATCTCCGCGGTCTGGGGACGGCCCGACAGCCGGTTCAGCTCCGCCGTCTTCGCGGCGATCACCGCCGCCTGTGCGGCCTTCGCTTCCTCGATGCGAGCCACTTCGATCTGGGCACGGAGAACGTCCTGCTGCACGGCCAGGCCGGCGGCGTAGCGCTCCCGCACGGCCGTCTCGATCCGCGAAGCGGCGCTCCTGCGATCATCGAGGATGCGGTCGATCGCCAGGGCCAGGGCCAGGTCGTACCAGGCATTGCGGAGGCGAGCCTCGAGCGTGAGCATCGTCCTGCCGGCGAGGCCCGATTCGACCTCGCGCGCTTCGCTGGCCGCGGCCTTCCCGGCCAGCGAGAGTTTCCCCGGCCAGGGCAGCGGCTGGCTCGCCATCAGGCCGAGAAAACTCCCCTCGACTTCTCCGAGAGAGAACGAACGCCCGTCGTTCTGATAGGTCGTCGAAACGAACGGGTCGGGGAGCGTCGCCGCCGGAACGATCCGGTATCTTGCCGCCTCGACGGCGGCGCGGGCGGACCCCGCCTCCGGAGCGTTCTTCAGCGCCTCGGCGACGAGCGCGTCGAGTTCCGGGTCGGGCCATGCCGCCCGCACCGTCTGCTGTGCGGAGAGTGCGCTGCAGCCCAACAGCAGCGCCAATGCGATTCGGAAAGGGTGCTTCACCTTGCGGTCTCCTCGAGTCACACGTGTGGAGAGCGGAGGGAATCTCCGCCCTTCGTACGGATCAGAGGGACCGCTTCAGATCAGGAAGGTGGAGTGGGAGAGGTAGAGAGGGGGATCGCCCGGGACGGCGTGATGCCGCCCTTCTGCAAAGAGGGGTACGCGGGTGGTGCCGGGAGGCGGCGAAGAGACGAACGCCTCCGGCAGATCGAGCGGAGCGGCCGGCTGCGGCGCCGGGGAGGATGTCGTCACCGCCCCGGCCAGCGGCTGCGGGGGCTGCGCGTCGCTGCGGATCCCGCATTGCTCCGCACATCCGGCCGCCATCATCTGTGCGCCGGCGGCGTGGGTGCAGCAGGGCATGGTGCAGGCCGCGGCCAGCGCCAGGAGCGGGATTGCCGTCGCGGTGACGAACAGCGCCGCGGCGAGAATCGCGCGCCATGCCGAGCGGCTCCGGAACGGGTTCGGATCTCTCACGTCTTCAACCTGAAAGGAGATTATCGACCAGCCCCATTCCCGCGCATGGCGGAGATCACGAGCGCTCGTGACCGCTGTCACTCTCCCGATTCGGGCGGCCGGCCGGGTGCACGGAAATGTAACCGTTCCGGTCCCGGCCGCGGTTGCCCGGGCGAGAGGGACGGCAGAGGCGCACCTCACGCGCGCTCGTGATGGCAGTCATTGGGCGGGCCGGGGCGGCAGGATGAGCATGAACCGGTGGCCGGCGCCGTGCGACGTCGCCGCGCCCGTCCGGAAGGACCGAAAGAAAGGGGGACACGATGCGAAAGTTCTTCTTCTGGTTCGGATGGGCGGTTCTCTTTGCTTGTCCGGTCGTCTACGGCATCCAGATTTATCGCCTGCAGACCCTGCCGCGTGTCGCGCCGTGGGAGTGGGCGATCCCGCTCGTGGCGATCGCGGTGATCTTTTTCAGCCGCAATCGCGACGACGTGTTGAAGCATCATCTGGTGTGACCCGGCGTCGTCGCGCCGGTCACTTCGCCGGCGCCATGACGAAGTGCCGCACCTCGGCGATGCTCCGCCGCAGTTCGGCGCGGAAGTCGGGGTGGGCGATCGAGATCAGAGCGTCGGCGCGCTCGCGCAGCGACTTTCCCCACAGGTCGACCGCGCCGTATTCGGTCACCACCCAGTGGACGTGGCCGCGGGTGGTGACGACGCCGGCCCCTTCGCGAATCGAGCGGACGATGCGCGAAACGCGTCCGCCGGCGGCGGTGGACGGAATGGCGATGACCGGCACGCCTCCCGGCGAGAGGGCCGCCCCCCGCATGAAGTCCATCTGCCCTCCGATCCCGCTGTAGAGGCGGAATCCGATGGAGTCGGCGACGACCTGGCCGCTCAGGTCGATCTCGATCGCCGAGTTGACGGCCACGACGCTCGGGTTCTTCCGAATCACC
>DATLYG010000082.1:0-17625 GCA_035574985.1 Thermoanaerobaculia bacterium | reverse complement strand
CGCCTCTCTGTCGATTGCCGAAAATCCGAGCGGTTCGTTCAATCCTCTCTTCATTTACGGCGGCGCCGGCCTCGGAAAGACGCACCTGATTCAGGCCATCGGCCAGCACATCCGCGAGGCCAACCCGCGGATGAAAGTCGTCTACATGTCGGCCGACTCGTTCGTGACGGAACTGATCACATCGATCCGCTACGACCGCATGGCATCGTTTCGCGAGCGCTATCGATCGGTCGACGCACTCCTCCTCGACGACATTCAGTTCCTCGCCGGAAAGGAACGGACGCAGGAGGAGTTCTTCCACACGTTCAACGCCCTCTACGAGGCACAGAAGCAGATCGTCTTCACCTCCGATGCACCGCCGAAAGAAATTCCGACGCTCGAGGAACGGCTCCGCTCCCGTTTCGAATGGGGACTGATCGCCGACATCCAGCCGCCCGATCTGGAGACGAAGGTCGCCATCCTTCGCAAGAAAGCGGAAGAGAAAAAAATCGATCTTCCGCACGATGTGGCGCTCTTCATCGCCGAGCGGGTCCGTTCGAACATCCGCGAACTGGAGGGACATCTCAACCGCGTCACCGCCTTCGCCTCGCTGACCGGCCACGCGCTCGACATCGATCTGGCCCGAGAAGCGCTCAAGGACCTGCTGGCAAAGGACAACAAACCGATCACGCCGCAGGACATCCTCAAGGTCGTCGCGGCCCACTATGGCATCAAGGTCTCCGACCTGAAGTCGAAGTCCAACGCCCGCCCGATCGCCTATCCGCGCCAGGTCGCCATGTACATGTGCAAGGAACTGACCGATCTGTCGTACCCGGAGATCGGAAAACTGTTCAACAACAAGCATCACTCGACGGTAATGTACTCGGTCGAGAAGATCGATCAGTTGATCCAGGACGACCAGCAGGTCGCGCGGACGATCGAAATGCTCTCGAAGCAGTTCCGCTGAGAGTTCCACACCCCTCTGTGGAAAGCGCGAGCAAAAGCTGTGGAAGGATCCGGGGCCGGTCGCTCGCGCCTCGCGCCCTGCGGAAAATCGGCCCGATTTCCTTCGCTTTTCCGCTGCGAAACCCGCAATCCCGCCCACGCGGGAGTTGCTATACTTTCGAGGCGTTTGCACCGCGTCCACGCGATTTCCGCACGGACCTGCTACCGCCACCACAAACAAGACAGAACGGTTTCTAAGGGAAGAGATATGGAGCTGACCGTCGCGAAAGCCGATCTGCAGAAAGAACTGCAGTTGTGTCAGGGAGTGGTCGAGAAACGATCGACGATTCCGATCCTCTCGAACGTTCTGCTGAAAGCGTCCGACGGAAAGCTGCAGATCGCTGCGACCGACCTCGACGTCACGATCCTCAGCGCCTGCCCGGCCAGGATCGCGACGCCGGGGGGAGTGACGATCGAAGCACGCCGCCTGTTCGACATCGTCCGCTCGCTTCCCGACGACGACGTCCGCCTCGCGCTGCAGGAAAACCATTCGGTCCTCATCGAATCGGGCACGGCGAAATTCCGCCTTCTCGGTCTGCCGGCGGAGGACTATCCGACCCTGCCGACGATCGATGTCCGGGAGGCCTACAGCATCCCGCTCGACGAGCTGAAAACCATGGTCGGCAAGGTGCGCTTCGCCATCACGCACGAAGAGACGCGCTTTCAGTTGAACGGGGCGCTTCTCAAAGTGCAGCCCGACAAGCTGGAGATGGTGGCCACCGACGGTCACCGGATGGCTCTGATCCAGATCCCGAAGTCGGAGAACGGCCGGAAGACGAGCGAGGAACTGACGATTCTCATTCCGCGCAAGGCACTCGACGAGATCCTCCGGCTGGAAGGAGACGAAGAGGGAACGGTGCGCTTCGGCGTTTCGGAGAACCAGCTTTTCTTCGAGGCGGGAGAGCGCCGGCTGATGGCGCGCATGATCGACGTCAACTTTCCGAACTACATGGAGGTCATCGCGCGCGACAACGACCGGCACGTGATGGTCGACCGGGAGCGGCTGCTGTCGACGATCCGCCGCGTCTCGCTCGTGGCCAGCGAGCGGACACGGGCGGTTCGTTTCGATTTCGCCCCCGGCAAGCTGACCGTCTCGTCGACGAACCCGGAACTCGGCGACGCGCGCGAGACCGTCCCCATCGATTACGCCGGCAATCCCTTTTTCGTCGGACTGAACGCGGCGTATGTGACCGATTTCCTCAGCGCCGTCGACACCCCCACCGTCTCGCTCGATCTGAAGGACGAGAACAGCCAGTGCATCGGCCGCCCGTCGACGAGTTCGGAAGACCTGCCGTATGACTACCTGTATGTAGTCATGCCGATGCGGCTCGCCTAGGTGATTCTCGCCCGCATCGCGACGGAACACTTCCGCAATCTCGCACCGGGGGCGATCGAGTTTCATCCGGCGGCGAATCTCATCGTCGGCCGCAACGGGCAGGGAAAGACGAATCTGCTCGAGGCGATCTACTTTCTCGCCACCAGCAAATCGTTTCGCACGACCCGGCTCGCCAGCCTCTTCCGGTTCGGTGCGACCACTCTCTTCGCTGGCGGCGCGGTCGTGCGCGACGGTCTGGAACGCAGCATCAGCGCGGGACTCGAGTGGGGAGAGACCCGCAAGCGGGTTCTGCTCGTCAATGGAGAGCGAGCGGCCCTGTCGGCGTACGTGACCGCCCTGACGGTCTTCGCCTACTCGTCGGCCCGTCTGGCGATTCTCCGCGGAGCGCCGGAAGAGAGGAGGCGATTTCTCGATCGCGGAATCGCCAGCGTCGATCCCTCGTATCTCGACACGCTGGCGCGCTACGGGCGCGTCCTGCGGCAGCGCAACGCGCTGTTGCAGCGGATCGCGACCGGCGAAGCAACCACCTCCTCGCTCGATCTGTGGGACGAGGAGTTCGTCTCCGCCGCCGCCCCGGTCCATCGGGCGCGGGCCGCCTACGCGACCGAACTCGCCGCGACATTCGGCACGATCGTCGCCGAGCACGGCTATCACGTCGGCGGCATGACGATGACCTATCGCGGAGCGGGAGACGAAGAGGCACTGCGCGCAAAGTTGTCCCAACTGCGGCGGGCGGAGATCCGCGCGCGGACCTCGCTCGCGGGCCCGCAGCGCGACACGCTCGAGTTTCTGGTGGACGGCCGCGCCGCGGAAGAGGTCCTCTCGGGAGGGGAGATGAAGATGATCGTTCTCTTCCTGAAGTTCGCCAAGATCGCCCTCTACCGCTCGCGGACGGGAGAGTCACCGCTCTTTCTGCTCGACGATCTCGACGCGGAACTCGACCACGACATCCTGCAGCGGCTCCTGCTCCGCCTCCCCCCTGCGACGCAGGTTTTCGCCACCTCCGCGAAGGAGCGCTTTCTACAGGGTTTGGAGGCCGGTCCGCACCGCCGCTTAGTCATTGAAAGCGGAAGAGTTACGGCCCGTTCAGATTTACCGTAGTTAGGCAATTTTGCGGTAAAATTCAGCGTTCTCATTCGCGGCAACTTGGATCGCGACAACGGCTCGTTGGGAAACGCGCCGCTCCCCGCGCGAAAGCCCCACACGACAGCGCTCAGGAAAACGAGGGATGGCAGAACACTACACGGCAGAAGACATCAAAGTCCTCAAGGGCCTTGATGCGGTGCGGAAGCGTCCCGGCATGTACATCGGCGACACCGATGACTTCACCGGGCTGCACCACATGGTCTACGAAGTCGTCGACAACGCCATCGACGAAGCGCTGGCGGGCTACGCGGACCGTGTGGTGGTGACGATCCATGTCGACGACTCGGTGACCGTCGAGGACAACGGTCGCGGCATTCCGGTCGACATCCACAAGGAAGAGGGGCGTTCGGCGGCGGAGGTCATCATGACCGAGCTGCACGCCGGCGGGAAGTTCGACAACAACTCCTACAAAGTCTCCGGTGGTCTGCACGGGGTCGGTGTGTCGGTGGTCAACTTCCTGTCGGAGTGGCTGGAGCTGGAGATCCACCGCGACGGGTTCATCTGGCGCCAGCGTTACGAGCGCGGTGTTCCGACGGCGCCGATCGAGCGCGGCGAGAAGACGGCGAAGCGCGGCACGAAGGTCACCTTCAAGCCCGATCACGAGATCTTCTCGGTCACCGAGATGAACTACGAGACGCTCTCGCAGCGCCTGCGGGAACTCGCCTTTCTCAACTCCGGCGTCTCCATCTCCATCGTCGACGAGCGGACCGAAAAGCACCACGAGTTCCGCTACGAAGGGGGCATCGTCTCCTTCGTGCGCGACCTGAACCGGAACAAGGTTCCTCTGCACGAAGAGCCGATCTTCATCCGCGACGAGAAGGACGGCGAGACGATCGAGATCGCCCTGCAGTGGAACGAGGGCTACAGCGAGAACATCTACTGCTTCACGAACACCATCAAGAACACCGACGGCGGGACGCACCTGGTCGGCTTCAAGGCGGCGCTCACCCGCACGGTGATCCGCTATGCGGGATCACAGGGCGTGCTCGAGAAGGCGAAGTTGTCGCTCGAGGGAGACGACGTCCGCGAGGGGCTCACCTCGGTCATCTCCGTCAAGATCCGCGATCCGAAGTTCTCCTCGCAGACCAAGGAGAAGCTCGTCTCGTCGCACGTGAAGACGTGGGTCGAGCAGGTCGTGAACGAGCGCCTCGGCGAGTATTTCGAGGAGAACCCGCGCGAGTCGCGGCGCATCGTCGAGAAGATCGTGGAGGCGGCGCGGGCGCGCGAGGCCGCGCGGAAGGCGCGCGAACTGACGCGACGCAAGGGAGCGCTCGACTCGGCGTCGCTTCCCGGCAAGCTCGCCGACTGCCAGGAGCGCGATCCCCGCTTCTGCGAAATCTTCTTCGTCGAGGGCGATTCGGCAGGCGGCTCGGCCAAGCAGGGACGCGACCGCCGCTTCCAGGCCGTCCTCCCCCTGAAGGGAAAGATTCTCAACGTCGAGAAGGCCCGCCTCGACAAGATGCTCTCCTCCGAGGAGATCCGGCTCATGATCACCGCCCTCGGGGCGGGCATCGGCAGCGGCGATTTCGACATCGGCAGGCTGCGCTACCACAAGATCATCATCATGACCGACGCCGACGTCGACGGATCGCACATCCGGACGCTGATCCTGACGTTCTTCTTCCGCCACATGCGGGAGGTCATCGAGCGGGGGCACCTCTACATCGCGCAGCCGCCGCTCTTCAAGATCACGCAGGGAAAAAAGGACACGTACCTGAAGGACGAGGCCGAAAAGTCGCGCTTCCTGCTGGGCAGGATCGCCGAGTCGGTGAGCATCACGCCGGCCGGAGGGCTCGCCATCCGGGGAGATGCGCTGGTGACGATGGTGCAGCGGATGGAGGAGTACCGCGCGCACGGCCGGAAACTCGAGCGCACCATCCCGCGGGAGGCGCTCGACATCCTCTTTGCCGAGGGATTCAGCGACCGCTCGTCCCTCGGCGATCCCGAGAGGCGCCTGGCGCTGGCCGGCGCCCTGACGAAGGCCGGGTTCGAGCATGTCCGCGAGATGACCGACGAGATCACCGAGACGCCGATCATCCAGTTCCAGATCGGTGGCAACGGCACCGGGAAGAAGCTCGTCGTCAACAACGAACTCCTCTCCCAGTACGAGTTCCGGCAGATGGCGAAGGCCTATGAGCAGCTTTCGGCCTTCGGGCTTCCTCCCTACGAAGTCGCGCATGGCGAGGACGTCCAGCGGTTCGGCCGGATCGACGACCTCCTCGCGCACGTCTACAGGCTGGCCGAGAGGGGGCTGTCGATCCAGCGGTACAAGGGCCTCGGCGAGATGAATCCGGAGCAGTTGTGGGAGACGACGATGAACCCGCAGACGCGCCGGCTGCTGCAGGTGACCATCGAGGACGGCGTCGGCGCGGAGCAGCTCTTCACGATCCTGATGGGCGACCAGGTCGAGCCGCGACGGGAGTTCATTCAGGAGAACGCATTGGAAGTCAAGAATCTCGATATTTGATATCGGCAGCAATTGATCGCATTAATTGATCGTAGCAATTAAGAAAAACCAATTTCATGTCTGATTTTGATTACACCGGACTGAACGAGCCGCGCGTCCCCGTCAACATCGAAGACGAGATGCGGAAGTCGTATCTCGACTATGCGATGTCGGTCATCATCGGCCGGGCGCTGCCCGACGTCCGCGACGGCCTCAAACCGGTGCACCGCCGCATCCTCTACGGGATGTACGAGCAGGGGAACACGGCGGGACGGCCCTACAAAAAATCGGCCCGCATCGTCGGCGACGTGATGGGCAAATACCACCCGCACGGCGACACGGCGATCTACGACACGGTCGTCCGGATGGCGCAGGACTTCTCGATGCGCTACCCGCTCGTCGACGGGCAGGGAAACTTCGGCTCGCTCGACGGCGACAACCCGGCGGCGATGCGGTACACCGAGGTCCGCCTCACGCGTCTGGCCGAAGAGCTGATGCGCGACGACATCGACAAGGAGACCGTCGACTGGGTGCCCAACTACGACGGCACCGAGCGCGAACCCTCGGTCCTCCCCGCCAAGTTCCCCAACCTTCTCGTCAACGGCTCGTCCGGCATCGCGGTCGGCATGGCCACGAACATTCCGCCGCACAACCTCCGCGAGGTGATCGACGCCTGCCTGATGATGATCGACAACCCGAAAGTCACCTGGAAGGAGCTGATGACGGTCCTTCCGGGGCCCGACTTCCCCACGGCTGGCTTCATTCACGGCCTCGACGGCATCCGCCAGGCGTACGAGACGGGCCGCGGGATCATCCAGGTGCGCGCGCGCGCGGTGGTCGAGACTTCCAGGAAGGGCGACAAGCAGCAGATCGTCGTGACGGAGATCCCGTACATGACGAACAAGGCGCGCCTTCTGGAGAAGATCGCCGAGCTGGTGCGCGAGAAGAAGATCGACGGCGTGTCGGACCTCCGCGACGAGTCCGACCGCGAGGGGATCCGCATCGTCATCGAACTCAAGCGCGGCGAGGTCCCGGAGGTCGTTCTCAACAACCTCTACCGCAACACGCAGATGCAGACGACGTTCGGAATCATTTTCCTGGCGATCGTCAACAACAAGCCGGAGGTGATGGATCTGGCCACGCTGATCCGTCACTTCCTCGAGCACCGCAAGGAGATCGTCGTCCGCCGCACGCGTTTCGAGCTGCGGAAGGCGGAGGAGCGCGCGCACATCCTCGAGGGCCTGGTCAAGGCGCTCGACCATCTCGACGCGGTGATCGCACTGATCCGCGGGAGCAAGACGCCGCCCGAAGCGAAGGAAGGCCTAATCGCGCGCTTCGCCTTTTCCGAGGTGCAGGCGCAGGCGATCCTCGAGATGCGCCTGCAGCGCCTGACCGGACTCGAGCGCGAAAAGATCGTGCAGGAATACGAGGAGACGCTCGCGCTGATCCGGAGGCTGCGGGAGATCCTCGCCTCGGAGAAGCTCGTGCTGGAGATCATCGCCTCCGAGCTTCGGGAGATCCGGGAATCGTACGGCGACGCGCGCCGCACCGAGATCATCCCCGAGGCGCACGAGATCTCGATCGAAGACATGATCGCCGACGAGGACATGGTGATCACCGTCTCGCGCGGCGGCTACATCAAGCGTTCGCCCCTCTCGCTCTACCGTGCGCAGCGGCGCGGAGGGAAGGGGCGCATCGGGATGCAGACGAAGGAAGAGGACATCGTCGAGCATCTCTTCGTCGCCTCGACCCATGCGTACGTGCTGGTGTTCACCGACCGCGGGCGGATGTACTGGCTGAAGGTGCACGCCATCCCGGAAGTGGGCGCGAACGCCAGGGGGAAGGCGATCGTCAACCTCCTGCCGCTGGAGGCGGGAGAGAACGTCCGCGCGCTGCTGACCACGCGCGACTTCAGCGAAGGAAAGTACGTCGTCATGGCCACGCGCGGAGGAAAAATCAAGAAGACGGAGCTGACCGCCTTCTCGAACGTCCGCCAGAGCGGCATCATCGCCATCGACATCCTCGAGGGCGACGACCTCCACAGCGTGGCGCTTTCCGACGGCAACTCCGAGATCTTCGTCGGCACGCATGACGGCATGGCGATTCGCTTCCACGAGTCGGACGTCCGGCCGATGGGCCGCGGCGCCGCCGGCGTGCGCGCCATCTCGCTGCGCGAAGGCGATTACGTCGTGGAGATGGACGTTCTTCCTCCCTCATCGGAAACCGTCGCTCCCGCGGCGGAGGATCTCGCCGATGCGGAGACCGACGAGGAGATGGAGCTGAACGCCGGCAGCGGCGGATCGGTCCTGACCGTCACCGAGCGCGGGTTCGGCAAACGGACGCCGGTCGCCGCCTACCGCCTGCAGTCGCGCGGCGGCCTCGGTGTGACCAACATCAGAATCACCGAGAAGAACGGCAAGGTCGCCGGCATCGCCCATGTCACCGGCGACGATGAGGTCCTCCTCATCACCGAGCAGGGAATGATCATCCGGATGTCGTGCCGCGACATCCGCGTAATCGGACGAAGCACCCAGGGTGTGAGGCTGATCAACGTCGACGAAAACGATCGCGTCGTTGCCGCGATCAAGCTCGTCGAGCGGGAGCAGGCGGAGGAGAGTGGAGATGACACGGCTGGCGCGGAAGAAGGCGAGTCGACCTCAGGCGATACGATCCACTGACCGGCGGCGCTCGACCGCTCCGGCCACTCGTCCGCGTTCGCGGTCCGGCGCGGGCGTACAATCAGTCATGCTCAAGGTTTCGCGTGAGCGCGTGAACCAGCTCGCGCGTGATCTTCTCGACGCCATGACCCGCACCCACTCGGTCATTCTTCTCAAGGAGCGGGATGTCGTCCGGCAGTCCATCGCACACGCCCTGGCCGACGAGTTCAAGCACGAAGAAGAGCGCGAAGAGAGCGTGCGCCGCAAACTCGGCGCCATGAAGAAGGGGCCCCTCCCCGGCACTCGCGAGTGGGAGCAGCTCTTCCGCAAGCTGATGGAGGAGGAGTACCTCCGCGAAGGCCTCGACTCCTGACGCAGACATCGCCCGCAGATCCCGCGACCCTTCGGGTCGCAGCGGCGCGCGGTCGAATGCTTCGTTGCCGCTCCTCGACGATCCCGCGCGTCGCCTGCTGCGTCGCGGTACCTCGCCTCCGGCCGCCCGGCGCCGCAACTGAAGGCAGGATCTCGATGAACCGCGACACTAACGCTGCTCGGGACGTTCCTCCTGCGCAGCGCTCCCTCGCGACGGACCGGCCTCGAATTCCTCCGGTGCGTTGACCATCAGCCGCCACCGCTGCGCCTTCATCCGCTCGAAGACCCCCCCGGTGTGCCCGGCCGGAATCCAGCTATTGCCGCCGCACTTGGGGCAGCGTCCCCGGAAGGCGATGTTCTTTCCGCAGTCGGGACAGATGATGACCAGCGAGTGCGAAAGCTCGAACTTCTGCTCCCCTTCGGCGTCGAGACTGTTGAGAAACGCAGCGAGGTTCTGGAACGTCTCCTCCAGCGCGGACATGCGGGACTCCCGGCGGCGAAACTGCACGGGCCGTGCCGGAAGCCGGTCAACTCGCGGGAAGGGACGGCGTGCGAGCCTCCCGTCGTTCAGATGCGCATGACGTCGAACTGCTCGTGGTGGAGCGTGTCGTCGGGTTTGAAGACGAGATGCACCCCGAGGTTGCGTTCGACCTCCTCGAAGATCGGGTCGCCGGTGTGCAGCGTCGAGTAGATGATGGGATTGACGCGCACGATCACGTCCTGCCCTTCGTGAAGATCGCGCAGCTTCATCAGCTCGCGCCAGATCTCGAGGGCGATCGTGGTGTTCGACTTGATCCGGCCGCTTCCACCGCAGTACGGACAGGCCTGTGTGAGCGACCGCTCGAGGCTCTGGCGCACCCGCTTGCGCGTCATTTCGATGAGGCCGAATTCGGAGATCTGCAGGATCTTCGTCTTCGACCGGTCCTTGCGGATCTCGTTCTCGAGCGCCTCGAACAACGCCGCGCGGTTTGCCGGGTCCTCCATGTCGATGAAGTCGAGAACGATGATTCCCCCGAGGTCGCGCAGACGGATCTGCCGCACGATCTCCCGGGCCGCCTCGAGATTGGTACGGAAGACGGTCTCCTCGAGGTTCTTTCTGCCGACGTATTTGCCGGTGTTGACGTCGATGGCGACGAGGGCCTCGGTCTGGTTGATGACGATGTAGCCGCCCGACTTGAGCCATACCTTCGACTTGAGCGCCTTGGCGATCTCCGCCTCGATCCCGAACTCGTCGAAGATCGGCTCGTCGCGCCGGTAGAGTCGGACCCGCGGTACGAGCGCCGGCTGGATGTGATCGAGAAACTCGACGATGCGCTGATACTGCTCGACCGAATCGACCCAGACGCTCTTGAACTCGGGGGAGAGGACATCGCGAATCGTGCGGAGGACCAGATCGAGTTCGTGATGGATCAGGGCCGGGGCGGACGCTTTCTCGGCGCGGCGCCGGATCTGTTCCCACAGTCCGGTCAGGTAGCGCATGTCGGCGACGAACTCCTCCTCGTCGCGTCCCTCTCCGGCCGTCCGCACGATGAAGCCGCCGCTGCCGGAGCGGATCCGCTCGAGGATCTCCTTCAGACGGGCGCGCTCCTCTTCGTTCTCGATGCGGCGTGACACACCGATGTGATTGACGGTCGGCATGTAGACCAGGAAGCGGCCCGGCAGCGTGATGTGGCTCGTGATGCGAGCGCCCTTGCCGGCGATCGTGTCCTTCGACACCTGCACGACGATCTCCTGCCCTTCGCGCAGCAGGTCGGAAATCGACGCTTCGGAGCGGTGCGGCTGCGCCACGTCGTCGAGCTGCAGCTCGTCGGGCGCCTCGCTCTCGTACTCCTCGAGGTCCTCGATGACGTCGGAGACGTAGAGGAACGCGTCGCGCTCGAGGCCGAGGTCGACGAAGGCCGACTGCATGCCGGGGAGGACCTTCGTGACGCGCCCTTTGTAGATGTTGCCGACGATGGTGCGGTGCCGCGTCCGTTCGACCCACAGCTCCACGACCTGCCCTTCGTCGAGCACGGCGATGCGCGACTCGTGTCGGGTCGCATTGATGACGATTTCGCGCGACATGGGAGTTGAGTCTATACGCAACCGCGTGTCATCCTGCCGGAGCGCATGGGGGAGGGCGATCATGCCGACGATCTATTTTTCCGGTTCGATCAGCGGCGGCCGTGCCGACGTGCCGCTGTACCGTCGGATCGTGGCGGCGCTCGAGGAGGATGGATTCGAAGTCCTCGCCGGAAGCGTGACGTCGGAGGCGGTCGGAAACGGCGGCGAGCACCTCGGGGCGGCGGCGGTGTTCGAGCGTGACCTCGCCTGGATCGCCGCCGCGGACGTGCTCGTGGCCGAGGTATCGATGCCCTCGATCGGCGTCGGCTACGAAGTGGCTGCGGCGCGCTACCGGTACGGGATTCCGGTGATCTGCCTCTACCGCCCCGCGTACACCGCGCGCTGCTCGGCGATGATCGGCGGCGACGCCGGAATCGAGACCATCGAATACCGCGAAAGCGCATTCGGCGAGATGCTCGCCGCCCTCCGCGAGGCCCTCCGGCGCAGCGTGAATAAATCGCGATCGGGTACGGTTACGTGCGATGCCCAGCCTTGACGGGGCGAAAACCGCTCTGCTATTTTCCCGCCCCCTCGAGCAGCACTCCGGCATAGCTCAGTCGGTAGAGCAGCGGACTGTTAATCCGCGGGTCGCAGGTTCGAGTCCTGCTGCCGGAGCCATTCGTTACGTAGCCGCAGTCGAGGCGGCTGCCAGGTAAACAGAGGCCCCGTCCGGTCGGCCGCGTCCAGATGAGCGAGCAGGACCCCACGGTGACGACGAAGGACGACAGCAACATCCGCCCTGGCGATGTGGTCTCGGGCTTGGAGTCCTCCGAACTCGTCGAGATCCAACGCATCGCTCCATTCGGCGGCAAGACGCTGGTCGAGGGAGTCGGGCTCCAGTCCCGAAGGATGGTGAAGCGCCCACTGACCGCCGAGGAGATCGCGGCCCTCGTCAAGGTTCGTGGCCGACAGCATACGTTCGATGGCGATGCTAGGCTCTTCCTCCTCGGCGCTGAGGCAGAGCGCATCCGCATCGCTCACCAGTTCGACCCACTCTTCGCGGTCAACTCCAGCATCGTTGACCCACTACCTCACCAAGTGGAGGCGGTCTACCGCTACCTCCTCCCCTTGCCGAGGATCCGGTTCCTGCTCGCCGATGACACCGGGGCGGGCAAGACGATCATGACCGGGCTGCTGATCAAGGAGCTGCTCTTCCGGGGAGTGCTCCAGAAGATCCTCATCGTCACGCCGGGCGGCCTGACGAAGCAGTGGAAGGAGGAGGAACTCCAGGAGAAGTTCGGACTCCACGCGCGGCTCGTGAACCGAGCGTCCTTCGACGCCGAACCGGGCCAGTTCTCCCGCTACGAAGAGGGCATCTTCGTCACGTCCATCGACCTCCTCGCCCGGAACGAGGGTTGTCTCAAGGCTGCCTCCGAGACCCAGTGGGACCTGGTGGTGGTCGACGAGGCCCACAAGCTCTCGGCCTACGAGTACGGGACCAAGCTCGAGGAGAGCGAGCGATACAAGGCGGTGAAGGCCCTCGCCCGCAAGACCGATCACCTGCTTTTCCTCACGGCAACTCCGCACCGAGGGAGAAAGGACACGTTCCGCCGCCTACTCCTGCTCCTCGACGAGGACCTCTTCCAGAAGGATGAGCATGTCGCCGACCGGGTTCGCGAGCAGGCGGCGCCCTACGGAGTGGCCGGTGAAGAAGACTTTGAAGACGAGCACCCGATCAGCAAGGCCAGGAACCGGTTCTTCCTTCGCCGGTTGAAGGAGGAGATGGTCGATTGGGACAACCGGCCGCTCTTCAAGGAACGCCACACCAAGACGATCGGCTACGACCTCACCCCACAGGAGAAGACCCTCTATGACGAGGTGACGAGCTACGTCCGCTCGAAGCGCAAGGAGGCCAAGGCGAAGAAGAACCGGAACGTCGAGCTGACCCTTATGGTGATGCAGCGCCGCCTGGCCAGCAGCCTCTACGCCATCACGCGGACTCTGGAAAACCGGCTGCGCGCCCTGACCGAGGTCCTCTCCATTCTTCGAGATCCGAGCCGGTCCGAGGCGGAGAAGAAGCGGCTGTTCCGGGGAACTCCCGACCCCAGCGATCCCCGTGACATTACCGAATACGAGGACCTGACCGAGGAGGAACGCGAGCGGATCGACCAGAGGATCTTCCGTCAGGTCCTGACGGATGACCCGAACAAGGTCGAGGAAGAACGCAACGAAGTCGAGCGGCTTTTCCGCCTGGCCGATAGCCTGAAGCATCACAAGGAAGCAAAGTTCGCCGAACTCCTCGCCGTTCTCGATTCCTCCGACGTGATCCGCGCGGAGGACGAGAAGCTCCTGATCTTCACCGAACATCGTGACACGCTGAACAGCCTCGCCAAGCGGCTCGAGGAAAAGGGGTACACGGTCGCCACGATCCATGGCGGCATGGACGTGGACTCCCGCAAGCAGGCGCAGCGCCAGTTCCGCGCGCGAGCCAAGATCATGGTCGCCACTGACGCGGCGGGTGAAGGCATCAACCTTCAGTTCTGCCGCTACCTCATCAACTGGGACATCCCGTGGAACCCCAACAGACTCGAGCAGCGGATGGGCCGCATTCACCGGTACGGCCAGGCCGACGACGTGTGGGTCTACAACCTGGTTGCCCAGAACACTCGGGAGGGTTCGGTCCTCCAGAAGGTCCTCTCGAAGTTGGACGTCATGCGCGAGCAGATGGGGTCCGACCGGGTCTACGACGTGATCGACGAGTGGCTGGAGGATGTCCCGCTGGTGCGGCTGATCGAGAGCGCGATTGACATGGACGATGAATCGGCCAGCGCCAGAGAGACCGACACCGCCCTGTCGACGGCATCGAACGAGAGGGCCGGGCGGCTCATGGCTCTGCAAAGGAAGACCTCCCTGGCCTCGTGCCTCGACTTGAGGTCCGCGCGCGAACTGCGAGATGCATCGGACGAGCGCCGACTTCAGCCGTTGTTCATCCAGCGGTTCTTCGAGCGCGCCTGGACGGCTTGCGGGGGGACCATCCGCACGGACGATCACTTCCCGGTGTGGCACATCGGGTCCACACCGACTGCGCTCCTCGAACTCGCCCGCGAGCGGCGCCAGCCTCTAACCGAGAACTACGACACGCCCTTCGTCTTCGACAAGCAGCTCGTCAGCGTCGCCAGCAAGGTGCGTGTCCCCGAGCGCACGAGGCTCATGGGTCCCGGCCATCCGCTCTTTGACACCCTGATCGAGTGGGCGATTCGGGAGGCGCGCCAGACCTTTGCCAAAGGGGCGACGCTCGTGGACCCGAACATCGCCAGGCCCCAGCGAGTCTGGCTCGTCCGTTCGACCATCGAGGATGGACGCCGGCAATGGCGACAGGATCGCCGCAAGCCGCCGGCGCACGAGCGGCTGGCCGTGATCGTTCAGGACCACATGGGCCTTCGCACGACCTCGCCGTCGTACCTGCTCAATTGCATTGCCCCGGATAGCCCCGTACCGATTCCCGACGTGCCGTTGAGGTCCGCCGAAGAGATTCAGGCGTGGGCCTACGAGCAGATCACCGAGCGGCAGCTCGACCAAGTGAAAGCCGTCCGATCCGAGGAATGCGACCTGCGCCGGGAATACCTGAACACCGCCTTCACGGATCTCATCCTCGAGCTGCAGGATGAGCTGAACGATCTCCAGCAGGCCCAACTCTACGGTGACGACAACGCCGAGGAACGTGAGCGGCTTCGGCAGCGCGTCGAGGACCTGAAGGCTCGGAAGGCGGAACGGCTGAAAGAGCTGGAGCTCATGATGAAGCTGACCGCCAACCTCCCAGATCTCCTGACCGAGGCTGTGATCGCCCCCGTTCCTGTGGTAACGGTGGAAAGTGAGGAGAAAGCGCCGTCCAAGGGCGTTCCGATGCGCCGCGACGACGAAGTCGAGGCGATCGCCATGGACGTGGCCATGCAGTACGAGCGCAGCCGCGGGTGGACGCCCACGGATGTGAGCCGGGACGGCGAGCATTACGACATCCGGTCGGAAGGCCCGGATGGAGAGAAGCGGTTCATCGAGGTCAAGGGCCGCGCCCAGTCGGGCGCCATCATCCTGACGGGCCCGGAGGTGGACAAGCTTCGCCAGCTCGGGGAGCGGGCCTGGCTCTACGTCGTCACCTTCTGCAAGGGCGAGCGCCCTCGGCTGCGCATCATCCAGGACCCCATCTCCCGGCTCAACCCGGAGATGCTCTACCGGCAGATCCAGTACCTCGTCGAAGAAGGCGACTGGGCGCAGCAAGGGGAGGAAGTCGAGGCCCCTTCGAAGACGGAGGAGCGAGGCACATGAACGGCGCCGGATTCAGGTGGGACGACGGCCTCGTTGGGTCGGCGAGGCGCATCGCCCAGTTAGACCACACCCCGATGCGCGTTCTGGCTGGTCCAGGCACTGGTAAGACCTTCGCCTTGATGCGACGCGTGGCTCGTCTCCTTCAGGACGGAGCGACTCCCAACCGGATGCTGGTTTGCACCTTCACGCGAACGGCCGCCCGGGATCTCGAGGGGGAGCTGGCTCGCTTGGGCGTCGACGGCGTAAACGACGTCCGAGCGGGTACGCTGCACGCTTTCTGCTTTGGTCTGCTGGGTCAAGCCGAAGTTCTCGAAGCGACCGGTCGCGTCCCGCGACCTCTCCTGAGTTTCGAGGAGCGGTTCCTGCTCGAGGACCTAAACGGTAACGGCTTCGGAGGAATCCGCGACCGCGTCCGGCGTCTTCAGGCATTCAACGCCGCGTGGGCACGTCTACAATCCGACACACCCGGCTGGCCGCAGGACCCCATCGACCAGGTCTTTCACAGGGAACTCGTCGGCTGGCTCCGATTCCACGAGGCCATACTCATAGGCGAGCTCGTCCCCGAGGCGCTCCGCTATCTGCGGGAGAATCCGGCCTCGCCTCATCGCGGAGTGTTCGAGCACGTTCTCGTCGACGAGTATCAGGACCTCAACCGAGCCGAACAGGTCCTCCTTGACCTCCTTGCGGAAGCAGGACACATCATCGTAATCGGGGACGAGGACCAGTCCATCTATTCCTTCAAGTTCGCCCACCCGGCGGGAATCGCCACCTTCGACGAATCGCATCCGGGAACCCACGACGAGGGGCTCGACGAATGTCGGCGGTGTCCCCGGTTGGTGGTCGAGATGGCGAACACGTTGATCACCAACAATCCGGGCAGGACTCCGCGCCTTCTCACGCCGTTGCCGGGAAACCCCGAAGGCGAGGTACTCGTCCTCCAGTGGCGCACCATCGAAGAAGAAGCTCAAGGTATCGCCGAGATCATCCGACGGAGAATCCAGAACGGGGACGTGGATGCCGGCAGAGTCCTCGTCCTCGCCCCGCGTCGGCAGCTCGGCTACGCGGTCCGCGATGCCCTGAACGCTCTCGGCGTCTTCGCCCACAGCTTCTTCCACGAGGAGGCGCTTGACGAAGACGATGCCCAACAGGCGTTCACCCTACTCACCCTGCTCGCGAACCCGGAGGACCGGGTAGCACTCCGCTGCTGGTGCGGGTTCGGGAGCACTTCCCTGCGGACCGGGGCTTGGGCACGGCTTCGGGCGCATTGCGAGACCAGTGGAGAGGCGCCCCGGGCAACCCTGGAACGCCTCGCATCGGGCGACCTGATCATCCCGCAAACGGGACCGCTCGTCGAGCGATTCAGAGAGCTGCAGAGGCGTCTTGGGGAGCTGGCACCCGTCAGAGGTCAAGCGCTTGTGGATGCACTGTTCCCTGGGGATCGGGACTGGACAAGCTTCATCCGCTCCCTGGCCTCGACCATCGAGGGAGACGAGTTCGGCGCGCAGGAGCTTCGAGAGACTCTCCGCATCGGCATCACGCAACCCGAGCTGCCTACAGACGTCGACTACGTCCGGGTGATGAGCCTTCACAAGTCGAAGGGTCTCACGGCCGACCTTGTAGCGGTGGTCGGGTGCATCGAGGGGCTCGTTCCGACGCTGACTGACGGCACGCCGTCCGAACAGGCCGCATCGCTGGAGGAGCAGCGACGCCTCTTCTACGTGGCGATCACCCGAACGAGGCGAGTTCTCATTCTTTCGAGCGTGACCCAGTTGCGGCGGAACCTTGCCTATCGCATGGGAGCGCAGGTCCGAGGGTGGGGCCCGCTCAACGCCGCCACCATCGCGTCAAGGTTTCTGGCCGAACTCGGCCCTTCGCGGCCCGCTGCTGTACTGGGGACCACCATCCTCGAAGGAGAGCCAGCATGAGCGGGCAACGAAACATCGCTGGCGACTGCCCGCGCCTCATCGAGGTGGCGCTCCCCATCCGGGAGATCTCGGCCGAGAGCGTGCGGGACAAGTCGCTCCGGCATGGGCACATCTCGACGCTGCATCTGTGGTGGGCGCGCCGACCGCTGGCGGCGTCGCGGGCAGTGGTGTTCGCCTCGCTCGTGCCCGATCCCGACGATCCGCATTGCCCGGCGGACTTCCGCGACGCCGTCGAGCGGTACCTCAAGACGCAGGTGCCGTCGGAGCTCAAGTCTTATGTGCGCGGGCGGGAGCACCGGCGCGACGAGGACCCGTACCTACCTTACGAGGGCATGCCGGACACACTGCGCAACCGGCTCCTGATGTTCATCGCCAAGTGGTCGCCGGAGGCGC
>DATLYG010000081.1:0-3824 GCA_035574985.1 Thermoanaerobaculia bacterium | reverse complement strand
CCGAAGGGCCGTGGGATCTGCGGGCGATCTCTGCGTCACTCGTCGTCGACGATGCCATCGCATCGCCTCCTCCTCGTTCCTTGACCTCGCCCGCAGCTCCCACGGCAAAAGGCAAGATATTTATGAAGCACTACACTAGGGCACTCGGAACTGCTCGTTATTGGAGGCTGCGGCGGAATTGTATCGGACCCAACGTGGACTTCCCAGCGCTCAACTTCCGTGACGGGGCGCACAAAGTTCTTTTTTGTTCCGCGAACGCATCTAAGGGTGCGGAGGATCGAAATGGATTCGCTCGCACGCTCGCTCGTTTCGTCCGGGGCCCTGCTCGTCGCCGCAGTCCTGTCGCTCGTCCTCAGTGGGGCGCCGGCACCTTCGCCGGCACCTTCGCCGGCACCTTCGCCGTCCGTCCAGCGACCAAACACCGGCGAGGACGCCGGCACGCCCCCGCCGCCGGTCACCTTCGCCGATCCCGACGGGCAGGAGCTGATTCTCGAGCAGCTCTCGGTCCGCGCCGCGATCCACGGAATGCTGTCGCTCACGGAGATGGAGTTCCGTTTTCGCAACCCGCAGCCGCGCCGCATCGAAGGGCGCTTCACATGCACGCTGCCCGAAGAGGCGACGATCAGCCGGTTCGCGAAGGACGTGAACGGCCATTTGATGGAAGGTGAGGTCGTCGAGAGGCTCCGCGCAAATCAGGTCTACGAACAGTTTCTCCACCAGATGCGCGACCCGGCGCTGCTCGAACAGGAGCAGGGAAACCGCTTTTCGGCGCGCATCTTCCCGATCGAGCCGAAGGGGGAAGTGCGGCTGATTCTCTCGTACACGAAGCTGCTGCCACTGCGCGATGGAGTGCGGCGTTACACGTTTCCGCTCCGCGGCATGCAGGAGATCGACCGTTTCTCGTTCCGCGCATTCGTCTCGCCGCTGCCGGGCGAGGAGCCGGCGGCAGGCTCGTCGAAGGGTGATTCGTCGATGGCGCTGACGACCGCCGACGTCTACAGCATGGAAGAGCGCGACTACACGCCCGCAGCCGACATCGAACTGGCGTGGCGCGCGCGGCCCGGTGCGCCACCGTCGCGCATTCTGCGGGCCGGCGATTTCTTTCTCGCCGCCTTCCGGCCTGACGTCGTCACTGCGCGCCACGAGGGGGGATCGCACGACTGGGTGTTCTACGTCGACACGTCGGCCTCATCCGCGGAAAGCGCCGATCATCGCGTGCGTGCCCTCGAACGGCTGCTCGGATCGCTTCCGCCGGACGATCGCGTCGAAGTCCGGGCATTCGATCAGGAGATCGCCACGCTCGGCCACGGCAGCGCTGACGAGATGTCGCGCAGCATCGCGGCACTTCTGCGCACACGGCTTTTCCTCGGCGGGACCGACATCGCCGCCGTTCTCGACGACCTCCGCCACCTCCCGCGCCGGGCGACCATCGTGATCGCGAGCGATCTGGTCGCCACGCTCGGGGAAACCGATCGGAGGACGATCGGCGAACGGATCAGTGCGCTTCCGTCCGTGATGACGGTGCACGCGCTGATCCTCGGGAGCCGCCGGGACGCGGCGCTCGCTCGCGCGCTCACCGCCGGGCGCGGCCGCATCGTGAGGATTCCCTTCACCGACGCGCTCGAGCGGCGCGCCGAGGAGGCCGCGGCCGCGCTGGCGCGTCCGCTCGGCCCATCGGTGACGATCTCCGGGAGCGGCGCGGAATGGATCCATCCCGGTCGGTTCGACGACGTGCAGGGCGGCGACGAGATCATCGTTCTCGGACGGGCGGGCGGCGGATCCGGGCCGGAGGTGCGCCTCGAGGGTCTGACCGTGCCGGCGGCGGTCCGCTCCTCGCTTCCGGCCGATGCGTTCGCTCCTCTCCTCGAACGGGAGGCGTACCGCGCCTACCTCGACCATCTTGCCGATCGCGAAGCCGCAGAGGAGTCGGAGGGAGTGCGGCGTGCGCTGGCGGCCGAGCAGGTCCGCATCAGCATCGAGCAGCGCGTGGTGATCCCTCGCACGACGATGCTGGTGCTCGAGAGCGAATGGGACTACCAGCGGTTCGGCCTCGATCGCCGTGCGCTGGCCGCGATCCTGACGGTCGAGGCCGGCGGAATCGGACGCATCGACCGGCGTTCCGGATCGGAGCGGTGGGGTGCGGCGATGCCGCCGCCCCGGATGCCGGAGGAGACCCGATCGCAACGCGGTCCCGTGAGGGCGCCTTCGAAAGACGAACCGTCGACGGCGGCGTCCGTCGAAGGGGGAATCGCGGGTGGTGTCGTCGGCGGAATCGTGAGTGAGCCCGTGGTGGCCAATGTGGCAGAAACCGTGGGCGATGTCATGGCAAAAACCGTGGCAGAGAACATGGCAGACGCCGTGCCCGGCAGGGAACGACAGGCCGCTTCTTCTGTTGCGCCGACCGTGGCGGAAGGGGAGGAGCGGCGGCGGATCGCGCGCGTCCCGAGCAACGAAGAGGACGAGGGCCGCGGCGGCTGGGCGAAGCCGCGCCGGCCGACGAAGGAAGAGGTCGACGCTCTCCGCCGGCGTCTCGGAGAGAATCGCCGCGACCGTGAGACGTACAACCAGCTCAGCGAGGCTCTCGCCGCGCGGGGCGAGTGGGAGGGGCTCCGGGCTCTCGCACTGGAGTGGCAGCCATACGACCCGGAGAATCCCCAGGTTTACGAAGTTCTCGCCCTCGCCGGCGAGATGCTCGGGAGAAAGAAGGAAGCCGCGCGTGCAGCCGCGTCGCTGATCGAAGTGGCCCCCGGCAAGCCGGAGCTGCTGCAACGCGCCGGTCTGCTGCTGGTCCGGTTGGGCCGTGCCCCGCTTGCCGAAGCTCCACTTCGCCGCTCGCTGGAAGTGCGCCCCGATCGCGCGAACGGATATCGCCACCTCGCGCTGATGCTCTGGGTGGAAGGGCGCTTCGAGGAAGCCGCTCGCGTGCTCGAGGATGCGACGCGCCGGTCGTTTCCCGGATGGTACGGTGACGTCCGGCGCGTTCTCCGCGAGGAACTGGTCTTCGTTTATCGGGCGTGGGGCGCGAAGGAACCGGGACGTCGTGAGGAGATCGCCGCGCGCGCCCGGGAGCATGGCGTGGATCTCGATCATCGCGATGCGCTGCGGATCACGATCGCGTGGGAGACCGACGCGAACGACGTCGACCTTCACGTGATCGATCCGGCGGGAGACGAGTGCTTCTACGGGAACCCGCGAACGCCCTCGGGACTCGAGCTGCTTCAGGACATCACCCAGGGACTGGGGCCGGAGGTGATTCGGAGCGATCGTGTCGAACGCGGCGCGTACCACATCGGAGTCCGTTATTTCGCGCCGGGTCCGATGGGAGTCAGCCGCGGTGTGGTCGTCGTGATGCGCTCCGCCGGCGGCGGAACGCCCTCGGTGGAGATCCATCCGTTCCGCCTGGTGCAGGGAGGGGGCGGGATCCGGCACATCACGAGCATCAGCGTGAAGTGACTTCCCTGCGGAGGTCGTCGAGCAGGGCGTCCTTTTCGCGCCAGAGCGTTTCGATCCAGCGCTTGAATCGCGCGAGAGGGGCGCCCGGTTCGACGATCGATCCGGTGAGAAACTCGGCCGGAATCTCGACACGGCGGACGCGAACGTCGATCCGTTCGATGCGCCCGGTGAGCAAGTCCCAAAGCGTCACGTCGTGGGGCGAGTAGGCAATGGTGGCATCGAGCAGCGCTTCGAGCTGGTCGCCGAGCGAGGCGAGGACGAAGGCGACGCCGCCCATGCGCGGACGGAGCAGGTGGCGGTAGGGAGACTCCTGGTCGATCTGTTTCTCGCGCGCGAACCGCGTCCCCTCCGCGAAGTTGAGAATGGCAACC
>DATLYG010000080.1:0-8189 GCA_035574985.1 Thermoanaerobaculia bacterium | reverse complement strand
TCTCCCTCCCGCCGCGAAAGCGCCACGGCGAGAATCTCGCCGAACCCTCCGGCCGGTGCCGGCTCGATCCAGATGGCGAGGTGTTCTGCGCCGGCGGCGAACGCGCGAACCTCGTCTTCGGTCGTGGCGATCCGGTATGCGCGCTCGACCTGCGGCGCCTCCGGAAGGTACTCCTGCATCAGCGAGGCGAATTCGAGCCGCGAGAAGACGTCGTGCAGCTTCGCCCGGTCGGGCTCGCGGCGGCGCAGCGTCTCGAAGTCGATGGTGACCGCGAGATTGCAGTTGATGCGGGCGAGATCGCGCGAGAGGAATGCCTTCTCGCGGTTCTCTTCCAGCTTCTTTCGCTGTGCCGGCTTGAGCTTGTCGAGGTTCTCGTAGACCCCCTCGAGCGACCCGAATTCGGCGATCAGCGCCTTCGCCCCCTTTTCGCCGATGCCGGGAACGCCGGGGATGTTGTCGATCGCATCGCCCCAGATGGCCATCACGTCGACCACTTTCTCCGGCGGGAGGCCGAACGCCTCCTCCACCCCTTTCGCGTCATACAGCACCTCGCGGCCGGTGTGGTAGAGCGAGATGCCGGGGCCGACGAGCTGGAAGAAATCCTTGTCTGATGTCGCGATGACGACGTCGTAACCGCGGTCGCGCGCCGCGCAGGCGAGGGAGCCGATCAGGTCGTCTGCTTCCCAGTCTTCGACGCCGATGACGGGGATCCGGAACCCCTCCAGAACTTCGTTGACGTAGGGAAGCTGGACGGATAGATCGTCCGGCATCGGCTTGCGGTCCTTCTTGTAGTCGGCGAACGCCTCGTGGCGGCTCTTCGCGCTGCCGATGTCGAAGGCCACCGCGATGGAGTCGGGCTCATGCTCTTTGAGCAGCTTCCGCAGCATCTGCGTGAAGCCGTAGACGGCGTTGGTGGCGAGGCCCGCCGAGTTCGTCAGCCCGCGGATCGCGTAATAGCTGCGGTAGACGTTGTTCGAGCCGTCGATGAGAAAGAGTCGGGGACGCGCGGCCATGCGGAGGCAATATAGCAACGATGCGGCGGCCGCTCGGAAATCCCAGATCCCGCTGAAAACACTCGCGGAGCCTTTCGGCTCCGCTCGTGGTACTTCGAAAAGGGCTGGACCGCTGCGGCCAGTTGGCAGGATGCAAGGAAGCTTATGAGATTAATCGTCCAAAATCGGTCCAATAGTCGAGGAGGGAGCCCGCAGCGGCCACTGAGCGCAGACGGAAAAGGCTGGATCCGCGCTGAGGTTTCGTGAAAACAGTCGAAACCTGTGTCATCGTGCCCTTACCCACTGCGAAATCGCTGCCAACGAGCGAGCCCAGCCATTCCACAGCGGTGTGCGAGAGGGCCTCCGGGACTGCTAACTTTCGAAATTACAGAGAACAAGACACTTGTTTGCCTCAGCTCGTGAAAAAAATCACTTTTTGACCCATCTTTCGGGCAGGTGTAAATTTTTCTCTCGTTGGCGCCCCGGTTGCAAATTCGACCAACGCCATGCTGCAAAGATTGCTCGCCGCCCTCCTCCTCACCGCCCTCCCGGCCACCGCTGACGACTGGAGTCTCGGCCTCGCCGGAGGCCCGTTCGGCTTCGGGCGTTTCGCCGAGCGGACGATGATCGCCGAGACGGAGGCGGGAACGAAACGTTCGGAGATTCATCTGTCAGCCGCGACCCGGCCCGGTTTGTCGGCGGACCTCCAGAAGCGGATCGGCGGCCGGATCAGCGCGAGGCTGGAGGGGACGTTTACCCGCTCGCCGGTCGCCGTGCGAGGCGCAACGGGAAGCGGCGTTGCGCTCGACGCCGGAAGAATCGCGGTGACCACGTTCGCCCTTCCGCTGGTCGTACACCTCAGGCCCGGCGGCGCACTCCGGTTCGATCTCTTTGCCGGGCCGGCGTACGCGCTCTACCACGTGCGGCGGCGGCGTTCGGGCGCCGGCCTGGCGCTCTTCGAAGGGACGCGGTCGGGTTGGGGGACGGTGGCGGGCGCGGGAATGGCCTGGCGCTGGAACGACCGCTTCGCCCTCGAGGGGCGCGCATCGGACATCGCCACCTCCTCGCCGATGCGGCGCTCTGATTTTCCCCGCAACGCGACAGGGGTCCGCATCCCCCGTCCTCACAATCTGCACGTCACGGGCGGGATCCGCTACTCGTTTTGAGCGCACCAGGCGTTGAGGTCCTCGACGATCCGCTCGACCGGGAGTCCGTACGCCTCGGCGACCTGCGCGAGGGTCTCGAGGCGGGCGGTTTCGCACCCCGCGCAACGCCCGAGGTGCCAGGCTGTGAGGACCCATCGCGCGCGGGGATGGAGGGAGAGTGCGGCCGCGACGGTCATCTCCGCCGTGAAGGCAATGGCCACCAATCGATTCTATACAATGCCGTGCGGATGAAAGTGAGCCTTCTCTTCTTCGCCGTGCTGCGGGACATCGCCGGAAGGGACCGCGACGAGCTGGATCTTCCCGACGGTGCGCGCCCCCGCGATGTGTGGGAGCAGCTTCGCGCACGGTACCGCGAGTTAGGCGATTACCGCGAGCCTCCGATGACCGCGGTCAACGAGGAATACGTCCCGCCCGACACCCCGCTCCGCGACGGCGACGAGCTGGCGTTCATTCCTCCGGTTGCAGGCGGATGAAGTACCTGACGGATGCCCCGATCGACTCCGCTGCGCTGGTCCGCAGCGTCGTCCGCCCGAGCGACGGAGCGTACGTTCTCTTCGAGGGCGTCGTCCGCGACCATCACGAAGGGAGAGCGGTCGAGTCGATCTTCTACGATGCCTATCGCCCGATGGCGGAAAAGGAGATGGAGCGGATCGTCGGCGAGGTTTCGTCGCGCTTTCCCGATGTCACCATCGCCGTGCTCCACCGTCTCGGGCACCTCGTGGTCGGCGAGACCTCGATCGCCATCGTCTGCTCCTCGCCCCATCGCGCGGAGTCGTTCGACGCGTGCCGCATGATGATCGACCGCATCAAGATGTCGGTTCCGATCTGGAAGAAGGAGCGCGGCCCCGGAGGCGAAGAGTGGGTCGGCTGGCAGGGAGGGAGGTGCTGAATGGGTTCGATCGGCGTTCGTGACGACCAGCTTCCCGCCGGGGCCGGTACGGCCGGCGAGGTGGTCCCCCTTCCGGCAGCCAGCGTCATCCTGCTGCGCGACGAACCGCTGGAGGTGCTGATGATCCGCCGCCACGAGCGGAGTTCGTTCGTTCCCAATGCGTGGGTCTTCCCCGGGGGCACGCTCGATCACCAGGACCGCGTCTCGGGCGGCGGCGAGGAACTCACCGTCATGCGCATCACCGCGCTGCGCGAGCTGTTCGAGGAAACCGGGATCTGGCTCGGCGCGCCGCTGGAGGACGCGGAGGCGAAGCGCAAGGACCTTCTGACGGGGACCTGTGCGGTGGGGCCGCTGCTGGAAGCATCACCGGTCGATCTCGAGCGCCTCGTTCTGACCTCGCGCTGGATCACTCCTGTCGGCGTCCCGAAGCGGTTCGACACCTGGTTCTTTCTCGCCACCACCGGCCGCGACGCCGTGGCAACCGCCGAGAACACGGAAGCGGTCGAGACGACCTGGATCGCTCCGGCGGAAGCACTCGCGCGTCACGAGGCGGGTGACTTCCCGATGGTGTTTCCGACGCTCAGGAACCTCGAAGCCATCGCTCCCGTCGCCTCGGCCGCCGCGCTGGTCGAGTCGCGCCGCGGCTGCGAAGTGCACCCGCTCCTTCCCCTGCTCGTCATCGAGGAAGGGAAGAAGAAGATCGTTCTTCCCGAGCCGTGAAGATCCGCTCGATCACCGCTCCGAATCCCGGCCCGTTCACGCTCGACGGCACGCGCACCTACCTGCTCGGAGAGACGGCCGTGATCGATCCGGGACCGCGGATCGAGTCGCACGTCACGGCCATCCTGGCCGCGATGCCGAAGCTGTCGATGATTCTGCTCACGCATCGCCACGGCGACCACGCGCCGGCCGCCCTGCCGCTGCGCGAGGCCACCGGCGCCCGGATCGTCGCGCCGTACGGGGTGTTCGACGGGAGCGACGTCGCCATCCGCGTTTCCGGCGGCGAGACGTTCGAGATCGAGGGGGAGCGAGTGGAGGTCGTCGCCACGCCCGGCCACACCGGCGAGCACGTCTGCTACCTCACTTCCTCCGGCGACCTCTTCACCGGTGACACGATCCTCGGCAGCGGTACGACGGCGGTGTTTCCGCCCGACGGAAGCATGGGCGACTACATCCGTTCGCTGCGGCGCCTGCGGGACAAACAGCCGAAACGGATCCACCCCGGGCACGGACCGACGCGCGACGATGCGATCGCGCTCATCGACGAGTACCTCGCGCACCGACTCGGCCGCGAGCGTCAGATCGTCGAGGCCATCGAGCGCGGCGCCACGACGATCGAGTCGATCCGCAGCATCGTCTATCCCGCTCTCGACCCGCGCCTCGAGCGCGCCGCCTCCGCACAGATCGCGGCCCACCTGATCCAGCTCGACGAAGAAGGGCGGCTGCCGGCCGGGGTCGAGCGCCCGCGGTGAATCAGAGCGGAATCACCTGGCGGATGAAATTCTTGTTCACGAAGTACGTCGACGCGGTGTCGTCATCGAGCCGCACGAAGGTCTCGCAGCCGTCGTTGAGAACGTCGGAGATGCGGGAGTGCTCGCGCGGCCGGTCGACCGGGATCGATCCTTCGAGCCGGGTGCCGTCGGAAAGCTCGAGGATCGCGGTCCGCTCGATGATCGTCACATCGATGTCGCTCACCGCCGGCAGCCTCTCGCAGCGGAACCAGACGATGTGATCGCGATTGATCATCTTCGCCACGCCGCCCTTGAGCATCGGGAAAAAGCGGCGCCGGCCGTTCACGTAGTCGGCAAGCGTCTCCGGCCCTTCACGGACGGCGGAGTAAGGTGAGAGAAAAATCGAGTACTCCTCCGGTTCGGCGTCGGCCATGGCGACGACGACAGCCATTTCGTGCATCCGGACCTGATACACGGCCTAGAATACCGCGACCACTACCGCTCCGAGGTGAACGTGAACGTGCGTCAGAAAGACTTCATCGAAATCCACGACTACAGCGCCGAAGAGGTGATGGGGATCTTCACTCTCGCGCGCGACATGAAGAAGAACCCCGAGAAGTTCCGCAACGCCCTTCCCGGAGAGACGCTGGCGATGATCTTCGAGAAGTCGTCGACGCGGACGCGCGTGTCGTTCGAGGTGGGGATGTTTCAGCTCGGCGGCCACGCGCTCTTTCTCTCGTCGCGTGACATCCAGCTCGGCCGCGGCGAACCGATCGAAGACACGGCCAGGGTCCTTTCCCGCTACGTCAGTGCCATCATGGCCCGTACCTTTGCTCACAAGACCGTGACCGACCTTGCCGAGCATGCCAGCGTACCGGTGATCAACGGCCTGACCGATCTGTCGCATCCCTGCCAGGCGATGACCGACTACTTCACCGCGTGGGAGAAGTTCGGCGACCTGAAGGGGCGGAAGATCGCCTACGTCGGCGACGGCAACAACATGGCGCATTCGCTGATGTTCGGAGCACCCAAGGTCGGAATGCACATTGCCGTTGCCACCCCTCCCGGCTACGCACCCGACGCGAACGTCGTCTCCCACGCCAGGGCCGATGCGGAGGTGGCGGGGACGGAACTGGTCGTCACCAACTCGATCGAAGAGGCGGTGCGCGGGGCCGACATCGTCGAGACCGACGTCTGGGCGTCGATGGGACAGGAGGCGGAAGCGGAACAGCGCCGACGCGACTTTGCGGGGTGGATGATCGACCGTCGCGTGATGTCGCTGGCGAAACAGGAGGCGATCTTCATGCACTGCCTCCCGGCGCATCGCGGCGAGGAGGTCGCCGCGGAGGTGATCGACTCGCCGCAGTCGGTGATTTATGACGAGGCCGAGAACCGGCTGCACGTCCAGAAGGCGATCCTCTATGTGTTGATGAAGGACCGTCGCGCCGCACGATGACCTCCCACGCCACCCGGCACAAGCGCGGTCTGCTCGTCGTCGTTCTCCTCGGCGCGATCTTCTTCGTGCTCCTCGCCCTCCTGGTCCTTTCGGCGGGGAAGGAACGGCGCGAGATCCCCCTCCAGACCGAGACGCTGACGGTCCTCGCGCCCCGGATCCGCCTGCGGACGGAGCCAAGCGCGAAAGCGCCGGTGGTGACGACCGCCATCGCAGGGGAGCAGCTCCTGCTGCTCGAGGACCGCGGATCGTGGGTGCGGCTGCAGAACGGCGAGGGATTGAGCGGGTGGGCGGACCGCAGCGCGCTCGAGAGGACCGGCGAACGGTCGCGGCGCCTCGCACGCTACGCGGCGATCCGGAAGCTTCCGCCACTGCAGGGACGGGCGATCGAGCGGACCACGCTCTTTGCCGGCCCGGGAATCTTCTATCCGGTCGTCGGCGAGCTGCCGCATGACACCGAGGTGCGGGTCTTCACGCGCGATCACGACTTCTACGCGATCGATCACATGGGGCAGGTGGCTTACGCCGACGTCGACGCGATCGAGGTGATCGCGACCGGTTCACCGCAGTTCGACGTCGCATCGAATGAGCCTCCGCCATCGGCCCCGCCGGCGACCGCGACCGGTGAGACGGAGCCTCCCCCTCCGGCACAGACCGCGTTGCCGGAGCCTCCCGAGCCGGTCACGCCGCCACCGGCTCCCGCGCCGGCCGAAGGGGGCGGAGTCTACGCGGCGGTCCCCCCCGGTGGAACGCAGCCCGAGGAAATCGAGCGCGTCATTCCCCGCTACCCGCAGGCGGCGCGGCTGGCACGCGTCTCGGGGACGGTCGTCATCCGCGGCATCGTCCGGAAGGACGGCCGCATCGACAACGTCGAAGTGATCAAGGACCTGCCGTACGGTCTCGGCGAGGCCGCCCGCGAGGCGGTGTCGCGATGGCGATTCCGCCCCGCCACCTATCGCGGCGAGCCGATCGACGTCTACTACACGGTGAACGTGAATTTCCGGCTGCGGTAGCGGAGCGTCGCCGCAGACGCTGCGGCCGGTGCCGGGGATGAACGAACGGTGCCGCGGCGTTCTGATGGGTCCCATGTCCGGCTCCCGACTCGCATTTCCTCGTGCCAAAGGTGACTTGATCGGTGCCCATCTCTCCACGAAGGGGGGACTGCACACGGTGTTCGCCCGGGCGGAGGAGGTCGGAGCGAGCGCGGTCGCGCTGTTCGCGAAGAATTCGAACCAGTGGAAGGGGAAAGCGCTCACCGAGGAGGAGTGCGCGGAGTTCCGGAAGCGGCGCAACGTCCTGCCGATGCTCACGCACGCCTCCTATCTGATCAATCTCGCGACGACCGACGTCGAGGTCCACCGGAAGTCGATCGACGCGATGGTCGACGAGCTCGATCGCGCCGAGCGCCTCGGCATCCACGCCGTGGTCCTTCATCCCGGGGCGCACCTGGGTGCTGGCGCGGCGAAAGGAATCGATCAGATCGCACGTTCGCTCGACCGTATCCACGCGCGCCTTCCGCACCACGAGGTGGTGACTCTGCTCGAGACCTCGGCGGGGCAGGGATCGTGCGTAGGCTGCTCGATCGCGGAGCTGGGCCAGATCCTTCGCGCCGTCGACGAAAAGAAGCGCGTCGGGATCTGCGTCGACACCTGCCACGTCTTTGCCGCCGGCTACGACATCCGGACGCGCGACGGCTACGAGCGCCTGATAGGGGAGATCGATCAGCATGTCGGCATCGGGAACGTCGGAGCCTTCCACCTGAACGACTCGAAAAAGCCGCTGGGCAGCCGCGTCGACCGCCACGAGCACATCGGCGAAGGTCAGATCGGAACCGAGGCCTTCCGGATGCTTCTCGGCGACGTACGTTTTCGGAAGATCCCGAAAGTCATCGAGACGCCGAAGAGCGTCGAGACCGAGTCCGACCGCGAGAATCTCAAGCGTCTCCGTGACCTCATGGTGTGACGGAGAACGTTGCCTGTGGCTCGGGGCATCGTCTAAAGTGCCGCGCGCTATGGCTGAGCGCTTTCCGAAACCCGCTTCCGGTACGAAGATCACGTACGCCAACGGGAAGATCGCCGTTCCCGACGATCCGATCATTCCCTACATCGAAGGGGACGGAACCGGCCCCGACATCTGGCGGGCGACGCGGTACGTCGTCGACGGCGTCGTCGGAAAGAGCTACGGCGGGAAGCGGAAGATCCACTGGTACGAGATCTTTGCCGGCGAGAAGGCCCATGA
>DATLYG010000079.1:0-2624 GCA_035574985.1 Thermoanaerobaculia bacterium | reverse complement strand
GAGATGAAGCGCGGACAACTGAAGAGCGGCCGCTCGGGGAAGACGGTAAAAAGCCGCAAGCAGGCGATCGCCATCGGGCTCTCGGAGGCGCGCCGCGAGGGCGGCAAGGTGCCACCCGCGCCGAAGAAGCGGAGCACGAAGAAGTCTTCTTCGAAGAAGGCGTCCTCGAAGCGAACGACGCCGAAGAAGTCTTCCCGCAAGTCCTCTTCCCGCAAGTCCTCATCGAAGAGGAAGTAGCCCGGCCCGCATGCCGGCGCTTTGTAGTATTCTTCGCCCTCGCCGCGGGGAAATACCCCGGCGTCGCGAGGGGTTGAGTACAATCCCGACCGGTTCGTAGGCGCTTAGCTCAGTCGGTAGAGCATCACCTTCACACGGTGGGGGTCAGCGGTTCGAGTCCGCTAGCGCCTACCAGATCTTTTCCACAGACCCCTAGCTCAGCTGGTTAGAGCGCCACCTTGACACGGTGGAGGTCAGCGGTTCGAGTCCGCTGGGGTCTACCAACGGAACCCACACGAGCCGCTCACGGTACGCGAAACCGAGCGGCTCTTTTTTTTGCCTTCCTTCTGCGAAGGTGTTCGCGCAAGTGTCCGCGCAGTCCGGGTTCGGTCCGACGAAGGCGGTCTCGACGGCCCGCGATGTTCATCGCCCGTCTTCTTTCGTGCAGCTTCTCTGCATGCACAGCGTGGACGTCCAAGCGCGCGTTCGGCACGATGGCTGCTGAACTCGGGGGACCGTCAAGAGTGTCAGCGATCCCGCGAATCGACAGAATCGCTTCGTCCAACCATCACGACCCGCACGCCTCGCAAAGGGCGGCCGCGAAATGAGAGGGGGGCCGATGCGGAGGATCAAAGTCATCAGCGCGGACGAGGCGCGAGGCCTGAGGCGCCACGTGGCCTGGTTTGCGAAGAAGCTGTACGGCTATCTTCCGGGCGTCCATCACGCGCTCCCGCCCGACCTCGCGATCGGGACCTTCGCCGGGATCCTTCAGGACGCGTCGAGGCTGCCGCTGGCCTTCCGCGCGACGAGGTTCCGATTCCGACGCGGCTGCGGGAGGCGAGGGACGATGGACGCTCGTCCGTCGCCGTCGCTCCCGCCTCGGCCGAGGGAGGCGCGGCCTGACCGCTGAGGGATCGCGTCGCTCACGGCCGCGAGGCGCGTTGGCGCGGGAGCGCCGTCTCGTACGCCCGCGCCATCGACAGATCGTCCGGTCTCCCGCCTCCCGGCTCCGACAGCGCCAGGCGCATGGTCGCGCCGTAGATGTCGAAGATGCCGAGGCGCGCGGCGCCACCCGCGAACGGGATCAGATCGACTGCGGGATAGGGGCTAATGGCGATGGCGATGCGCATCGTTCCCCGCTCCGGCGGACGTCCCGATTCCTCGAGCACGTATTCGAACTGCCCGTTCCCGACGCACGTCACGCTCAGCGTCGACGCGGTTCCGATCCAGCTTCGCGTCATCGGAGGAACGATCTCGCGCGGGTTCGTCGCGAACGGCTCGCAGAACTCCTGGTTGTAGTGAGCCCGCGGCCACGCGTACGCGAACACCTCCCGACCGTGCTGCGACAGAAACCCCTCCGGGCTGACGGCACTCTTGTTTGTCAGGCCGGCGCTCCGGCGGAAGTCGTCGACCTGGAAATGGGTCATCCCGTACGTCACGCGCGCCGATCCCATGGTGGTCATGAATGTGCCGGGACGGCCGATGACCTGGCCGCGCCCCACCGGCGCCCCCCTGACGATCGCGGGATCGACCTCGGCGACGTTCGTGTAGACGGTGCGAAACGTGATCGAACCGCGGCGGTGTTCGATCTGGACCGTCGACCTCCCCGCCGAATACGAGTCGGCCATCACGAACTGCACGCTTCCCTCGGCGGCCGCCCGCACGAGTCCTCCCTCCTTGTATTCGATGTCCCATCCCGGGTGGCCGTCGATCGCATGATCTCCCGCGTGCACGCCGAACGGCAGAATGCCGTAGGCGCTGAACCCGATGTCCTCGGGAGCGGCCGGGATGTCGACGGTCAGGGGAGGTTCGGCGGCAAACAGGGCTAGGAGAAGTGCGGCCTGCAGCATGGGACGGTCCTTTCATCCCTCAGTCGCCGAAGAGGGACAATAACGGACAGGAACTCCGGGCATTCAGCGATTTGATTCGACGCGATCGTGATCGCAACGGCGATCTGCGGCTCACGTCGATCGCGCGCCAGCGCCCCGCCTCCACGCCGCGCGCGGACACGACGACGGGCCGGGCGCGATCGCCGAAGGCGTCGAAAACGCCGCGGCGTGGCAGATCCTCGAGCGCCTCGTGCGCGAGGTGGCCGATGTTCCTTATTAGCCGAATGGCCCCGCCGCGGCGTGATGGGCGATCTCCGGCTCGCAGCGGACGGGGAAGTTCACCGAGCTGGCGATGAAGCAGTACTGGTGCGCGCGTTCGTGGAGCGCGATCGCCCGCGCCGCGTCACCCCCGGGAGCGAGCGTCACCACCGGGCGAAGGACGACTTCGGTGAAGTGTCCCCCTCCGCCCGCCGTCTCCACCATCGTCCCCGATGGCGCGTCGCGGTAGCCGACCACGACGATCCCCGCGTCGGCGCAGAGGTGGAGATACCAGAGCATGTGACACGACGAGAGGGCGGC
>DATLYG010000078.1:0-5427 GCA_035574985.1 Thermoanaerobaculia bacterium | reverse complement strand
GTGGTGCTCGTGCTCGACGACCGTGCTCACGTGATCAGACTCCCTCTTCGACCCCTCACTTCGATCCTGTCAGGTACGTGACCAGCCCCTCGATCTGGGCGGGCGTGAGCGTCTGGCCGTACGTGGACGGCATGACGCCCTTCTGGAAGCCGGAGACGACGTACGCGTCCGGGTCGACGATCGACTCCTTCACGTAGTCCGCGAGCGGCTTGCCCGCCGTCTTCGCGTCGGCGGCGAGGTTGTCGAGGTCGGGCCCGACCTTGCCGCTCGACCCGGCCGGCTCGAACGTGTGACAGCTGCCGCACCCCGCCGAGGCGAACGTGGCCGAGCCGGACGAGCCGCCACCGCCGCCGCCCGACTTCTGCTGCTTCACCCAGGCGGCGAACTGCTGCTGCGGCAGCACCCGCACCGGCGCGCGCATGGTCGCGTGCCCGAGGCCGCAGAGCTCGGTGCAGATGAGCGTGAACGACCCGGTGCGGGTGGGCGTGACGACGATGTGCGTCTTGATCCCCGGCACCGCGTCCTGCTTCTGCCCGAACTGCGGCACCCAGAAGGAGTGGATGACGTCGTTGGCGGACAGGTCGAGGCGCACGGCGCGCCGGAGCGGCAGCACGAGCTCCGTCGTCCTGAAGCCGCCGTCGTCGGGGTACTGGAAGCTCCAGGCGAACTGCTGCGCGGTCACCTTGACGTGGTAGGGGTTGTCGCCGGCGCGACCGTTCTGCGACAGCACGACCGCGCTGGCGACGGCGATCGCCGTCACGAGCGCGGTCGGGATCAGCGTCCACACGACCTCGAGGCCCGTGTGCCCGTGGATCGGCGGCCCGTCCGACTCGTCGTCGGGCTGGGCACGGAAGTGCAGCACCGAGTACACGATCACGCCCGCGACGACGCCGAAGATGCCGATGCAGATGGCGGTCGCGAACCAGTAGACCCAGGTGATGCGGTCCATCTGCCTGCTCGCCGACGTCGGCAGCCACTTGATCAGCACGGCGACGAGCGTGACCCCGCCGGCCGCCGCGAGACCGTAGAGCGAGATGCGGAAGATCGACCCTCGGCGCACCGTGGACGAGACTACATCACCGCGCGCGCCGGCGACCCCGGCTGCGCGCCCGGCCGGCGAGGCTCGCAGTCCACACAAAAACGCTTACCTGCGGGCCGCGAGACGCTCACACGGGCGTGCTCGACTACGGGCTGCTTCACCATCTGCCCGTCACGACGCGCGAGGCGGCTGCGGCCGCCTCGTCGCGTTGCGGAGGCGGGCCCGCGGCGCGCCCGCGCGGCTACACTTCCCACCCGCCGGGGCCGTTAGCTCAGCTGGTAGAGCAGGGGACTCTTAATCCCAAGGTCGAAGGTTCGAATCCTTCACGGCCCACCTCAGAAGCTCCTGCTTAAGGACGAATTAGAGCGGCCGGCCCGCCGCTCGACCTCTTGAGGGTCAACAGAAGGTCAACACCGCGGGTGCCTGGTACGTTCGAGCGGACATTGCTGATCCTCATCGACACGAGCGCGCTGCACTCCGATCCAACGCTGAATCGGCCGTACGGAAGACTGCTCCTCGCAGCTACTCGGAGCGATGAAGTCGATCTCGTACTCCCGGAGATCGTCGTACTCGAGGCCGTGAACATGTTCCGCGAACGCCTCGAGCAGGCGTCGCGTTCCATCCGGAAGGCGCAACGCGAGCTCCAGTCGCTGGGCGTCGGCTTTGCGCCCGAGCTACCGGACGACGCCAGCGTCGGCGCCTACGAACAGACCCTACGGGGGCGGCTAGCTGATGCCGGAGCACGCATCCCGCAGCCGCCGAACGTCGCTCACCTCGATCTCGCCGTGCGGGCGGTTGCCAAGCGAAAGCCCTTCGATGGGAAGGGGCGCGGCTACCGCGACACGTTGATCTGGCTTCACGCACTTGAGGAAGCTCGTGCTGACGATGTCGTCTTGGTCACGGCGAACGTGAACAACTTCGCCGGCGATGATCGGGTGAGCCTCGCGCCGGAGCTCGCGGGCGATCTGGAGGCAGCCGGGCTCCCTCGCAACCGCGTCCGACTTGCTGACGGTCTACGTGCGGTCGTACACGAGCACGTTGAGCCTTCCGTGCAGGCGCTGACGCGACTAACGGCTCTCCTCGATGAGCCTGCCTTCAAGGACCAGATGCTCAACGCAGTGACTGAATCGCTTCTGTACAAGGAGGTCGAGGCTCCGGATGACCCTGACCTCAGGATGCTGGACGTCCGCGACGTGCAGATCGACGCCGTCGAAGAGGTCCGGGACATCGAAATCGACGAGGCTTACGAGGACGGCGATCTGCTCGCATTCAACGTCGGCGGCACCTTGGTTGCCGAGGCTGACTTCTACCCCTTCAAGTACGAGATCGCCGGGGCCGACGTCCCTGAGGTCACCGTTCACGACTGGGACTGGAATGAGTCCGTCGTGCATGCGTCCAAGACACTCGAATTCGGCTTCGAGGGATTCGGTGCCTATGACCCTGCGGCCGGCGAGGTCACGTCCGTAGACGTGTGGCTCGCCTACTGACGCAGGAGAGACGGCTCACTCCAGGCCGAGTTCCGACCCGACGCGCCGAGCGACGCAGTCCGGCGCTCCAGAGAGAGGCCGGCCGGCTGCCTGTGTCATCGGGCGCCGCGCTGTACTCGAGAAGCCTTTGCCATAGATGGTCTTCAAAGCTTATTATCTACCCTATGGGACGGCGGCTCGACTCATTTCCCGGCGACGAGCAATCGCACCCGCGGCGATACCCGTGGGAAGAGTGGACGGACGGCGGCGTCTGGGAGATCCGCAAAGGCGACGACTACGACGTTGACACGGAGAACATGCGCGTCAACCTCCATCTGAAGGCCGACGCGCTCTCGCGCAAGGTGCGTACGCGGAAGCTCGTAGACGAGAGCGGCGAGCGACTCGTCTTCCAGTTTCTCGACTCCGACGAAATGGAGGCGGTGAAGATGGCGACGGCTGAAGATCCGGAGCGAACTCGCGTAGCGATGGAGCAGCTCTATGCCGATGCGCTCGAGATCTACGAACGAGCACGCGAGGAGGTCACGATCGAGCGGAAGGACGGAACCCGGCAGCGGTACGCGGCGAACCGATACAAGCCGCAGATCGAGAAGGGGTACAACGAGAACGCCCTCGTGCCGGCGATAGCTCGAATCGTCAGGCGACGAACGCTCGGCTTTGGCCACCTCGAGAATGCCGGGCGCCCCGACCTGATGGTGGAGACCCTGGTGCTCGATGAGACGAAGCCGTACCACCGCTTCTTCTCCGCCAAGACAATCCGGCAGGCGCGCGAGCGGATGCAGGGCTACGAGCAGCGACACTCCGGGCTTGCGTAGCGGCGGTTCTCAGCCAGCGCACAACCTACTGTCGCGAGCGTGCAGCGGGACACTCGGCTACTGACGGCGAAGGCTCTCGCGTCTCTACGCCGCTGCGCCCGCGCGTTCAATGATTTCGACGACGACGGTCGGATCAGCGCAGTGCTTCTTCATCTCCAGCACGCCTTCGAGATGTTGTTGAAGGCGGCGCTGGTCGAGAAGAAGGTTCGCGTCTTCGATAAACGCCGCGGTCGCTCCATCGGCTTCGAGAAATGTGTCGCGATTGGCGGTGAGCAACTTCGGCTGACGGAGGAGCAGGCCGGTCTACTCCGGGCGATCGACGCACTTCGCGATGATGAGCAGCATTACCTCGGTGAGCTGAATGAGGGTCTGCTGTATACGCACGTGCGAGCCGGATTCACCCTCTTCGCCGACATCCTGGAACGCGCGTTCGGCGAGAAGCTTGCCGACCACCTCCCAACGCGAGTGCTGCCGATATCGACTGACCCGCCCGCCGACCTGGACGTTCTCCTCGATGCGCAGTACTCCCAGATCGCGAGGCTGTTGGAACCGGGGCGCCGCCGGCGCACCGAAGCTCGGTCGCAGATTCGCGCGATGCTCGCAATGGAGGCACACGTCGCCGCCGATGTCGTTGTCTCCGAGAAGGACGTAAACCGCGTTGAGCGTGCCATCAAGGCGGGCAAGCCGCGAGACGAGGTGTTCCCACGCCTGCGGAGTCTCGGCACGTTGACCGAAGGCTCAGGCTTGACGGTGACGGTCCGCTTCTCCAAGAAGGAGGGCGTGCCGGTTCAGTTCGTTCCCGCCGACGATCCCCGCGACGCAGCGGCGGTCCGTGAGGTCGACCTACAGCGTAAGTACCACCTCTCCGCGAGAGAGCTCGCTGAGCGGGTCGGATTGACGCCACCGCGCGCGCTCGCTCTCCGACGACATCTTGCGATCGATGAGAACGAGGATGACGTTCATATCTTCGTCTTCGACTCCCAACGAATCCCGCGCTACTCGGACAACGCACTGCGCAAGATGTCGGCCGCGCTCCAGGAGGTGGACATGGATGCGGTCTGGGAGCAGCATCGGCCGCGACGCCGTCGGTGATTTGCACTCTTCGCTAGAGCGGCGCTGAGGGCAAAAATCCGTTTCGACGATCAGGAGTGGCAACTACGCCGGCGGGAGCGCATCGGCAACGTGGCTTGCGAGAGTCGCCAAGTGCTCCGGCGCCAGGCCTCCCTCCGCACAAAGATGCCCGTCGAGGGCCTTCGGCCACCCGATCCAGACTCCACCGAGATCAAACGGCTTCGCGAAGAGCGACCACTCGGCGTCGACGAAGCACAATGCTGCGCGGACCGAGATGCTGAACTCGCTGAGAATGGCGTCGCCCAGAGCCGCGCGGATCGCGTCTACTTGCTTCGCCATCCCGTGCACGAGCTTCGTGCAGTCGCGCCGACCGACGTAGAGCCGCAGGTCTGTCGAGAACCAGCCGCCCTTGTCGACCTTCTGGACCTTCCCGCTGTAGTTCTTCGCGTCGATAGCCCAGATCGCTCCGCTCCGCGTAACGGCGATGTGGTCGATGTTGGCGCGTGTGCCAGGGATTCGACGGTCGTGCAGAGCGATCACCACACGGTCGTCTTGGATCTTCTCGAGGTACTCGCCGAGCAGGCGCTCGCCCCGGCTGCCCTGTGCCCATGCCACCGTCGACTGCGGATCGCTCGACAGGGCGAGGTACAGCCCCGAGAACCCACCCAACTTCTCCCGCGCGCGCTGCTCGCGCTGCGCATGTAGCCGCTCGTAACGGCGTCTCGCCGATCCACCCGGCACTCCGCGATCCAGGGCAGGTTCGTCCCCGTGGTGGTTGCCATCCGGTGCCGACGGGTCGACTTCTACGAGGCAGCCGAGGCACGTGACCGTCTTCGCGTTCGCATTCCAGAACGCGACGGTTGCAGCCGGAAGAGCGGTGCCACAGACCGCGCATTGATCTGCCCTCCGGAGCTTCAGGCGCCGGGAACCTGCCATGTCGCGAAGGCTAGCCCCCGGTCCGGCGCGGTGAACGCGACTCCAGAGCGTCAGCGACAGCGCCGACGCCCGCACGATCGTC
>DATLYG010000077.1:0-9508 GCA_035574985.1 Thermoanaerobaculia bacterium | reverse complement strand
TTCGATTCCCGCCAGCGCACGGGAGCTCGCTCCGATCCTCGTCGATCCAGACTGGCGCGGATCGGTGATCCTCAAAGACGAGGAGGTCTGCATTCGCTGCGGACTCTGCGCCGCGCGCTGCCCGGCAGGGACGATCACCATGAGGAGCTTTCATGAAAGAGAACACGACGTCGCCTGACGAGCGAGACACATGGGTCGATGAGGAAGACGCCACGCGGCGCGATTTCTTCGTCCGGCTGGGCGTCGGGGCCTGCGCTCTCGCAGCCGCCGGGTCCGCCGCGGTGACGCTCGACTTCCTGGCGCCGAAGGTCTTCTTCGAGCCGCCGACGAGTTTCGTCGCCGGAGCTCCGCCCGAGTTCTCCGAAGGGACGGTGCGTTTCAACAAGGAGCAGAAGGCGTACGTCATCGGTGTTGCCGGAGGCGTCTACGCGCTCTCCGCCGTCTGCACTCACCTCGGCTGCATCACCCGCTTCCGCTCCGAGCAGAAGGTCATCGCCTGCCCCTGCCACGGCAGTGTGTTCGATCTCGAGGGGAACGTCGTCCATGGACCCGCGCCCCGTCCTCTGCCATGGCTCGATGTGACCCAGGACGCAGCGGGGAACCTCGTGGTCGACACCGGCATCGTGATTCCTCACGGAAAGGTGTTCAAGGTATGAGAGTCGCCATCGCCCAATGGGTTCGCGACACCGCGGTATACCGCTCGATCATCCGCCACGGAGCGGCTCCCACCAACCGCAATCGGTCTCTCATCATCTTCGAGAATCTGTTTCTCCACGTTCATCCGGTGAAGGTTCGCGAGAAGACTCTTCGGTTCGGCCACACCTGGTGGCTCGGTGGGATCACGCTCGCATGTACGCTGGTCCTGGTCGCGAGCGGCATCCCCCTGATGTTCTATTACCACCCCTCCGTTCCGCAGGCTTATCGCGACATGAAGGAGCTCCAGTACGTCGTCGACAACGGCGTCTTCCTGCGCAACCTCCATCGCTGGGCGGCGCATGCGATGGTTCTGGTCGCGGGCCTTCACATGCTGCGGGTCTTCTACCATCGCGCCTATCGCCCGCCCCGCCAGTTCAACTGGGTGATCGGGGTCTTTCTTCTGCTCGTCACTCTGCTGCTCTCGTATACGGGCTACCTGCTGCCATGGGACCAGTTGTCGTTCTGGGGTGTGTCGGTCGGCACCAGCATGGTCAAAGAGGCCCCCTTCATCGGTGAACGGATTCGGTTCTATCTGCTCGGCGGCAACGTGGTCTCGGAGAACGCGCTTCTTCGCTTCTACGTGCTGCACTGCGTGGTGATGCCGGTGGCCCTCATGGTTCTCATCTCCGTCCATCTCTGGCGCGTGCGAAAGGACGGCGGTGTCCAGGGGCCGCCGGACGCCGAAAGGAAGTACGAACCATGACCACGCCGATCCGAATCGTGGAGTCGAACGACCCGGTGACGAACCCGTGGCGTGTCGCGCTGGTGCGTCCCGATTTCCGCCCCGCCGTGCGCGACACGGAGGAGCGCCATGTGATGACGTTCCCGCACCTGATCATCCGGGAAGTCATCCTCTTTCAGGTCGTCGTGATCGTCCTCTCCCTCGCGGCCATCTTCTTCGACGCGCCGCTCCTCGGCATTGCCAATCCCCTCGAGACTCCGAATCCCGCAAAAGCGCCCTGGTACTTTCTCGGGTTGCAGGAGCTGCTGCACTATTTCCCGCCGATCGTCGCCGGGGTCCTCATCCCCACGCTGGTGGTCATCTCGCTCATCGTCATTCCCTATGCGCGGATCAATCTGAGCGCCGGACCGCTCTGGGCGAAGGCGACACCGGCCAGAGCGTTGATGACGGGTTCGACGCTGCTGTTCGTGACGATCCTTTTTGCGGCGTTCGAATGCTGGCCGATCGCGGTTCCCACGCTGGTGATCGGGGCCGCGATGTTCGCGGCGCGCGGCGGGGATCGTGCCGGCTCGCTCCGGCGCCGTCTCTGGCGAGTCACGCTCCCCGAATGGATCATGACCTGGTTCGTCATCATCGCCACTCTCCTCACGGTGATCGGGATCTGGTTCCGTGGGCCGGGGTGGTCATGGGTGTGGCCATGGGCGAACGTCCCGCGGGCATGACGGAGGAGCCGATGCCACTTCGACGACTGTTCGCTGCTTCGAGTCTCCTGTTCCTTCTCGTGCTCGCGGTCTCGCCTGCCAAGAACGCGCTCCGGCCCTATCGGTTCCTCCAGCGGCAGTTTCGCGACCTCGGGATGAGCCGCGCGACCAGCCTGAAAGCGGCTGAAGCGTATGCAAACCAGCCCGTGGCCATTCGCCAGATCTGGCTTCGCGACTTCGACAACCGTGTGGACCGCTGCACCACATGCCACCTCGGCGTCGCCGATCCGGTGATGATCGGCGCTCCCGAGCCGTTTCGAACCCACCCGAAGACGGCCCATACACCCGATGACTTCGACCGGATTGGCTGTACCTCCTGCCACGGAGGACAGGGACTGGCCACGTCGAAAGAAGATGCGCACGGCCTGTCGAAAGAAGACGCTGCTCCGATGACGCCAGCCGCGTTCATCCAGTCCGGTTGCGGACGATGTCACGTGTCGCGGTCGGTTCCTGATGCGCCGACCCTTTCGGCCGGTCGCGCGCTGGTCGAGCGGGCCGGTTGCTACGCGTGCCACTCGGTGCGCGGTCACGAGTCGTACCGCTCCGAGGCTCCGCCTCTCGACACGGTCTCTCTGAAAACGGGAGGAATGTGGCTGCGCGGCTGGCTCGAGAACCCGAAAGCAGTCGATCCGAACGCGACGATGCCGAACTTCCACCTCAGCGCAGACGACATTCGCGCGCTCTCGCACTATCTCTTCAGCCAGCCCGTGCCGGACGGTCTGGCCCGAAGCATCGAGGCCGCGTCGCGTGAACCGGCGGGCGATCCCGCCGCCGGCAAGAGGATCTTCTCGGAGTCGCGCTGCATCACGTGTCATACGCTCGACGGGAAAGGGAACGGCTCCGGTCCCGAACTGTCGAAGATCGCCTCGGCGGCGACGCGCGGCTGGCTGATCGCCTTCCTGCGCGATCCGCATGCCTTCAACCCGCGGACGAGAATGCCGCGCTACAACTTCTCCGAAAGCGACGTTCGGGACATCGTCGCCTACTTCGAGGAGGAGCTCCGCGACTTCGAGGCACCGGAGGAGATTCTGCAGCCGCTGCGCGTCAACCAGACGCTCGCGGAAAAGGGCGCCATCCTCTTTCGAAACGCCGGCTGCGGCTCCTGTCACGTCTCAGGCTCGACGAACGAGGTCGAGAAGTTCGGCCCCGATCTCGACGGGTTCGGCGACCGCAGGGCCGCCTCACTCGATTTCGGCCGGCGCCACGATCTCCCGAGGACGGTGCCGAGCTGGCTGGTCGCCAAGATCGAGTCGCCACGCTCGTTCGCCGATGGACTGAAGATGCCGTCGTATGGCTTCGACGAGGAACAGAAGCGAGCCATCGTGACGGCGCTTCTCAGCAATGGCGCTCAGCCGGTCCCGGAGAAGTATCGACACCATGCGCCGGAAACGGTTGCCATGATTCCGGGAGGAAGAGTGGGAGAGCTGTTCTCCCGGTATCGCTGTCTCTCCTGTCACCAGGTCGGAAACCGGGGCGACGACATCTCGACGGCCCCGCTGACCTTCGAGGGAAGCAAAGTCCGGCGGGAATGGCTCATCGAGTACCTGCTGCTTCCCTACACCCTCCGGCCGATTCTGCCCGAGCGGATGCCCATTCTGAAGATGTCGCGCGATGAGGCGACGCTACTCGCCGACGCGATCAAGACTTTCTATGTCGACCCCGCCATTGCGGCCGATCCGTTCGTTGGTCGTCCCGCATCCGATCGCGACCCGGCCGAGGGTGAGCGTCTTTACACGACCCTCGGTTGTCGTGGCTGCCACATCATCGGTGCGTCGGGCGGGTACGTCGGTCCGCCGCTCACCGACACGTCGAAGCGGCTCGAGCCGGGCTGGATCTTCCACTTCCTGAAGAACCCTCAGGTCTGGCGCGCCGACCTGCGGTGCCCGAACTACGGGTTGACCGATACCGACGCGCTGCGCCTGACCGCGTATCTCGAGACACTCGGCTCGCAGGCGGCCGCCAAGCCGCCATCGGCCGGAAAGGAGTCGCCACGATGAGACGGCCCGGCGTGCTGCTGCTCATGGTCGCTCTCGTTGCGTTCGCCGCCTGTCGTCGTTCCCTCCCGGCGAAGCCCGCGGGGGCGGCGTTGCCTTCACCAAGCGCCTACGACCTGGAGATCGGCAGGAATGTCTACCTTGCCTACTGCGCGACGTGCCACGGCGAAAAGGGTGCCGGCGATGGTTTCAACGCGTTCAATCTCGACCCGCACCCCCGCGACCTCGGCGACCCGGAGTTTCAGAAGAAGAAGAGCGACGCGGATCTCGCCGACGTGATCCGGCGGGGTGGCGCCGGCGTCGGCCTGTCCAGCCTCATGCCGCCATGGGGGCACACGCTCAACGATCGCCAGATCGAGGACGTCGTCCTCTACATCAGAGGCTTGAAAGGAAGCTGAGCGTCAGCGGAACGCCGGGCGAGACTGCATCGTCTGCGCGGGATCGTCGCGCGCCTTCTCCACGAGCGCGGCCTCGGTGGGATGCCGCCGCACGGTGAACGGGTCGAGAAGGTCAGTACGTGTATGACACGTCGATCGACGCGTTGCCGGAGCCGTCCATCTTCACCTGATCGTGCTTGCCCGCCTTGCCCGAGGCCAGCTTGCGCCCCCGGAGCGTCGTCGGGCCGCTGATCGAGAGGCTGGTGATGCGGCTCGTGGTCGTCCTGACCGTCAGGCTGCCGCCGAGCGTCATCTCGAGCGCGTCGCTGAGATCGAACGGCGTGTCGGGATCGTTCTGACCTTTCCCCTTCTTCATCCGGCCGACGAGTTCCATCGTGACGTCGAACGTCGCGGTCTGGCCCCCGGCGTCGACGCTGCGGAGCGTCATGACGAAGTTGCGCACGCTCATGCCATCGGCGGTGTTGATCAGGTCATCGGGATCGAACGCGCGAACGTTCTGGCCGACGGCGACCGTCTTTCCGCCCAACGTCTTGTTCATCGCGCGGATCTGCCCGAAATGCGCGTTGTCGGCCGTCACGAACGCCACCTCCTCGCCGGTCGGCGTGGCCGTCGTCGTGCCGGCGTATGTCACCGAACCGACGTTGTTGCCGTTGATCACCAGCACGTAGGTCTTGCCGACGACGCTGCTGATCGGTGTTCCGCCGGCGGAGGCGGCGGTGTAGGTCACCTCCATGCCGGTGATCGTGTCGTTCTCCCGCGCCGAGGTCACCTTGACCACCTTCGTGCGCGAGATCGACACGGTCGTCGTGGGCTGGGGAATCCGGCCCGACACGTCGCGCCAGCTGTCGTCGATCGTGATGGTGAACGACGAGCCGTACGATGCCTGTTCGGTCCAGGTGTCCCCGGCGTTGACTCCGGCGGCGACGAACGTCGCCGTCGCCGGCGGGGGAGGATCCGACTGCGCGAGCAGCAGCGGCGCGAACGCGAGGGCTGCGGCGAGAAGAATGATCGTTCTCGGGTTCATGTTCGTTTTTCTCCTTCTCAGTTGCAGTCCGGAACGCCGTCGCAGTTGCCGTCGACGGTCCGGTCGCAGTCCTGATGGAACGTGGCGGACGCGCCCGGCCCGAGCGTGATGCTCCTGCCGTAGCTCGATCCGTAGATGCTCGCGTTCTGGCCGAAGAGGATGTTCGCCCGCGGCGCGTCGAGCGTGCCGCGGATCGTCGCTCCGGCGCCGATCTCGATGGCGCCCGTCTGCAGCGCGCTGATGACGGCGTCGCGCGTCGACGAGACCCCGCCGAAGACCGTGCCCGGCCCGATGACGAGGTTGTCGGCGACGAACAGCGTCACCGGTGTCCGGAGCATGACGTTCGATCCGGTCAGCGCCGAGAGGTCGCGGATGTGATACGTGCCGGGATCGAGTACCAGCGTCGCGCCGGTGTTGACCGTGACGTAACCGTAGTAGCCGGGGTCGATGGCGCGTGCGCCGCCCGCCTCGACCCAGACGTTGCCGAGCAGCGGGCCGCCCGGCGAGAACGGCGCCGGAGCCATCGTCAGCTCGGACAGCGTCGAAAACGGCTTTGCATTCCCGCTGAGGACCAGCTTCGCCTTGCCGACGACGTCGATCACGCCGCCGGAGAATGCGTAGTCGGCGCTGATCTCGCCCGCCACCTTCATGAACTTTCTCGCCCGGAGGTCGCCCGCCACGACGCCCGACCTGCCGTTCTTGACCTCGACGAAGTCGTTCGAGCCGACGTGACCGAATGTGTTCGCGATCGCGTCGAGCTTGACGAAATGCTCGCCGAAGAGGACGAAGTCGCGCGCGCTCGTGACGATCGACGGACCGAGAAGGACCGAGGAGCTGGCACTGCCGCCGACGAGCGTGTCGATCGGGCTGCGGCCATCGGCGGCCGAGCCGCTCGTGTACGCCGGGGGATCGGGCTGCGGCGAGATGATCACGAAGAGCGTCACGCGCTTCGTGTCGCCGACCGGAAGGGTGTTGCCAGCGGCGAGCAGCTCCTTGTCGCTGCCGCCGTTGAAGTTCGGATTGAGATCGAGATCGCAGCCGGTGACTCTCTCGACGGTGTAGCCGCGCGATCCGGCGAAGGCGGCGGCGAGATCGGCGGTGACGCTGAGCTTCGAGAGCGGGACGTCGCCGGGGTTGACGATGTCGATCGCGTAGGCGACGCGGCGGCGTCCGCCGCCGAGGTTCGTCGTCGCGCCGGTGAGCTGCGTGATGTTGAGGATCGGATTCTCGGGATCGATCATCAGCGGCGAGTCGCCGTCGAGCGTCGGGAACCCGCCCAACTCCCAATGGCCGGTGAAGATGTTGCCGAGGTGCTGCTCGGCGATCAGGAAGTTCTGTTCGTAGAGCGGATCGTCGCCGTTGACGTCGAAGTCGGGCGGATCGAACGTCACCCGCGGCGTGCAGATCTCCGGAACGCAGACCTCAGGGACGATCGTGACGCCGGCCACCCTGACGGCGGGCGTGCAGAAGGCCGGCGTGCAGAGACGGGGGACGATCTCGATCTCGGGAAAGGAAAACGCGAGATCGCCCGCGCTGACGTCGATGTCCTCGGCGAGGCGGACGCCGGTCGTGGAGTGGAACTGGTTGTCGAGATCGAACTTCGTTCCGACGGCGCTCGGCTGCTTCGTGTCCGACGGAGTCTCGAGGTAGAGCTTGTCGCCGATCTTCATCGTCGCCGACGAGGCGGTCGTGACGGGGCCCGATACGCCGCCGCTGACGATCCGGTGTTCGAGTTCGCGCGGGAAGGTGAGCGTGATCGTCGGGTCGGGATCGAACTTGAAGTTCTGGGCCAGCTTCAGCCGCGCGTTCGCCTTGGCGCCGATCACGAGGTACATGAATCGGACGTCGGCCGGCATCGCCGATCCGAAATCGGCGGTGTCGAAGCTGAGGGGCGGGAGGCGGAAGAGCTTCTCGGCGATCGAGCCGAGATCGAGCGTCAGCCGCATGAACTCGTCGGTGCCGGCAGCGTCGATGATCCCGTCCGCCGCCGGAGTCCCGTCCGTTTCGACGATCGGGACGCGGACCATGCCGGACCACGGCGTGAACTGGCCGAGGATCGGGGGAGTCTCGAACTGGTCGCCGGTCCTGACCTTGAAGATGCGGAAACGGCCCTGGTCGATGTTCACTACGGGCGAGGGGATGCCGATGTCGGTCGTGGCCACGCAGGCGACGAGGCACCCTTGTGCGTAGATGTCGCCCAACAGCTTGAACTCGCCCTGCAGCTCGAACTCGACGCTCGGCGACGAGCTTTCGAGACTTCCGTCGGTGACTTCGTACGAAGTGCCGATCACCACCGTGTCGCCTGCGCGGAACGAGTTCGCGTCGGGGAAGGTCACCGTCGGGACGATCGTGTAGCTGACGTCGACCGAGCCGGGGTCCGGTACGGTGAGGATCGCGAAGAGCCCGATCCGCCCCGTCGTCGCCGCGCGCGCCCGCGCGCCGAAGCTGACCTCACCCCAGAAGTAGGTGTCGATCGTCGTGAACGGGCCGACATAGTCGGGGTAGCCCGACGTCCGGAAGTCCCAGTTCACCGTGTTGGGGTTGATGATCGTATACGTCGTTTCCGAGGGCGGCGCGGCGTTCCCCGGTCCCCAGATGCTCTGGCGCTCCGCCGTGAACGTCTTCGGCTGGAACGTGATCATGTCGGCCGGGAGGGGTGAGACGACGAGGAGCGAGACGAGGGGCAACCAGAAAAGGGGTCGCCGGATTCGGGCCATTGTGGCCTCCCTTTCAGTCATCCGCGGGAAGAGGCAAGGAGTCGTCGGCCGCGACGACGGGGCAGGGTAATGGGGAGCTTGTTATGGACCGCGGTCACTCTACTCCCTTCACGGCGGAAAGCAAACAGCCAATCGGGACAACGTGCGGCTTTTCGTGTGATGACCGGTTAGACGGACGGGCGTCGCGGTTTCTGATCGAGGGAAACGAGAAGGCGGCGGGTTTCCCGAATCGGTGAGCGCGCCGGGGGAGCCGGATCTCGCGCCTCGCCCCTCCGCGCCTCGGTGCCGGCCGGATGAGGGCACTCCTCGCCGGTTTGGTCCCCTCATCGAGTTTCGAAGGCGCAGAAAGAGCTGCAGAAGATCGAACGGAAGGGGCGGCGCCGCCGATAATGAACGGATGCGCCGCCTCACGCTCGCACTCGTCGTTCTCGCATTCGCCGGATGCGCGACGACCGCACCGCGACCGCTGACGGTGATGGTCTACAACATCCATGCAGGGAAGGACGCGGCGGGCGCCGACAACCTGGAGCGCGTCGCGGAGCTGATCCGGAAGGAGGGTGCCGACGTCGTCCTGCTGCAGGAGGTCGACCGCGGAACGGAGCGGTCGGGGCGTGTCGACCAGCTCGCGCGCCTGATGAGCCTCACGAAGTTCCACGGCGCGTTCGGGAAGTCGCTCGACTATCAGGGCGGCGACTACGGCATCGCGATCCTCTCGCGGTGGCCGGTCGTCGCGAGCGAGACGATTCCGCTGCCGGTGGTGCCGCCACAGACGCGCGCGGGCGGCTCGATCGAGCCGCGGGTGGCGCTCGTCGCCGACATCGCGGCTCCCGGCGGGACGGTCCGCATCTTCAATACGCATCTCGACGCCTCGCGTGAGGAGACGTACCGGCTGCAGGAACTCGATCACCTGCTCGCGGCAATCGGGACGAAGCGGCCGCTTCTGGCCGGAGGCGACTTCAATGCGGAACCGGGGAGCCGCGTCCACGAACGCGCGGTCGCCGCCGGCCTGCGCGACGCGTGGCTCGAGTGCGGCAGCGGCGACGGGCTGACCTTTCCCGCGCACGCGCCGGTGAAGAGGATCGACGATCTCTTCCTCCGCGACGGCGCGCGTTGCAGCGAAGCACGCGTGATCGCGACCGAGGCGTCGGACCACCGCCCGGTCGTCATCCGCGTCACGCGGTCGTGAGGGGAGCGGGGCGTCGCTGGGAGGCGATGCACGCCTGCGCGGCCGGCGGG
>DATLYG010000076.1:0-5319 GCA_035574985.1 Thermoanaerobaculia bacterium | reverse complement strand
CGAAGCTCCCCGAGCCCGGCTCGCAGTGCCGCTTCGAATTCGAGTGTGAGGGACGCCCGGTCAGGCTCGACTGCGTCGTCGTCCGCACCGAGGTCGAGCGGGCCGCGCGAACGGAGTTCGAGAAGACGCTCTATCACTCCGGACTCGAAATCGTCGGCAAGGACGCCGCCTCGGAACAGTCGCTGCGGCACCTCATCGAGGAGTGCGTCACGCGCGCGCTCGACGAACAGCGGGCCAACGCGCGCGGCATTCCGGCGATCGCCGCGCAGTCGTTTCAGACCGGGAAGGCGAGCGAATTCATCCGCTGCGAGTTTCTGAACGGCAAGTGGCGGTCGAGCCGGACGAGCGATCCCGAACAGCCGAAGGCCGGCTTCACCGTTTCGGCCGACGAAGAGGTCTCGAAAATCGAGATGCTCCGGAGCGCCTACGAGAGCGCCGACGACGACGGCAAGAAGCTCATTCGCACCTTCGCCGCCCTCAGCATCAGCAAGGCCGAAGGAATCCCGACCCGCCGCTATAACCCGTAGTGTTCGGGCGAAGCCGATCGCCGTGACACGACGCCGGCCCCGCCGGCGGAACACGGGCCAACCTGGTACGGCCGCTGCTGGTATCTTGTTTCCGTGAAGCGGCTCGTCTGTCTCGCGCTCGCGCTTGCGGCGTGCAAACCGGGACCTCCCCCCTCACCGCGGGTGGAGAGCCAGACCGGAATCCGCACGATCGACTCGGCCGACCCGAGACCGACCGTCATCGACCCGCCCCCCGTTCTCACCGACGAAGCTCCCCCTCCGAAGCCGAAAAGCCCCTCGGAGCGGCAACAGGTGACACCGCTCACTCCACAGGACGAACAGTTCCGCGCTTCGCTCCCCTTCTCCCCCGCCATCGCGATGGATCCGGTCGATGGCAGCAAGGTCTCGATCCGCGCGACGACGCCGAAGTTCGAATACAGGAACCGCATCTACTACTTTTCATCGGAGGCCAATCGCCGCACTTTCGCTGCGAGACCGGAGCAGTTCACGAAAGGAGCGTTCTCGCATTTGTAGGGCAGGGGCGCACGGAGGTGCCTCCCCTCTTGCCTACTCTCCTCCCCGCCCTCCCGCCCCGATTCGTCCGAGCCGCTCCACGATCTCCTTCGGCGCTACCACCGGCTTTCGCGACTCCCGGTCGAGCCAGAGGTGGCGCGAGAACCCTTCGCCGTGCAGCGTCGCCCCCGACGCATCCCGCAGCTCGTAGCCGAAGCGCATCGAGCGGCTTCCGGCGTCGTCGAGCGAGGTCCGGATCAGCACCTCGTCGTCGTAGCGAAAGGGTGTGCGATAGCGGCATCCCACCTCCACGACCACGAGCAGGTACCCGCGCTCCTCGATCTCGCGATAGGTGATGCCGGCGGCGCGGCAAAGGTCGGTCCTGCCGATCTCGAACCAGACGATGTAGTTGGCGTGATGGGCGATGCCCATCTGATCGGTCTCCGCATAGCGGACGCGGGTACGGCTCTCGACGAACCGCTGCACGGCCGCGACTCTAACACGGCAGCATCCTTGCTCGGTTCGACGATGCGCCATGAAGTCGCGGAAACAGGGAACGGGAGTTCTCCTCCCCCTCGTGAGCGGCGTGAGCACGCTCGCCGCACTCGACTTCGCCCGCCGCGCGTTCCGGCGGTCGCGGCTCTTCTGTCCGGATCGCGAGCCGGCGCGGAGCTGGAACCCCGCCGACTACGGGCTTCCCGCCGCACGAACGGCTGAACAGTGGATCGAATCGCCCGGCGGCGAGATCCTTCACGCATGGCACGCGCGCGCCGAAGATCCGATCGCCTCGGCGCTCTACTGCCACGGCAATGCCGGCAACCTGACGACGGTAGCGGGGATGATTCCGCACCTTCTCGCCGCCGGCATCGACGTCCTCCTGTTCGACTACCGCGGCTTCGGCCGCAGCAGCGGAAAGGCGACCGTGCGCGGCGTGATGGCAGACGCACTCGCGGCCGCCCGCTTCCATGACGCGATCCGGCCGAAGCATCTCCCGTCGCTGCTCTATGGATACTCTCTCGGCGGCGCCATCGCGGTACAGTTGCTGCGCCGCCACCCGTTCGACGCACTGATCCTCCAGTCGACCTTCACCAGCCTCTCCGACATCGCCCGGACGATCTTCCCGCGCGCCCCCGTCCGCCTTCTCGCCGGGCGTCTGTTCGACACGGTGCGCGAGGTCCGCCGACTCCGCCTGCCGCTCTTCGTGATCCACGGCGACTGCGACCCGACGGTCCCCGGATGGATGGCGCGCCGGATCTACGAGGCCTGTTCCGGCCGGAAGGAGATCCGCATCGTCGAAGGGGGTACCCACCGCGATCTCTACGCTCGCGACGGCGACGCGCTGGAATCCGCCCTCCGCGCCTTCGCGGTCACGCTGCGTGAAAAGGCCCCGGAAGTGCTGTGATAGGTTAGAAAGGCGCGAGGAGCGAGTCGCCCGGCGCGAGAGGACATCTGCCTCGCGCCCCGCGCCTCGCGCCGACTCTCTTATGCAAGCCATCGTGAAATCCGCCCCTCTCCCCGGCCGCGAGGGCACCGAAATCCGCGACTGCCCGCGGCCTTCGATCAAGTCCGACGAGATCCTCATCCGCGTCGGTGCCGCCGCCATCTGCGGCACCGACAAGCACATCTATCACTGGGATCCGTCGATCCACGATTCCGTACGCCCCCCGCGGATCTACGGCCACGAGTTCTGCGGATTCGTCGAGGAGATCGGTTCCGCCGTGAGGCGTGAAGGGATCTCCATCGGCGACTACGTCTCGGCGGAGATGCACGTCGTCTGCGGCGAGTGCCCGCAGTGCCGCTCCGGCAACGGCCACATCTGCACCCGGACCAGGATCTACGGCCTCCACGAGGACGGAGCGTTCGCCGAGTTCGTCGCCGTGCCGGCGTCGAACGTCATCCCTCTCGCCTCGTACGTGCCGCTGCGCGTCGGCGCATTTCTCGATGCGCTCGGCAATGCGGTCCACGCCACGCAGGTGATCGATGTCGCCGGCAAGGCGGTCGCCATCACGGGGTTCGGACCGATCGGTGCGATGGTGGCAGCAATCGCCGAGCACTGCGGCGCGAGCACGGTCATCGTCACGGACGTGAGCGATCTCGCGCTCGAGACCGCGCGCAGGTGGGCCGCCGGCCGCGGCTTCGCCAACCTGCACGAGTTCAACGCGCGCACCTCCTCGCCGCAGGAGATCAAGCGCGCCGTCGAAGTGATCACCGACGGCGCCGGCGTCGACGTCGTTTTCGAAATGTCCGGCTCGCCGGCGGCGATCAACTTCGGCCTCGACATCGTCCGCATGGGGGGGTTCCTCTCGCTTCTCGGACTCCCCGCCGGGCATACCGTGACCATCGACGACTACACGAGGAACATCATCTTCAAGGGCGTGACCCTGCAGGGGATCATCGGCCGCCGGATGTACGGCACCTGGCAGCGGATGCTCGCCCTTCTCCGGTCGGGCCTCGACGTCGAGTGGGTCGTGCAGGCGACGTACGATTCGCTGGCCGACTTCCATGAGGGCATGGGCCGTTTCGACAGGCACGAGGCACTGAAAGTGGTCTTCTTCCCCGAGGGAGAGAAGCGCGCGAATGAGAGGTTCGCCGCAGCGGTTGGAACCTGAAGACGGCCGCACCGTGGTGCCCTCCGGGCGTGAGACCGTGCGGTCCTGCGAATCATGAAGCGCATCGGCATTCTCACCGGCGGCGGCGACGTGCCGGGACTCAACGCGGCGATCAAATCGTTCGTCTGGCGGATGGGCGACGAACACCAGATCGTCGGGCTGCGCCGCGGATGGGCCGCGTTGATGAACATCGTTCCCGACGCCTCCGCCGACAACTCCGCGTGGATCATGCCGCTCGACCGGCGCACCACCCGGGCCATCGACCGCAGCGGGGGGACGGTGCTGCACACATCGCGCATCAACCCGTCGATCAGCAAGCCGGAGCACGTCCCCGCACATCTGCGCGGCGAGATGGGGAACCCGGACGCCCGCGGCCGCTACGATCTGACGCGCGCCGCCATCCGTGTGATCGACTTCCTCGAACTCGATCACCTCGTCGCTCTCGGAGGCGACGGCACCCTCACCTTCGCCCGCCGCCTCCACCAGGAAGGCGTTCCGATCGTCGCCATTCCCAAGACGATGGACAATGACGTCTACGGGACCGACTACTGCCTCGGCTTCTCGACGGCCGTCACCCGCTCGGTCGGATTCATCAACGACCTCCGCACGAGCGCCGGCTCGCACGAGCGGTTCCTGGTCGTCGAGCTGTTCGGCCGCTATTCGGGGGAGACCTGCCTGCTCGCGTCATATCTCGCCGCGGTCGACCGCGCCGTCATCGCCGAGGTCCCGTTCGACCCCGAAAGCCTCTACGCGATGCTCGTCCGCGACAAGGCGGACAACCCGAGCAACTACGCGGTCGTCGCCATCTCGGAAGGGGCGAAGATGATCGGGGGAACCACCGTCGAGAGAGGCGACCCCGACGCGTATGGAAACCGGAAGCTGGGAGGGATCGGCGGGGTCCTCAGCGACTTCCTGGAGATGCGATCGCGCGAGAAAGTGATCTATCAGCGCCTCGCCTATCTGATGCGTTCGGGCGCTCCCGATTCGCTCGACCAGCTCGTTGCGAACAACTTCGGCAGCCTCGCCGCCGATCTCGTGCGGCGCGGCGAGTCGGGACACATGGTGGCCGTCGTCGACGGCCGCTACAGCGCCGTACCGCTCCCCCTGACCGGCGAAGCGAAAAAGCGCGTCGACGTCGATCGCTATTACGACACCGGCGCCTACCGTCCCAAGGTCGCCGACGTTCTCGGGATGCCGATGTTCCTTCACTGAGTTTCCCTGAAGGACCTACTCGAAGCGGATCGCCTCGTCGCCGCTCTGGTTGTCGATGCTGCTGACGAAGATCGCGGCCGACCCGTCCCCCTCGACCACCTCGAAGCGGAGCTGCAGATTGTGCAGTGCGCCGAACGACTCGTCGCGGTTCGGACCGATGATCGACGCGCTCATGTTGTCGACCAGCACGAGCTGACGCGGTCCGACCGTGTATTCACGCGTGACGAACGCGCTGGTGATCGAGCGGCCGTCGTGCACGAGGATGGTCGCCCGCACCTTCACCGTCCCTCCCGACGTCTCGACGATCCCGAACCGCGTCCGCGATGTCCCCGGCAGGCGAAGTGCCGCTGCGGCGAGCGTCGACTCCTCGAGTCCCGAGATCACATTGAACTGTCCGCGCCGCAATCCGGAGGAGGCGGCAATGACGGGGACCGCCGTGCCGATCGACCCCGCGCCGAACGGCGAGACCATCCGTGCCG
>DATLYG010000075.1:0-20594 GCA_035574985.1 Thermoanaerobaculia bacterium | reverse complement strand
AGCCGCCGCTACTTCGGATGTGCTCCGGAGAATCTCACCGTGGCACAGGCGGCGTTTCTCGCCTCTCTTCCCCAGCGGCCGACGGCGTTCAATCCGCTGCGCGATCCGAAGGCGGCCGCGCGGCGCCAGGCCCGGGTGCTGGGCCGGATGCGCGATCTCGGGATGATCGACATCTCCGCCTTCAACGTCGCACGGGCCGAGCGGCTGCGCTTCTCGCCGGCGGCCGGGACGACGCTGGCGCAGCATTTCGTCGATGTCGTCCTGAGCCGCGGAGAGAGCGAAGGATCGCAGCGCAGCGCGAACTCCTCGCGGCGCGCGCCCCCCGTCCCGCGTCGCGGATTGATTCGCACCACGCTCGATGCCCGCCTGCAGACCGACATCCTCGGCATCATTTCGGCGCAGAAGGCGACGCTCCTCGAGCACGGCGCGACGAGCGTCGCCGTGGCCGTTCTCGACAATCGCACCGGCGAGTGGCTGGCGTGGGAAGGGTCTGGCGACTACTTCGGCGAGTCGTTCGGCGGAGCCATCGATGGCGTGACCGCGCTCCGTCAGCCCGGATCGACACTCAAGCCGTTCACCTACGCGCTCGCGTTCGAAAACGGCTGGTCGCCGGCCTCGGTGCTCGCCGATGTGCCGCAGAGTTTCCCCACCGCGAAGGAGGGAATCGTCTACGTACCACGCAACTACGATGGCGCCTACCGCGGGCCGCTGCGCGTCCGCGCTGCGCTCGCCGGATCGCAGAACGTCCCCGCGGTGGCGCTTGCGTCGAAGCTGGGGGTACCGGCGCTCCTGCGGCTCCTCCGGGGCGTGGGGTTTCGCGATCTGACGAAAACCGCCGACTACTACGGCCTCGGCCTGACGCTGGGCGATGCGGAAGTGACTCTCGAGCAGCTCGTGACCGCGTACGCGATTTTTGCGAGGGGCGGAGTTGCCGTGCATCCGAGGTTTCTCGCCACAACGCCTCCGGTCGCGGAGCCGCGCGTCTTCTCGCCCACCACCGCGTTCTGGATCACCGACATCCTCGCCGACTCGCGCGCGCGTGAAGCGGTGTTCGGATCGGGCGGCAGCCTCGACTTTCCCTTTCCGGTCGCGGTGAAGACCGGGACTTCGCAGGCCTACCACGACAACTGGACGGTCGGTTACACGCGCGAGGTGACGGTCGGAGTGTGGGTCGGCAACTTCGACCGTCGTCCGCTGCGCAACTCCACCGGCATCACCGGGGCGGGCCCGATTTTCCACGCGGTCATGCTCGCCGCGGCCCATCGCACGGGGAGCGGGCAGGGAGAGATCGTCCCCCGGCCCGACGGCGTCGAACGGCAGCCGGTTTGCGCGACATCGGGTCTCCGGCCTTCGCTCCACTGCCCCGACATCGAGAGCGAGTGGGTCGCCGCCGGGGCGCCGGTCCGCTTCTGCGACTGGCACCGCGACGGTTTCGTGTCGTGGCCGGCCGAGTTTCAGTCGTGGGCAGCGGCGCAGCGGCGCGCCTCGACGCCGGACGAGTCGCAGCGTCGAGAACCCCGGCTGGCGTCCTCGTTTCTGGAGATCGTTAACCCTCCCGATGGCGCGACGTACCTGGTCGATCCGACGCTGCGAGGCGAGTTTCAGGCGTTGCGCTTGCGCGCGTCGGCCGGCGGCGTGCGGTGGCGCGTCGACGGAAGCGCCATCGAGGGAGAGGAGTGGCCGCTTCGCCCCGGACGTCACACGATCGTCGCCGTGGACCGGTCGGGCCGCAGCGACGCGGTGACGATCGTGGTGCGGTAGCTGCAGAGCGACTCGTCAGTCGATGGAGGACGCATGGCGAAACACCGCAGGATCGAAGCGATCGCAGAAGCGCTGGCAACGAAGGTCACCAGATGGGCTGGCGGGAGCTGGGGCTTCGGGACGGCCCTTGCGATCGTCCTTCTCTGGCTCGTGAGCGGACCGGTGTTCCGATGGTCGGACACCTGGCAACTGGTCATCAACACCGGAACGACGATCGTCACCTTCCTGATGGTTTTTCTGATCCAGCGGACCCAGAACAAGGAGGGAATGGCGATCCAGCTCAAGCTCAACGAACTCGTCGCCGCGATGAAGGGAGCGAGCAACCGGCTGATCGACGTCGAAGACCTCGACGAGGAGCAGCTCGAGTTGCTGCACAAGCACTACCAGCGTCTCGTCGAGATGTCGCGCGAGGAGGGTGACGTCGCCCGGTCCCACTCGATCGAAGAGGCCGAGTCGCGGCATCGCTCCAAGCGTGAATCGAGAACGCGAAACGATTGAGGATGCCGGTCACTTTGCCAGAGGCCCACTCGATCGGTAGAGTGCGGAGTACGACATGACCAGACCGATCATCGGCATTGCATCCGACATCGCGAGCGCGCCCGGCGAGCGGGACCGCGTGTTCACCTGGGCCACCTACACCGAGGCGATCCGCCGCGCCGGAGCGATTCCGGTGCTCATCCCCCCTCAGCCGGAGAACGCGGAGGAGATCGTGGCCGGACTCGACGGCATCGTTCTCGCGGGCGGCAACGACTGCGATCCTTCCCTCTACGGCGAGGAGCGCCATCCGAGCGTGGAGCCGATGGATCCCCGGCGGCAGGAGAACGACCTGACGCTGGCCCGCGTGGCGCGCCAGCGCGGCGTGCCGCTGCTCGGCATCTGCCTCGGCCTGCAGGTGATGAACGTCGCCGCGGGCGGCACTCTGATCCAGCACATCGAGTCGCAGCACGACAGCGGCATCGAGCATGCGAGCGAGCCGGAAGACCGCGCCCGGCACGACGTGCAGATCGAACCGGGCACGCGCCTCGCGGCGATCGTCCGCCGGCGCGAGATCAACGTGAACTCCTCCCACCATCAGGCGATCCGTGCCGTGGGAACCGGTCTGCGGGTCACCGCGCACGCGCCCGACGGCATCATCGAGGGGATCGAGGACCCGCAGCATCCGTTCTACCTCGGCGTGCAGTGGCACCCGGAGGACATGGCGGGAGAGGAGTCGGCGAAGGCGATCGTCGACGCGTTCGTCGAGGCGGCACGCCGCAGGGCCGAAACGCGCGAACGCGAAGCGGTGACGTCGCGCGGATGACACGGTTTCGTCGCCTCCGTTCCGGAATATCGTCCGGAACGGCGGCCGTTGAACGGTTGTCGTCGTTGCTGTCGGAGAGAAACCACTTTGAGGCGAGCCGCTTTCATCATCGTCGCTGCAGTCCTGCTGGCTCCGCAGGCGTTTGCCGGACCGTGGCTCAAGTCGCTGGCCGAGGCCCGGAAGCAGGCAAAGGCGGAGAAGAAGCTCATCTTCGTCGACATGTTCGCGAACTGGTGCGGCTGGTGCCATCGCCTCGAGCAGGAGGTCTTCCCCTCCGAGGCCTTTCAGAAGGCGACCGATGACATGATCCTCCTGCGCCTCAACACCGAGGACCGCGGCGAGGGGACGCAGATGTCGCAGCGGTTCGGCGTGGTCAGCCTTCCGACGGCACTGGTGCTGACGCACGACCTGGTCATCGCGGGACAGATCCGTGGCTTCGCCGGTTCGAGCGAGTACGCGAAGATGGTGGGGGACGTCCGGAGGAACTACGGCGCGTTCCTCGACCGGATCGCGAAAGAGAAAACATTCAACCACGAGCAGCGGCTCGACCTCGCCCGCGAGTTGAGCCAGCGCCATGCCTGGAAGGAGAGCGAATCGCGGCTCCGGAAGCTGCTCGCCGACCGGAAGGCGCCGGAGAGCATCCGCGATGCCGCGTATTACGAACTGGCGGTCTCGCTCTTCATGCAACAGCGCAACGACGAAGCGCTGAAGACGCTCGAGGCCTTTGCGAAACTGCAGAACCGGGGGGAGGCGTACGAGCGTTCGCGCCTGCTCGCCGGACAGATCCTGATGACTCAGGGAAACTTCGCCGCGGCCCACGCGGAGCTGAAGAAGTTCAAGGAGACCTTTCCGAAATCTCCTCTGCTCGCGAACGTCGATGCGCTGATCCCAGCGCTCGAAGCGAGGATGCGTCAGTAAATGCGGACGCGCCCGATCCTCCCGGTCGCTCTTCTGCTGACCGCCGCCGCGGCGTTCGCGCAGATTTCTCTCCCCGGGGCGCAGCCGAATCTTGCGCCCGACATCCGCTTCTCCGGCGCCGTTCACCAGCGCGACGGAAACCGCGTACAGGGCGCCTTCACGATCGAGCTTCCGCATCCGTGGCACATCAACTCGGCGAAACCGATCGACGACTTTGCGATCCCGACGAAGGTCACGTTTGATCCGTCCACTGCAGACGCGGCGGACATCCGGTACCCGCAGCATCAGCTCAAGAGCTTCTCCTTCACCGGCGGCAGCCAGATCGCCGTCTACGAGGGGACGGTCCGCATTCCGTTTCACGCGACGGCGAAAGGGGAGACGTTGCGGGCGACGCTGCGCTATCAGGCCTGCGACGACAAGGTCTGCCTTCCGCCGAAGGAGGTGACGACCGAGTTTCCGTCGGCGCCCGGCGGAACGCCGGCGGAGGGGAACGGCTTCACGCCGCTGACCGACGCGCCGAAAAACGCGCAGCCGTCGGCGCCTGCCGACAAGCTGGCGAGTACGTTCGCGGCGAACGGCCTGCCGCTGACCCTCGGCGTCCTCTTTCTCGCCGGCCTGGCGCTCAATCTCACTCCCTGCGTCTACCCGCTGATCCCGATCACGATCGGCTACTTCAGCTCGCAGAGCGGCGAGAAGCGCGGACGGCGCGTCGCGCTCTCGGGTCTCTACGTGCTCGGCCTCGCGCTGACCTACTCCGCATTGGGAGTGGCAGCGGCCCTCTCCGGAAAGATCTTCGGAGCCTGGCTCCAGCATCCCGCCGTCCTCGTCTTCTTCGCCCTTCTGATGGTGACGATGGCGACGTCGATGTTCGGCCTCTTCGAAATCCGCGTGCCGCAGTTCATCAGCAGGCGCTCCGGTGGTCAGGCCGGGTATGCGGGGGCGCTGACGATGGGGCTGCTCATCGGCATCGTCGCGGCGCCGTGCGTCGGGCCGTTCGTCATCTCGCTCATCGCCCTCGTCAGCAGCCTGCAGAGCGTGCCGCTCGGCTTCCTCATGTTCTTCGTCCTCGCCCTCGGACTCGGCCTGCCGTACCTGCTCCTCGGGATTTTCTCCTCCGGCCTGTCGGCGCTTCCGCGCTCGGGCGAGTGGATGGTGCAGGTGAAGAAGGCGATGGGCTTCGTCCTCGTCGCGATGGCGATCTACTTCCTCCGTCCGCTCGTCGGCGAGACGGCGTTCCGGTGGGGTGTCGCCGGAAGCCTGCTGATCGGTGCGGCATTCCTCTTCTTCGTTGCCCGGTCGCAGACCGGGCGGGTGATGCGGTTCGGCCTGGGCGCGCTGCTGCTCGTCTTCGGGACCGCATTCGCGATCCCGCGCGGAGAGCCGGCCGTGCAGTGGTCGAAGTACGATCCGAAGGCCATCGAAGCGGCGGCCGCATCGAGCAAGCCGGTGATCATCGACTTCTACGCCGACTGGTGCATCCCCTGCAAGGAACTCGACCAGAAGACCTTCAGCGACGCGCGTGTCGCGGCAGAGCTCGGGCGCTTCGTTCGCATCAAGGCCGACCTGACGATGACCGAGGACGCGACCACGAAGGAACTGACCAGAACCTACGGCATCGCCGGCGTGCCGACGATCGTCTTCATCGGCTCCGATGGAAAGGAAGTCTCCTCTCTCCGCCTCACCGGGTTCGAAGGGCCGGAAAAGTTCCTCGAACGCGCGAAGAAGGTGCGGTAGGACGCAGAGTCACGGCATGTTTCGTTGCCGTGACGCTGCTTGACTCCGCAGTCGTCGCGCCCGACGACGCGTCAGCTCGTCGATGAGTACGAAAATCGGTGAACGAGGGGCCCCGGCTCACCGCTTTCGTCACATCGCTGCGATGGTCGTCTCCGCCGCGAGGTCGTCTTCTTCGGGGGCAACGCGACCGGCCGGATCGAGCCGTCGCCGTGAAGGTCTCCTTCGTCGTGCTCCCGGCCTTACGGTCCCCATGGAGGGATCTCACGGCCGCGAGCGATAGACGAACGCGACGATCAGCCGGTTCGTGTTGAGCTTCAGCCCCAGGTCGTCCGCTTCGAGCGTTTCCCACTCGACGGCCGGAGCGACGGACCACGACGACTCGCCGATCGGAATGAGAACGCCTCCCTCGACGCGGAACCCCGTCGTGTCCGAGGAGAGCCGCACGCCCGACTCCTCGATCTTCCCCGATCCGATGTAGCCGCGAAGCTGCGCGTAGACGCCGATCGGGCGCCGCGACGGGGAGTGGAGGTTCACGCCGAGCGCGATGGCCTGATGGTCGAAGTCTGCGCCCGAGAAGAGGTCGCCGATGTCGAAGGTTCCCGTGCCGAAGGTCGCGGTATCGAATCGCGCGCCGAGCGTCAGATCGAGCGAGGGAAGCGCGGCGTAGCCGACCATCATCTCTCCGCGGTCGCGCTCGTAGGTGGCGACGTCGAGGGGGAGGATGTCGATGATGCTGATGCCGTTCTCCGGATCGTGGTCGAACATGAAGTCGAAGACGACCGCACCCGAACGATAGTCGCCGGTGAGACCGAAGGCGCTCTGACGTCCCGTATCGACCCCGACGATGCCGAGATCGACGTCGGTGTCGTAGTTGGAGTATCGGGGGCCGATGGTGAAGGTCGAGGTCTGCGCCAGCGCCGGAGCGGCGATCACCGCAGACGCGAGGAAGATCAGAATCGGTTTCATGTTTGCTCCCGCCTGCGTCGCTTTGCACAGCGGAGGCCATGCGGGGTGGCAGGGCTCCTGATACGCTTCGCTTCGTGCTGACACCGAAACAGAAGCAGTTCCTCAAGGGACTGGCGCATCCGCTCGCTCCCGTCGTCCGCGTCGGCAGGGGAGGAGTCACCGGGACGGTGGTCGAGGAGACGAAGAAGTCGCTTCTTGCGCACGAGTTGATCAAGGTGCGGATCGAGAGCGACGATCGATCGGAACGGCAGTCCATCGCGGAGAAACTCGCCGCGGCGGCGGATGCCGAGGTCGCGGGGACGGTCGGGAAGATCGCGATCCTTTATCGCGCGCGCGACGAGAAGCCGGCGATCCGGCTGCCGTGAAGGCCGCCTCAGTTCTGGAGCAGAAATCTTCGGAACTCGTCGAGTGTCGTGTCGTTGTGGATCAGGTACCGGTTGAGGCGCATCAGCGGAGTCGACCGTGTGATCGCGCCCCGCTCCGTGGTGACCGCCGCCTCGTAGCCGTACTTCGCGGCCGCCTCCGCCACCTCTTCGTCGTGATCGCCGAACGGGTAACAGAAATAGCGGACGGGACGGGCGGTCGCCCTCTCGATCGCGGCGCGGCTGCCGAGCAGCTCGTGGCGCAGGAACTCGTCGTAGGCGGCGGTCTCCGGATGGTGTCTTCGCGTCAGGAGCGGGTGCGTATACGAGTGGCTCTCGACCTCCACCCCTTCGCAGGCGAGTTCCTCGATCTGCTGCCAGGTCATCGCGTGCGACCCGCGGCCGACGAACTTCGGGTAGACGAAGACGGTGAAAGGCATGCCGCGGCGGCGGAGCTCGGGGAGGACTTCGCTGTAGGTGCAGGACCAGCCGTCGTCGACGGTCAGGACCACGGCGCGCGGCGGAAGGGCGGCGACGGTGCCGCGAAGATGGCCGACCAGCAGGCTGAGGGGAATGACGGTGTAGCCGTTCGCCTCGAGGTAATCGAGCTGCTGGACGAAATTCTCGCGGAAGACCGTGTAACGGAGCTGCTCGTCGCGCGTGCCGGCGCTCGCTGAACGGCGGGGGATCGTCGTGTGCTGGTGCGCTCCGGAAGGGTCGACTTCGTGATAGCCGAGGATCGTTGCGACGGGAGGATCGACGGCGGCGGCAAGGGCGGACAGCCCGAGGAGCGGGAGGATGGTGAGGGCGTGCATGGGGGGACCTATCGCGGTGCACGCTGGAGCGAGTGCGAGTCGACGGCCGTCCGCATCAGCGAGGCGGCACGCCCGCCGCCCCCGGCCGACGCGACGGTGGGCGAAGACTCCCGCAGCGCGTTCGCATCGGGGATGCGGAACGTCCAGGAGGCCTCGACGCGACGCCCGCTCCCGCGTTCGGTGGCCCAGACGATCGCCCGCTGCGTCCCCTCGAGTGCCTGCTGTGCGTCGCGGACGACGATCGAGATCGATCCGTCGCGGGCGTCGTAGGAGTAGGGAATCGTTCTTCCGCTGCCGAGGAGAGCGATGCCGACGGACTTCGGATCGATCGCGTCGTGGCTGCGGATCCTCGCCGAGATGACGAGCGGCTGTTCGGGTTCGAACGTCTCGCCCGGCGGCGGCGACATCGCCTCGAGCTCCATCCGCCCCGCCCCGAGATAGCGGCGGAAGGATGCGAAGTCCATCCGCTTGTCGATGACGACGCGCTTCATCCGCAGCGGATCGGAGCCGCGCATCACTCTGCCGTATTCACAGGTGAGCGCCGCAGAGTATCCCGCGTTCGCCACGCCGCTGGCGACGCGGCCGTCGAAATCGCCGTAGGGATAGGCGAGAAACTCCACCTTCCGTCCCGTTTCGTTCTCGAGAATCCTCTTGCTCTCGAGCAGTTCCCGCCGCAACCATGCCGAGTACTCCTCGTCGTCGAGGGAGGCATGCCGTTTTCTGGTCAGGTAGGCGTGGGAAAGGGTGTGGCTCTGGATGTCGACGCCGGCCTCGGCCATCTCGCGGACCTGCTTCCACGTCAGCGCCAGCGGCGTCATGCCGATGATCTTCGGATAAATGAATACGGTGAACGGAAAGTTGCGCTTCTGCATCTCCGGAAACACTTCCGTGTAGGTGCTGCGCCATCCGTCGTCGATGGTGATGACCACCGCGTTGTTCGGGATCGAGTCCCGCTTCCCGGTGACGTACTCGAAGAGGTGGCGGAGGGGGATGACGTTGTACCCGGTCATCGTCAGATAGCGCATCTGCTGCCGGAACGTCTCTCGGCTCACGTACATGCGGTCGTCCTGGGGGGACTCGACGATGTGGTAGCAGAGGATCGTGGCCGCCGGACGCGGGCGGCCGGCGGTGTCGTTCCCGGCGGTCTTCGTGGCCTGGAGGGGGGAGGCGGCGATCGCGCCGATGAGAATCGATGTCAGCAGCGGCCGAAGGGTCATCGTTCACCTGTGGGTCGATGTGAAAGCCGGACCCGGCGACTGCAACTTCAGTGCCCTCTGATTCTACGCCGGAGCCTGGCGGAATCCACCGCGCGATTTGACGGTTGGGGAGCGCTGAAATAGAGTTCGCCACCTTTGAACGGAGGCCGTTTTCCCCATGGATCGTGCACATCGTCATGAGCTGAAGCACGACAAGTTCGTCGACGAGCTCGGAGTTCTCTCCTCGAGGGCGAAGGAAAATCAGCGCATCCTGCTGACCGTCACCGGAGCGGTGGTGGCGATCGCGCTGGTCGCCTACGGGATCTACTTCTACACGAGCAGCCGCGAGCGGAAGGCGCAGGCCGCGCTCGCCGCTGCGATCGAGACGATCGACTCGCCGCTGATCCAGCCGGGAGTGCCGAATCCCGAGGCGAAGTTCAAGACCGAAGAGGAACGGGCCGCCCGCGCCGAGGCGATGTTCCGCGACATCCGGAAGAAGTTCGGCGGCACCGACGCGGCCGACGTCGCCAACCTCTATCTGGCGCGGATCGCGGTCACGCGCGGCGATGTCGCCGGCGCCCGGCAGATGCTCGAGGCGTTCATCCGGGAACATCCCGATCATCTCCTGGTGGGGGCCGCGCGGTACAGCCTCTATCAGGTGCGGATCGAGAATGGCGAGGCGCCACAGGTCATCAACGAGCTGACCGCCGAGCTGGCGAAGACGGAGAAACAGATCCTTCCCGGCGACACGCTGCTGGTTCTTCTGGCGCATGCCTACGATGCGCAGGGAAACGCCGCGAAGTCGCGCGAGACCTACCGCCGGATCGTGACGCAGTATCCCGATTCTCCCTACGCGCTCGAGGCGCAGCGGCGCGTCGGAACCGCCTGATCGGGCGTAAGCTGGTGACATGAGAGTCCTCGCCGCGATCGTTCTGGTCGCGTGGGGGCTGTCGTTCGTCCGGACGATCGTCAATCTGCTGCTGATTCCGCGGCTCCGGCATGCCGGGGGCGGCGACGGCCCGCTGGTCTCGGTGATCATTCCGGCGCGGAACGAAGAACGGCGGATCGAGCTGACCGTGCGCGCCTTTCTCGCGCAGCGTTACCGGAACCTCGAGCTGATCGTCGTCAACGACCGCTCGACCGATGCGACCGGAGAGATCCTCAGGCGCAACGCGGCCGCCGATCCCCGCCTGATCGTCCTTCACGGCGAGGAGCCGCCTCCGGGCTGGCTCGGCAAGCCGTGGGCGCTGCACCAGGGAAGCCTCCGCGCCCGCGGCGAGCTGCTGCTGTTCGTCGATGCCGACATCTTCTACGCCCCCGATACCGTCGGCGCCGCCGTCGCGGAGATGCAGAAGCGCGGCGTGGCGATGGCGACGCTCCTGCCGTTCTTCGAGATGGCCGGCTTCTGGGAACACGTCGCCATGCCGATGCTGGCCATCACCGTGTTCACCTTTCTCCCCACCTGGCTCGGGAACAGGACCACGCTCTGGTGGCTCGGCATCGGCAGCGGAACGGGCAACATCATCCGCCGCGAGGACTACCTCGCCATCGGAGGCCACGAGGCTCTGAAGGACGCCGTCGTCGACGACGTCGGTCTCGCGCAAAAGGTCCGCCGGTCGGGCCGCCGGACGATGGTGTTTCGCGCCGACGATCGGATCTCGCTCCGGATGTATCACGGCGGCCGCGAGATTCTCGATGGTTTCACGAAGAACCTCTTCGCCGCCCTCGGACGGAGCTACACGCTGGCGATGGTCTCCCTCGTCGCCGGCTTCGTCTTCCACATCCTTCCGTATCTCCTCGCACTGACCGGCGAGGCGATGAGCATCGCCACGGTGGCGGTCATCACCGTGACGCGCGTGATGCTCTTTGCATCGCTCCGCTACCGCCTCGACTATGCGCTCTGGGCACACCCGCTGATGGTCGCCTTCTGGGGCATCGTCACGCTGCGGTCGACGTGGGTCACCGGCGTGCGCCGGCGCGTTCACTGGCGTGGACGCGCGTACGAAGCCTGAGGCGGGGGGGCGAGGAGGCGAGAGGGCGAGGGGCGAGAGGGTGGACGACAGGCTGGATCGACGCCCGGCTCGCCACGCTCCGCGCGCCCGTGCCTTGTGGCCTCCTCGCCTCCGCGCCCCGCGCCTTCTCGCCCCCTCGCCTTCTCGCCTCCGCGCCCCTCCCTGACACCGTTCTTGCACCCGCGTCAGCCCATGAGCGACAAGGCCTTTCTGAGCGACGTCCGGGAACTCCGCCGCCGTGCGCGGCAGCACATCGAAGAAGGGGCGGTGACGGGCGGCTACCGCGCCGACCGCGACACGGTGGTCAGGCTTCTGAACGAGGCGCTGGCGACGGAGATCGTCTGCGTGCTGCGCTACAAGCGGCATTACTTCATGGCGCAGGGGATCCATGCCGATCCGATCGCGCAGGAGTTTCTGCAGCACGCCGCCGAGGAGCAGCAGCACGCCGACCAGATCGCGGCGCGGATCATTCAGCTCGGCGGCGAGCCGAACTTCAGCCCCGAGGGGCTTCTCACGCGGTCGCACTCGGAATACGTCGAGGGATCGAACCTGGTCGACATGATCCGGGAGGACCTCGTGGCCGAGCGCGTGGCGATCGACTCCTACACGGAGATGATTCGCTTCGTCGGCGATGACGACATCACCACGCGCCGTATGCTCGAAGCGATCCTGCAGGTCGAGGAAGAGCACGCCGACGACCTGGCCGGTTTTCTCGCCGACATCGAGAAGGACCGGCGTTCGCGCGAGCGGAGCGCGGGCTGACCGGGTGGCCCGGAGGGGTCGCGGAAATATGGTAGGCTCCTCCCGGTTTTGTTGTGGCCCTTGGAACTATGTCGAAACCAGCCGAACGATACGCGCAACTCCTCGATCAGATTCTCGGACCGTTCGATCTGAGCCATGATTTCGGGAGAAAGCGGGCGTACGAAGCGGCGATTGACTACGCCCGCAAACATCTCCTCGACGATCCGCACTGCAACGACTTCCTGAACGCGGCCGCCAAACGGCTCGGCTTCGCGGCGGTGTCGTTCGATGCGCTCGAAAACCGCGTCAAGGTCCCGAAAAACGCCTGGCTCGACGTCTGGATCTCCGATGAGGACGACGAAGTCGCCTTCACCGCCACCCGGGAGGGGATCCAGTACATGATCGACCTCCTCACGCAGCTCCGCGACGCGAGCGATCCGGAGCAGCACATCCATCTCGATCGCGGCGTCCTGCCGATGACCGACAGCTCGGCGAATCTCGTCCTCTTCAAGGAAGAAGAGTCGTGGTTCACCGGCGCCGGCGCGGAGGGAGCCGGCGACTATCCGCAGCGCGATGTCGATCCGAAGCAGATCTACGCGATCCAGTTCGTCCACTACCCGCCGGAGGACCTGCCGATCACGGCGCACAAGCTCTATCGCGTCGTCGGTGTCGAGGCGGACGACGGCGTCTCGCCGAACGTGAAGGAGTTCCCCGAAGGGGCGGCCGACCGCTACTTCCGCTTCACCTTCATCGCCGACAACGACGAGAAGTTCACCTACAGCTTCCACCTCGACGACCCGGCCGTGAATTTCTTCACGCACCGCGAGATCCTGAAGCTGGCCATGCGCAGCGTCTGACGGCTGACGGCCGACGGCCGAGAGTTGAACCATGCAGATTGCGGTGATCGGTACGGGCACGATGGGACGGGGGATTGCCTATCTCTCGGCCGTTGCCGGTCATGACACCTTCATCTTCGACGCCGACCCGGGGGCGCTCGATGCGGCGCGTGCGGCGGTCGATTCGATCCTCCAGAAGGGCGTCGAGAAGGGGAAGATCACCGCGGACGCCGCGCGCGAGGCGATGGCGCGGATTCACGCCGTCGCGGAACTCGAGCCGGCCGTGCGCGGCGCCGACCTGATCATCGAGGCGATCACCGAGAGCTTCGAGGCCAAGACGGACCTCTTCTCGCAGGTCGACGTCTTCTGCGGGGAGCAGACGATTCTCGCCTCGAACACCTCGTCGATGTCGATCACCAGGCTCGCCTCGGTGGTCGAGCGGCGCGACCGCTTCGTCGGCATGCACTTCTTCAATCCGCCGCACCTGATGAAGCTCGTCGAGATCGTCCGCGGCGAGCGGACCTCCGACGCCACCATCGCCACCGTCCGCAAGGTCGCGGAAACGATGGGCAAGACCCCTGTGATCGTCCGCGACAGCCCAGGCTTCGCCACCTCGCGGCTCGGAGTGCTGATCGGCCTCGAGGCGATCCGGATGCTGGAGGAAGGCGTCGCCACCGCCGAGGACATCGACAGGGCGATGGAACTCGGCTACAACCACCCGATGGGACCGCTGCGGCTGTCGGATCTGGTCGGCCTCGACGTCCGTCTCGGCATCGCCGAGTACCTCTCCCTCACCCTCGGCCCCCGTTTCGATCCGCCGCAGCTCCTCCGCGACATGGTCGCGCAGGGAAAGCTGGGGAAGAAGACGGGCGAGGGGTTTTACCGGTGGGGCGAGGGCTGAGCGGCAGAGTGACAGCGTGGCAGCGCGAGCCGCTTCCGCCCGCTTTCTCTGCCACGCTGCCACTTTGCCACTCGAATCGTACGACGCCTTCGCCTTTGCCTACGACCAGGCACTCGGTCACCGCTTCTTCAGGGCCGTGCGGCCGCTGGTCGAGCGGACCTCGCGGCGGTACCCGCTCGCGGGGAAGACGCACCTCGACGTCGCTTGCGGCACGGGGCTCGTCGTGGCGCATTTCCAGTCGCAGGGCTGGTGGTCCGTCGGGGTCGACGCATCGCCGACGATGCTGCGGATCGCGGCAACCCGCGCGCGCAACCTCGTCGCCGGCGATTTCGCGGCCCTTCCGTTTCGCGGACCCTTTGCCCGGATCACCTGCCTCTACGACAGTCTCAATCACGTCAGGCGATGGAACGAGCTCGTCGCGGCATTCCGCTCGATGCGGGGCGTGATGGACGCGGATTCGATCCTGATGTTCGACGTCAATCATCCCGACGCCTATGTGGAGACGTGGCAGCAGGCGGAGCCGTTCGTGTCGAGCGCCGCCGATCACCACCTCGAGATCGTCACGACATTCCGCCCGGGCGACGGCCTGGCCCGCGCTCTCGTCACCGGCTGGGCGATGCGCGGGCCCCGGAGGATCGCCATCCACGAGCGGCGTGAGCAGCGAGCGTGGACGCCGAAGCAGATCGAGCGCGCACTCGCTGCGGCCGGGCTCGTGGCCATCGAGAGGATCGACTTCGATCCTTTTCGCAATCGCAGCCGCAGGGGGCGGATGAAGCTCTTCTTCGTCTGCCGAATCCGGACGCGCCGCGGAGCCGTAGAGGACGGGAGGAGGGGCCCATGAGCCATATCGACACGGTGCGCGAGATCTATGCGGCGTTCGGCCGGGGAGACGTGCCGGCGATTCTCGAGCGGCTCGGCGACGACGTCGAGTGGGAGTACGGCGCCACTCCGACCGATGTGCCATGGCTGCAGCCTCGCCGCGGCCGGGCCGGCGCCGCCGCCTTCTTCCAGTCCCTCGCTGCGATCGACATCGAAACGTTCGTCCTCAAGGCGATCATGGGCGACGGCGACACAGTCGTCGGTCTGGTCGATCTCCAGGCGACCGTGCGGAGCAGCGGGAAGAAACTCCGCGAGGAGGACGAAGTGCACCTCTGGCATTTCGGTCCCGACGGGAAGGTGTCCCGCTTCCGGCACCGCGTCGATACGTACCAGCACGTGCAGGCGCTGCGCGCCTAACGGCCCAGGACCGCCTTCTTGAACTCCTCCCCCGGACCCGGCTTCGGGCCGATCCATGTCGCGAGGATGGCGTCGGCGACCGCCTTGCCGGGGAGGGTTCCCTTCGCCTTTCCGTTCACCTCGACCGTCGTTCCGGTCCCGGGAATGTAGGTGAGGACGATCCTCTGTCCCGTCGCGACGTCCTCCATCCACGAGGAAAGCGTCTGGAAGGCCTTCTTCACCTCGGCGGGCGCCCCCGGCGTGTTGGCAGCCAGACCTTCCTGCCACGCCTCCGCCAGCTTCGCCTTCTCGACGTCATAGAGGAAGTGCAGGACCATCCGGCGCGGCGAGTCGGCGGCCAGAACCGCCCGCTCCGAGGTCTGCCGGGCCGGCAGATAGAGCGCGCCGACGTAGACCTTGATGAACAGCTTCTTCCGGATCCCGGCACCGTTGAGCACGAGCGTCTGGTTCCCGACGGTGACCGTGTCTTCGAGATTCACTCCGCCGACGCTGGCGGCGTCCGCGGGGAAAGCGAGCATGGCGATGACTGCAACGGACATGATGATGGAACGCATCTGGTGATTCCTCCGGGTGGCGGAGTGTAAACAATGAGGAAGATCCTGTCAGTGACGGGGGTTTAGCGTGTCATCCCGGGCGATCTTCCCGGCTCGGGATGACGCCATGACCGTGGATCCTCTGAAGCGGCCGTTCCTGATCGGCGGAGTGCTCATCGACCCGCCGCTGGCGCTCGCCCCGATGGCCGAAGTGACCGACACCTACTACCGGTCGCTCATCAAAGAACTGGGTGGCGTGGGGCTCGTGGTGTCGGAATTCATCTCGGCCGAGGGGCTCACGCGCAGGAACGACCGCAGCCACCAGATGCTCGCCTTCAGCGAAAACGAACGGCCGGTGGCCATCCAGATCTATGGCGGCGATCCCGACCGGATGGACGAAGCGGCGGCGATCGTCGAAGCGCAGGGCGCCGACATCGTCGACATCAACATGGGCTGCCCGGTCCGGAAGATCGTCAACAGCGGGGCCGGCTCGGCGATGCTGAAGGATTTCGACAAGGCCTCGCGCGTGGTCGAGAAGATCCGCAGACGGGTGAAAATCCCGGTGACGGTGAAGGTGCGCAAGGGATGGGAAAGCGACGACGTCCTCCCGCTGCTCGAGCGCTTCCAGGAGATCGGCGTCGCCGCGATCGCCATTCACGGGCGCACTCGCAGCGAGGCCTACACCGGCGCGAGCGACTGGGACTACATCGCGCAGGTCAAGCGCGAGCTGAGGATCCCCGTCTTCGGAAACGGCGACGTGAAGACGCCCGCCGACGCGATGCGGATGTTTGCCACGACCGGCGTCGACGGGGTGATGATCGGCCGGGCGGCGCTGCACAATCCATTCATCTTCCGCGACATTCTGGCTCACGCCGCCGGGCTTCCGGTCAGCGGGAACGAGATCGACCGCCGCATCGATGCGATGCAGCGCTACCTCGCCAGGATCGACGCCGCGCCGCAGACGGAGAAGTGGAAGCTCCACAAGGCGCGGACGGTGATCGGCTGGTTCTCGAAGGGCATCCCGCACGGCAAGGACATCCGCACGGGACTGCACGACATCACCTGCGTCGACGACGCGCGGCGTCTCCTCGAACAGCAGGTCCCGGGTGTCAGCTCTCAGATCTCACGTCCCGAGGCGAGTCTGGTCTACGCTGAGACCTGACACCTGAGACCCGAGACCTGATCCCATGTCGTTTCCCGCGCACATCGCGCGCGTGCTCGATCAGTATGGCGTGGCGGCCGATACGAAGGCGGCCCTCTACGACCTCTACGTTGCCCTGGGCGACGAGGTGCTGGAGGTCTTCGGCGACATCGCCGACGAGGCGCGTTCGGTCGATTCCCTCACCCCCGACGACACCCTCGGCATCCGCGCGCGCGTGGTCGAGCGATACGTCCGCCGCTGCCATCCGCTCTGGCGCGAGGGGCAGCCGACGGCGAGCCTCTGGCATCCGCGCGAGCTGCAGGGACGCGCTTCGGGGGTGGCCATGCCGGCCGGTGCGGTGGGAGAAGAACTCGCGCAGGTGGTCCGGTCGGTCGTCGGCGACGGGCAGCCGCTCCCCGAAGGCATCGTCGTCATCGGCAAGAACGCGCACTACGGCGGAAGGAACGAGACGATCTCCTTTGACGTCGTCGCCGCCTCCGTCGACGATGCGGTGGCTCTCGGAATGGCCGCGGGGCAGCAGCACACGCTTCCCGGTTCGGCCGGAGAGACGAGCGGAACGCTCGACGCGGCGCGGAACCTGGCACTCATCTGGGAGATCCAGCCGAACGTCTACAAGCCGCTCGGCGAGAGAAATCGTCCGATCGCGAAGATCTACCGCCGCCACCGCAACTGGCACGTGACGACGCTCGCCGCGGCACTGCAGTGGCTGCGTTCGAAGGGGATCGCCACATACGTGCTGCGCGGCTGCGCACTGGCGACCGCGCACGAGGTGAATCCGCTGAAACCGGTGTCGAAGACCATCGAGGAATTGCACGACCGCACGGTCACCGGGGTGGTCGGCGCATGCGGAGGCGAACTCGCCGGCCTGCAGGGGGACGACGAAGCGCGGCTGCTCGAGTCGATCGCCATGAATCACGCGCTGCGGAAATTCGTCGAGGCGAACGGCGCCGCAGGGGCCATCTGGCGCGTCGTCTGGCCGCGGGCGGTCCGCGTATGATGCCCTTCGATGCGGACCTGTGACGCCGTCGTCGTCGGCGCCGGACCGAACGGGCTGGCGGCGGCCATCACCCTCGCGCGCGAAGGGCTCTCGGTCGTCTTGCTGGAGGCGAACGCGACCATCGGCGGCGCGACGCGCAGCGTCGCTTCGACCCTCCCCGGATTCCTTCACGACCACTGCTCCGCGTTCCATCCGATGGCGCTGGCGTCGCCCTTTTTCCGCTCGCTCCCTCTGGCGGAACATGGGCTCGAGTGGCGGAACCCCCCTGCAGCGCTCGCCCATCCGCTCGACGACGGATCGGCCGTGATGCTGGAGCGTTCGATCGATGCGACCGCGGCCGCTCTCGGCGACGACGGCCCGGCCTGGCGCGCGCTGATGGGGCCGTTCGTGGAGCGCGCCGACGCGCTGTTCGACGCCATCCTCCGCCCGATCGGCCTCCCGCTCCGCAGTCCGCTGCTGCTGGGTCGCTTCGGACTCCGCGCCCTCCGCTCGGCAAGGGGCGTTTCACGCCGTTTCCGCGGCGGCCGTGCGCGCGCGCTCTTCGCCGGCATCGCCGGGCATTCGATGATTCCGCTCGAGAGCGCCGGATCGGGCGCGTTCGCGCTCGCACTCGGCGTCGCCGGACACGCCGTCGGATGGCCCGTCGCGCGCGGCGGATCGCAGTCGATCGCCGATGCGCTGGCGTCGTGCCTGCTCTCCCTCGGCGGCGAGATCGTCACCGGTGTGCGCGTGGCGTCGATGCGCGAGCTTCCCGCCGCGCGGGCGGTGATCTTCGACCTCACCCCTCGTCAGCTCGCCGCCATCGCAGGGAGCGAGCTTCCTGCGAGCTATGTCGCCCGCCTCGGGCGATACCGGTACGGACCCGGCGTGTTCAAGGTCGACTGGGCGCTCGACGGGCCGATTCCGTGGCGCTCGCCCGAATGCCTTCGTGCGGGGACGGTTCACGTCGGCGGAGCCTTCGACGAGATCGCCGCGTACGAGCGGGCCGTCTGGAGGGGCTCGGTGAGCGAGCCGCCGTTCGTTCTCGTCGGCCAGCAGAGCCTCTTCGACGACACGAGGGCGCCGGCGGGGAAGCAGACCGCATGGGCCTATTGCCACGTCCCGCACGGATCGGCCGACGACATGACGGCCGCGATCGAGCGCCAGATCGAGCGCTTCGCCCCGCATTTCCGCGACCGCATTCTCGCGCGGACGACGGCCGGTCCGCAGCAGTTGGAGATCGACAACGCGAACCTCGTCGGAGGGGACATCGCGGGGGGCGCGACGGACCTCGCGCAGGTGCTGATGCGTCCCGTGGCGTCGGTCGATCCCTACGCGACGCCGAACCCGAAGATCTTCATCGGGTCGAGCGCGACGCCGCCGGGTGCGGGCGTGCACGGCATGTGCGGTCACCTCGCCGCGCGCTCGGCGCTCCGGCGCTGCTTTGGCCGCCGAGGCCGTCGCGGCGTCAGCGCGACACGCAGTGGCGCGGCCGAAACCGATCCATCCGCCTCTCTGTTGCGGTGATCGCGCTTCCGGCGACGGCGGTCAGTTCACCGAGCCGTTCAGCGGCGTGACGCCGTCGCCCGGTCGTGACGTCGATCCGCGCTGTGCCGCGAACTGGCGCGCGCAGTCGACGATCACCGCGCCGAGGAGTTCGATGTCGAACGGCTTCCGGACGACCGCGTGGACGACAGCCGGATCGAGATCGGGAGCCGAGGGGATGGCGGCCGTGATGGCGATGACGGCGGGACGGTCCTCGATCCGGCGGAGCTGCTCGACGACCTCGTAACCATTCATTCGCGGCATCATCAGGTCGAGAAGGACGATCCAGTAGGTGCCGTCGCGAAGTTTCTCGAGCGCCTCGACACCGTCCTCGGCCGTGTCGACCTCGAAACCGGCACGGCGGACGAGGAGCGTCAGCAGCGAACGCACCGCGGCGTTGTCGTCCACGATCAGGATCTGCCCCGCCATTGGAAAGTTGCCTGTTCGTATGCAAATTTCGTGCTGATTGTGGAATGGCGTCTCGCGTGCATGCACTCGAAGGATCAGGATCGCTGTTCGGGGACATGCCATCGGAAAGAGAACGCCGCAGGAGCGACAGCGACGCGCGGAACGCGTCGTTGCGCCTCCTCGTCGTCGAAGACGATCCGGGTTACCGCGCCTATCTTTCGGCGATCGCGTCCCGTTTCGGGTTCTTCACCGCCTGCGCCTCGAACGGTGAAGAGGGGCTGACGCTGCTGCGGGGAGCGGAGGTGTTCGATCTGGCCATCATCGACTACCAGATGCCGGGTCTCGACGGGCTCGATGTGATCCGTGCCATTCGTGCCGACGACCGCATCGGAGATCTCTACACGATGATGCTGACGGCGCATGAAGACGCCGGCACGCGCGTCCTCGCCCTCGAGCTCGGCTACGACGACTTTCTCGGCAAGTCGTCGACGGAACTGGAGATCGCGGCGAAGCTGAGTGCCGCGCGGCGGATCGTCGCGAGACAGCGGAGGCTCGACGCAGCGGTCCGCGAGCTGTACGGGCTGGCCAACCGCGACGAGCTGACCGGCCTTTACAACCGCCGTTACTTCTTCTCCGAGGCCGACCGGATGCTCGCCGAAGAGCAGGCGGTCAATGTCGTTCTGCTCGATCTCGACGACTTCAAGACCGTCAACGACACCTACGGTCATCTGGCCGGCGACCGCATCCTCCGCGACCTCGGCGCGCTGCTGATCCGGCGCACGCGGCGCAACGACGTGATCGCGCGCTACGGAGGCGACGAGTTCGTCCTTCTCGTCCCCCGTCTCACCCCGTCCGAGGTCGAGGCCGTGGCCGAACGTCTCGCCGGAGACATCCGCGGCGGGGTCTGGACCTTCGATCAGACCACCTTCAGCATCAGCGTCACGACCGGAATCGCCTGCTCGACGCTCCTCGCTCCGCCGGCGACCGTCTCCGCTCTCCTCAGCACGTGCGACCGCGATCTCTACAAGAACAAGTGGCTTCGCAAGCATCCCGGGACCGAACCGTCGCTTTACGAGTACGACGAGCAGCGCGCAGGACGTCTGCTCGAAATGCTCCGCTACCGGGCCAGTGACGATCGCGACGAACCGGGGCGGCCGGTCCTCTCCTGAGCCACTACACTAGTGCAGTGCTT
>DATLYG010000074.1:0-4236 GCA_035574985.1 Thermoanaerobaculia bacterium | reverse complement strand
CCGGCGGCGTTCACCGCCGCGAACATGTACCGGCCGGTGGAGTCCGGCAGGAGATCTTCGTCCATGTAGGTCCAGCAGGCGTCCATCTGCACGTCGGCCGCAGTCGTGGCGTTGTCGCGGATCGTGCCGAAGCACTGGATGTACCGCTGCGGAGTCGCGTCGGCGCGCACGCGCGCGGCGGCCGCGCTCTCGGCTGCGGGGTCGAGCTTGTCGAAGAGATGATCCCAGGCCTCCTGGGTCGTCCAGAACTGCGCCTGCTTTCCGCCGGACCCCATGTATTCGGCGCTGTCGCCCAACGGGCCGCGGCCGCCGACCTCGTAGGGGTGATGCTCGGCCGGGATCTTCGTTCCGCTCACTCCTTCGAGCGGCTGCTTCCCGGCGGTGCAGGCCACCTCTTTCGTCGCGTCGTCGAAGTCCTTCCCTCTGAAGGAATCGGGGGCGGGATTCACGGCGCAGGCGAAGCTGCCGCCGTCATAGGTGTCGCCGAGGCCGTAAGTGTGGCCGATCTCGTGCGCAACGGTCGCCGCGGCGTCTTCGTCGCGGACGACTCCGATGTTGGCCGGCTTGCCGTAGGTGTAGCCCTGGAGCGTGCCATTCGGATACCCGTTCGGCCGGTCCATGATGAAGCCGAAGACCTGATTGAAGCAGCCGTCCTCGTTCGGCGTTCCGGCGCACGAGGCGGGGATCAGCTTGGCGAGTGCTTCCCACAGATTGCGCCGGCCGTCGTCGGTCTCGAGATCGAAGCTGCTGTCGCTGGCGTCGAATTCCTCGCGCGTCTGCCAGATCAGCTTGTCGGCGGCGACCGGGTACGTTCCGCGAACGTAGTCGCCGAACGTTTTCCATCGATCGTCGGTGACGGGAACGATCGTGCCGCCGTAGTTGGCCTTCACGGGAACGGCCAGGATGCGGATCGACGCCCGCTCGACGAAGAGGGATTCGGTTCCAGCGGTGCTGGCCGTCACGCCGTTGACCTTCACCTCGAACGTATAGCTGCCGGCAGCCCAGTTGCCGCACGCCTCGCGAGAGGGGCAGAGAAAGTCGACGATCTGCGTCGGAGCCTCGTAGTCGTTCGGCGCGAGCGTGGTCACGGTCTGACCGTCGCGGATGACGGTGGCGCTGGTCTGATTCGGATCGACCGTGACCGGAGCGGCGAGAAAGGCGCGGACGACGGTGTCCTTCCCGGCGACGAACTTCCGCGCGCCGCCTTTCTGGACGCCGATCGCCTGATTGATCTCGATGCGGTCGATCGGGGCCTGTGCAAACAGAGGAGCGGCGGCGAGGACGGACAGCAGGAGCGCCGATCGCATGACGAGCCTCTCTTTCGTTGCAGAAGGTCGAACGGCGAAAACATAACACCGTTTCTGGGTCAGTAGACCATCTCGTCGTCGTGGAGGCCGAAGTAGTGGCCCAGCTCGTGGATGACCGTGTCGCGGATCTCGCGGATCGCCTCCCGCCGCGACTGGCAGACGCGGAGGATCGGCCCGCGGAAGATCGCGATCTCGTCCGGCATCTGCGGGAGCATGTCGTGCGTCCGCTCGGTCCGCGGGATGCCGCGGTAGATGCCGAGGAGTTCGTCGTCGTGTTCGGCGTCGTCGCCGAGGAGGTCGAGGTCTTCGTCGGTCGGCTCCTCTTCGATGACGATGGCGACGTTGTCGAGGAGGTCGGCGAACGGTTTCGGAAGCGAGGCCACGGCCTCCTCGACGACGCGCTCGAATTCGGCGCGGGAGAGTCTCACGCATCCATTATGAAGTCGCGCAAGGCGCGCCGCACTCGTTGCGCCGCGCGATGAGCGGATTGACTCCTCCCGCGATCGCGACCGCGACCCGACCATCCGGATCCCCCGCACGACGGACGGCGGGGTGGAGGGCGCCTTCTGCGAAGGAAACCGCTGCGCGCGATCCGGGAACCGGCACAGTAGACTGCGTGCCGATGGGGACGCGGATCTCGTGGGACGCACTGCGCGCGATCTACCGCCGTCTGGCGATCGAGGCGCTCGATCGCGAGATCGGGCGCGACAAACGGCACTACGCCTGCAACGCCGCCTTCGCGCTGCAGCGGCTGGAGGAGGGGATCGAGCTGGCCGCGCACTTTCCCTCGAAGTACGGCGAGCGCGCGCTCTCGATCCTCGACCTCGGCGCGGGGAACGGGGGCGTGTCGGTCGCGCTGGCCAACGAGTCGCGCAACCGCGTCGTCGCCGCCGACATCGTCGTCAATGCGACGGCGACGGCGTTGCGGCGCGAGACCGGCATTCCGTTCGCGCAGGTCGTCGCATCGGCGGACCGGCTGCCGTTCGGCGACGCGTCGTTCGACGTCGTCCTCTGCCTCGAGACCCTCGAGCACCTTCCCGCCTTCCGTGCCGCGGCGCGCGAGATGATGCGCGTGCTCCGGCCGGGAGGGCAGGTGATGATCACCACTCCGGCGCGGGCGCGGTTTCTGTTGAAGCCCGATCCGCACTTCGCCGTGCGCGGGCTGATGCTTCTTCCCGATGCGCTGCAGCGGCGCGTGGTCGTCGACCGCCTCCGGCTGACGCGCGACTACGACGTTGCGCACATCTTCTGGAGCGCGGGTTCGATCATCCGCGCGTTTCCCGGGCGCGGCCGCACCGAAACGCTCGTCGCCATTCCGTGGCCCGGACGCCCGCGCAACCTGCGCGAAGTGCTCTGGAAGATCTTCCGCCGGTATCTCTGGGACCGGATCGTGATCTACAGGAGAGGCTGACCGCCGTGTTCGCCGGCTCCGAAAATCTTCCCATAATAGGAAGATCGATCTGGCTACTCTGGCCTGTTTTCAGCGGACGCTGAGATTCCGCTTCAGCCAGGCGCGGAGGCGGGGGGCGCGGAGGGCGATGGCATCGTACGCCTTGTGGACGCGCGGATGGCGGATCTTGAATCGCTGCAGCGCGCGGGCGATCTGCTGGCGGCTGCCGATCCAGCGGATTTCGCGGCGGCGCACCTCGTCCATTCTCCGGCCGAGCTGGCGATAGAACTCGTCGTCGCCGCGAAAGTACATGTTTTTCAGACCGCACGAGTGGGCGTTGACGCACTGTGGCCCGAGTGTGGCGAAGCGGCCCTCCTGGTACTCGATGTCGCCGCCGGCGAGCATCACTTCGCGCATTTCGTGGCGCAGGGTGCGGAATCCCGGGCCGTTCCAGTGGTCGGAGAAGCGGCCGCTCATCGCGTTCGCGAGCGGCTTGTACTCGGGATTCATCAGCATGCAGCAGGGATACATGTCGCCGTTGCCGCGGATCACCGCGCTGTAGAAGCCGAAGAAGCAGGCGCCGTTGCGGTCGTCGAACGACGGCGCGGTGGTGTAGCCGGGATCGACGGTCGTGCCGATCTCCGCCGCCACCTCCTCGACCATCGCGTTCAGCTCGTGAAAGGGGAGGCAGAGCTGCAGCAGGTGGGCGTGGCGGTCGGCCTCGAGCAGCGCGCGGACGTGCGGCCGCAGAAGCTCGCGGTCGTTCGCGAGCAGGAGGATCTCCGGATCGATCCGGTGGTACGGGATCTCGGTGACGATGTTGACGGCGATGACGTCCGCGCCGATGCGCCTGCCGAGGGCGTACATGTCGAGAACGCGGTGGTAATTCCGCCGGTCGAGGAGGAACTGCACGACGATGGCCGGCCATTGGCCGTCGCCGCGCAGTTCGCGAAGGTGCATCACGTTCGCCGTCACCCTGTCGAAGATGGCCGGCCTGACCTGCATCATCCGGGCGTAGTCGTCGGCGTCGGCGGCGTTGAGGGAAACGAGCACTTCGCGCGTCGGATGGCGAACCAGCTTCGCGGCGACCGACGGCGACAGCCCGAGCGCGTTGGTGGTGATGTTGTCGATGACGAGGCCGCGCGCGTGAATGGCCTCGATGACGCGGTCGATCTCGCGGTGGAAGAGGGGATCGCCCCCGCCGGCGAGGCGCACCGACCGCAGGCCGTTCGCTCTCGCGTCATCGAGGATCTCGACGATCGTCTCGTACGGCACCGAGTCCTTCGTCCGGACGTCCATCTGATTGCAGAAATAGCAATCGACGTTGCAGCGGTCGGTGAGATCGATTTCGAGATGGAGCGGTCCCCGCGGCGCCCGGCCGGTCGCGATTGCATCGATGAGCGAACGCTTCTCCTCGGCCGAAATCTCGGCCCAGCCGTGGGTGCCTCGCATGTGTCGTCAACGTAATCGTACGGCGGTGGGAGGTATTCCGTTCGAGGCTGATGGGCGAGGAGGCGATCAAAGGCGAGGAGGCGAGGG
>DATLYG010000073.1:0-3349 GCA_035574985.1 Thermoanaerobaculia bacterium | reverse complement strand
GGTACTTGTACTGGGCCTCCACGAGACTGATCGGATCGCCCTGTTCGTAATACGTGTCGGCAACGCGGAGAAGGCTTCGGCGGCCGAGGGGATCGTTCGGATGATTCTCGTAAACGTGCGAATAGTACGTCCGCGCACGCTGGTAGCGTTTCCGGTTGAACAGCTCCTCCGCCTTCGCGAACGCCTGTTCCTTGGTCAGGTTCGCCAGCTCGGGGTCGACGCGCGGTCCCACCTGGCGCGCACGGCTGCGGCACGCTCCCGCCGCGATCGCCAGCATCGCCACCAGGATGACCATCGACAGCTTCCGTTTCCGTCCCAAATGTCCTCCACGTACGGCCTTATGCCTGCACCGCCGTAACAGCATCGCGAATCGCATTCATTGCAGCTCTCCGGTCCTTCTGCCCGAACACCGCCGACCCGGCGACCAGAATCGACGCTCCCGCACCGACGACCGGCGGCGCGGTCCGCCGATCGATGCCTCCGTCGACTTCGATGTCCACCGCCACGCCCCGGTCGGCGATCATTCTCGCGATCTGACGGATTTTCGGCACCACGGGTTCGATGAACTTCTGACCGCCGAACCCCGGATTGACCGTCATCACGAGAACGTAATCACAGTACTCGAGCGCCGCGGCGAGCGATTCCGCGGGAGTGGCCGGATTGAGCGCGATCCCCGCCTTTGCTCCTCCGTCGCGGATGATCTGGAGTGCACGCTGCAAATGCGGTTCCGCCTCGACGTGAATCGAGATCATGTTCGCACCGGCGGCGAGAAAGTCGTCGATGTACTTCTGCGGCTGCTCGATCATCAGGTGGCAGTCGAACGGAAGGCTGCTGACCTTCCGGCACGCTTTCACCACGGCCGGGCCGATCGTCAGGTTCGGGACGAAGTGCCCGTCCATGACGTCGAGGTGAAAGAGATCGGCCCCCGGCTCGGCATCGCGGATTTCCTCCGCGAGCCTCGAGAAATCGGCCGAGAGAAGAGATGGAGCGATCTTCACCTTCATTCCGCGTGTCATCCTATCGCGGCGAGGGCGGCTGCTCGATGATGGCGCTCGACTCCTGCCGGCTGACGACGAGCGAGATCGGATCGCGCCCGCTCACCGGCGCGCCACGCAGCGGGTATTGCCGGATGATGATCCCGTCCGCGAGACCGGGGTAGGCCTCGAACTTCACCGTCGTCACACTCAGACCGCGGCGTTCGAGTGCCGGGCGGACGGCATCGAGCGGACGTCCGATCAGGTCCGGCATCAGGTACTTCGGCGGCGGAGGGGGAACGGACACGAGCGCCGCAACCGGCTTCTGCGCCTCCACGACCGTTCCGATCGGCGGATCGGTCGCCAGCACTCCCGTTTTCCCCGGCACGCTCGCGTACGCGACGTTTTCGAGTTTCAGGTTCTGCTGCGCCAGGCGCAGCATGGCGGTTCCCGCCGATTGCCCCGTCAGGTCGGGCACGCGGATCACGAGTGGACCGGCACTCAGCTCGACGCGGATCGTCGTGCCGCGCTTGACCAGGCTGGTTGCGCCGGGGGCCCGATTCTGCCAGGCGATGTGACCCGCCGGAACGCGGTCGGAATTGCGCCGCGCCGTCGGATCGACTTTCAGTTCCAGCCCGAGATCGGAGCAGATCGCACGCGCTTCGGCAACACTCCTGCCGATCAGGTTCGGCGTCGAGATCGACTTCCCCTTCACGAAGAAATTGAACCAGAAGTAGGTGCTCGAGCCGAAAGCGACGAGCAGGAGGAAACCGAAAAGAAGGTTGTCGAAGCAGCCGCGTCTGTCGTTCGCCACTATCCGCGATCGCCCTTCTGCCGCTCGGCGCGGTATTCGGCCTCGTCGTATTTGCGGTCGGTGGTCTTCACGAGATAGAGGGGGATGAGCGCCTCGTTCCAGACGTCCTCGACCCGCTGAGCGAAGACGAACCTCAGCCCCGCCTTCACTTCTTCCGGTACTTCGGTGAGGTCTCTCCGGTTGCCCTCCGGAAGAATCACGGTCTTGATGTTGGCGCGCTGCGCGGCGAGGACCTTCTCCTTGATTCCGCCGACGGAGAGCACTTTCCCGCGCAGCGTGATCTCTCCCGTCATGGCCACGTCGTGACGCACCGGACGGTCACCCATGACCGAGGCGATGCACGTGGCGATCGCCACGCCGGCCGACGGACCGTCCTTCGGGATCGCGCCTGCCGGAAAGTGGATGTGAATGTCGTGCTCGCTGAACTGACGGTCCTCGATTTCGAGCTCGCCTGCTTTGGAGCGGACGTACGAGTAGGCGGCCGAGACCGACTCGCGCATCACGTCACCCAGCTGGCCGGTGACCGTGGTGCGCCCGCTTCCTCCCATGCGCGTCGCTTCGATGAACATGATCTCGCCGCCGAACTGCGTCCAGGCGAGGCCGGTGGCGACGCCGATCTCGGGGCTCCTCTCCGCGAACTCGTGCTCGTACGTGGGAAGGCCCAGGTAGGCCTCGAGGTCCTTCGGTTCCACGACGGTCGTTTCCGGCTTCGCCTCGGAGGCAGCCACTTTCCGCGCAATCTTGCGAAGAACTCCCGCCAGCCTCCGCTCCAGATTCCGGACGCCCGCCTCCGCCGTGTAGTCACGAACGATGGACAGGATCGCGTCGTCGGTGATCGACACGTACGACGGATCGAGCCCGTGGTTCTCGAGGAGATCGGGGATCAGGTGGTTCCTCGCGATGTGCAGCTTCTCGTTTTCGGTATAGCCCGAGAGGCGGATGATCTCGAGGCGGTCGCGCAACGGAGGGGGAATCATGTCGAGCACGTTCGCCGTGCAGATGAAGAGCGTGTGGGAGAGATCGTACGGCACCTCGAGGTAGCGGTCGACGAAGGCATGGTTCTGCTTCGGGTCGAGAACCTCCAGGAGCGCCGAGGACGGATCGCCACGGAAGTCCTTCCCCAGCTTGTCGATCTCGTCGATCATGAAGAGCGGGTTGTTGACGGCGACCTGAATGTAGCTCTGGATCAGCTTCCCCGGCATGGCGCCGATGTAGGTCTTGCGGTGACCGCGAATCTCCGACTCGTCGGTCACCCCGCCGACGGCCATCCGGACGAACTTCCTGCCGACCGCCTCGGCGATGGCCGCCCCGAGCGACGTCTTCCCCACTCCCGGGGGGCCCACGAAGCAGAGGATGGGGCCCTTCAGGTCACCCTTCAGCTTCAACACGGCGAGGAACTCGAGGACGCGCTCCTTCACCTTTTCGAGCCCGTAGTGGCGCTGGTCGAGGATTTCCTCCGCCTTGGCGAGATCGAGGCGGTCCTCGGTCTTCTCGCTCCAGGGGACCTGGAGGATCGTATCGAGATGCCCCTTGATGACCGCATAGTCGGACGAGGAGGGAG
>DATLYG010000072.1:0-3313 GCA_035574985.1 Thermoanaerobaculia bacterium | reverse complement strand
TCTTCTCGACGGTGAACATCGTCGCCTACGGCATCGGGTCGCCGCTGATCGGCAAGGCCAGCGATCTGCTGGGCGTGGCGAGCGACGCCGGACGGATGCGGTTCTCGCTGCTGGTCTGCCCGGCCGCCTCGGCGCTCGCCGCACTCGTTCTCTGGCTCGGCGCGCGCGAGAAGCGAAGCGCCGCGTGAGAGGGCTCCGCCGGGGCGCCGGCAGGAATGCCGGATCGGGTCCGCCCCTTCCCGCGAGGCGAGGACGGCGCGGGCGAGGGGTGCCGGGGGGGGGGGCGGCCGTTGACTTCATCGCGGAGGAGGCCTAAAGTTCCGAAAAACAAACCGACCAGTCGGCCGGTAAGTTACGTCGGAGGACTTCCATGTCGCGTCGTTTCACTCGCGCCCCTCTTCTCATCCTCCTGCTTCTGTTCGCCGCGGCCGCCGCTCTGGCGGATGTCGACCGCGGCACGATCGAAGCGGTCGCTCTCGACCCGGGCAAGGCGCCGCTTCCGGGCGTCACCGTCACCGTGACGCGGCCCGAAACCGGCTTCTCCACCGTCGCCGTGACCGACTCGAGCGGCCTGGCGCGCTTCGTCGGTCTCGTCCCGGGAACCTACGAGGTGGAGTTCGCTCTCGAGGGGTTCGCTTCGCTGAAGAATCGCGTCGTGCTTCGTGTCGGTGAGACGGCGAAGCTGGGCGTGACGATGCAGGCCGCGGCGAGCGAGGTGATCACCGTCAGCGCCGATTCGGTCGTCGTCGACGTCCACAAGACCGACTCCTCGACCAACATCGTCCCCGAGCAGATCGAGGCCCTTCCGGTCGCCAATCGCGAGTTCGAGCGCCTCGCCTTCCTCGCTCCCGGCGTGCAGCGCGAGCGCGGAGGGTTTCGCTTCATCACCGGCGGTCCGGTCATCGGCGCGGGCGGCAACGCCTCGCAGGCGACCGTCTTCGTCAACGGTGTCGACATGACCGACCAGGTCAACGGCCTCTCGCGCGCCCGTTTCAGCCAGGACGCGGTCCGCGAGTTCCGCGTCATCGCCAACCGCTTCGACGTCGAGGTGGGCGGCTCCGCGGGCGGCGCCCTCTCGGTCGTCACCCGGTCGGGGACGAACGATCTCCACGGCAGTGTTCTCGGGTTCTTCCGCGACGCCGCCCTTCGCGAGAAGGGGGCGCTCGATCTCGAGAAGAACGACGACTACTCCCGCCGCCAGATCGGGTTCACCGCCGGCGGACCGATCGCCCGCGACCGCGCCTTCTACTTCGCCTCGCTCGAGGTGATCAACGAGGACGACATCGCCCTCTTCCGCCCCGGCGGCGCCTTCGCCTCGCGCGCCGCCGACATCCCGAAGCCGGTCGACCAGACGCTCCTCTTCGCCAGCGCCGACTTCAACCTCGATCCGCAGATGACCGGCGGCATCAACGGCGTCTACGAGAAATACGATCTCGAGAACTTCCGCGTCGGCGGCGTGGCCGACGAGTCATACGGACAGAAGCTCGAGCGACGAAACTGGAACTTCATCGCCGACCACAACTGGTCCATCGGGCCGGGCACCTCGAACCAGGCGCGCCTGCAGTACGGCAAGCGCCGCTACTTCGAGCCGACGAACTCCGACGCCGTCGCGGAGTGGTTCTCCAGCGGCAACACTCTCCAGACCGGCGGCAACATTCTCGGCGACCTCCTCGGCGACGGCTCCACATGGGAGCTGCGCAACACCTTCCACCATCACATCCCCACCGCCGGCGGGTCGCACGATCTGAAGGCCGGCTTCTCCGCGCAGTTCATCGAAGAGCGCTTCGTCCTCGACACCTACGCCACCGGGCTCTTCATCTACCTCACCGACACGCGCCAGCTCCCGCTCGTCTACGCGTACGGCGTCGGATCGTCCGACGTGACGACCGACACGAACATCTACGGGCTCTTCGTCGAGGACCAGTGGCGGCCCAACCCGCGCCTGGCCGTCAACTTCGGCCTCCGCTACGACCTCGACACGAACGGCAACAACGAGGGCTTCACGCACCCGCTGATCCCCGAGCCGCGTGACGCCGACACCGACAACTTCCAGCCGCGCCTCTCCTTCAGCTTCGACCTCCGCGGCGACGGCACGAACGTCCTCCGCGGCGGCGCCGGCAAGTACGTCGGCCGCTACCTGCTCGTGCCCGCGCTGCAGGAGCGGCAGCTCAACGGCGTGACCGGCCGCGTCACCTACACCCGGATCAATGGCGCGTTGCTGGGTCTGCCGGCCCTCGCCCTCGACCCGAACAATCCCACCACCACCGGCATCCCGTCGAAGCCGTCCATCAACCTGCTCTCGCCCGACTACCACCAGCCGGAGTCGACACAGGCCTCGGTCGGCTACACCCTCAAGCTCGGCCGCTCGCGCCTCTACTTCGACACCGAGGCCATCTGGGTCGAGGGGGACGACGAAATCATCATTCACGACCGGAACTGGTCGGGGAACGCCACCCGCACCCGTCCCTACACGCAGTACAACAACGTCAACATGTACGAGAACCTGGGGCGGTCCGAGTACAAGGCGCTCGTCTTCAGCCTCAACGGAAACATCCGGGCCAGCGACCTGATCACCGCGTCGGTGACCTTCGCCGACAAGAAGAACATCAGCGACGACTTCAGTCCCGACTTCACCACCGGTTATCCGAACGATCCCGCCGACATGGAGGCGGAATGGGGTCACGCGCGCGGCCACGAGCGTTATCGCATCGTGCTCAGCGGCGTCTTCCACGCGCCGTGGGGCCTGACCGTGGCGCCGATCTACGAATACGGTTCGGGTCAGCCGTGGACGCACCGCCTCGGCTACGACTGGAACGGCGACGGCTTCAACTCCGATCGTCCCGCCGGCGTGCGGCGCAACGAGGAGAGCGGACCGCCGTTCCGCCAGCTCTCGCTCCGCCTCACGAAGGCGGTCCGTGTGCCGATCGGACAGCTCGATCTCATTGCCGAGGGATTCAATCTGACCAACGCCGTGAACTACGACGTGCAGTCGATCGTCAGCGGAGAGTTTCTCAGCGGCCCGACCGCGGCCAACCCGAACGCCGCGGCGGTGCGCAATCCCCGCTTCGGACGGTTCAACGCCACACTCCCGGCGCGCGAGTTCCAGCTGGGCGTGCGGTGGGTGTTCTGATGAACCGTCACCCCGAGCAGGCGTGAGCGCGGCGGCGAAGCGTCCGGGCAGACTCCCGCACCTTCGCCGCTCCGCCCGCTCGGGATGACATCGCGGAGCGGGGCCTTCGTCATGGATCTCAATCTCAAAGGCAAAGTCGCGGTCATCACCGGCGGCGGTGCGGGCATCGGCCGCGCCACCGCC
>DATLYG010000071.1:0-17893 GCA_035574985.1 Thermoanaerobaculia bacterium | reverse complement strand
TGCGCACCAGCGGAAGTCCCGCCTACACGTCTTACAGTCCGGCGCCCGGCGTGTTCATCGTCGACCTGACGGCGACGGCGAAGGCGGCCGATCTGGTCATGCCCGCCGCATGGCCCGCCGGAGTGACCTCGGCCGCCGCCGAGGAAGTCGTCGAGATGGGGAACCGGCTGACGCGCGTGACGTTCCATTTCGACGGGTCGAGCATGCCCGAGGTCGCGGCCAGCGAGGAAGGAGTGTCGGTCCTCTTCACCGTGCCGAACGCGGTCGCGGAGACGGTCGCCGTCGATCCGCTGCCGCAGAGCGCGGCTCCCGCCGTCACCTCGGACGACGTACCGGCGGCGGGTCCGCCTGCCAGAAGTGAAGCGAAGAAACTCCCGCGGGCCAGGACGCTCAGGAAGGTCGTCGCCAGCGCGACGGACGACTCGGTGGATGTGCGGCTGTCGGGCGACGGAGTCATCGACTACAAGGCGTTCGCACTCGACAATCCTCCTCGTGTCGTCATCGATCTCGAGGGCATCCGAAATGCCGTCGCGAAGAACACCGTGACGGTCGAAGGGGGGCCGGTCAGGCGCGTGCGCGTCGGGCAGTTCAAGGGCGACCCCGACCCGGTCACGCGGGTCGTTCTCGACCTCGATCGAAAGCTCGATTACCGCGTGGTTCCCGAGGGGGAGGCGATTCTCGTCTCCTTCGGTGCAGGCCCGGCCGCCGCGACGGAGCCGATGGCAATCGCCTCCGCGGCTCCGGCGGCCCGGGTGGTGGAGACGAAAGCCGAAAAGGCGCCGGAGCCGTCAGCCGGCAGGCCCGTGACTCAGGGGCCTGCAAAGGCCGCGGAGATCGTCGAGGCGGTTCCGGTGATGGCCGAACCGGCGAGTACCTGGAAGATGCCGGAGCCGCAGGCGAAGGAAGCGCGAGGGGTGATTCACAGCGCAGTGGACCAGGCGCCGCCGGCAACCACGGCGCGCCCCGCCGAGAACGTGTTCAGCGAGCCGGAGCAGCCGCGCCAGCAGGTGCTGACGGGGCAACTGGCAACCGGCCGCACGCTCACGCCGGGGCAGCGCGTGTTCACGGGCGAGCCGATCTCGCTGAACCTGAAGGATGCGGACATCAAGGACGTCCTGCGGACGTTCGCGCAGCTCACGGGACTGAACATCGCCGTCGATCCGGGGGTCTCGGGAGCGGTGACGGTCGACTTCGTCGATGTTCCGTGGGACCAGGCGCTCGATCTGATCCTCCGTCAGAACGGATTGGCATATGTGCTCGAAGGGAACGTCATGCGCGTCGGGACGATCGAGCGTCTCGCCGCGGAAACGCAGGCGCAGCGGCGGCTGTCGGAGGAGGAGCGGCTGAACGTGCCGCTGCAGGCGGTCAGCTTCAAGCTCTCGTATGCGCGCGCGCAGGACGTGGCGACGCTGCTGCGCGACCTCGCATCGCCGCGGGCGAAGATCATCGTCGACAACCGCACGAATCAGCTCATCGTCAGCGAAATCCCGCAGTACCTGCAGACGATGAGGAATCTGATCGACAACATCGACGTCCCGACGCGACAGGTGGTCATCGAGGCGCGCATCGTCGAGGCGTCGAAAGTCTTCAACCAGCAGTTCGGCTTCAACTGGGGTTTCGACGGGCTGTTCGACCCGGCGCTCGGGACGGGAACGGGGCTGGTCTTCCCGAACCGGATCGAGATCGGCGGGGGGCCGTTCAATTTCGGTCCGGGGAATCCGGTCCTCGATCTGTCGCTGACGGACGTGCTGGGCGCATTCACGCTCGACGTGGCGCTCAACGCCTTCGAGTTCGAGGGCCTGGTGAAGGTCATTTCCGCGCCGAAGGTCACGACGCAGGACAATCAGGCGGCGGAGATCCAGAGCGGTTTCCAGATCCCCTACCAGACGCGCGTGAATTTCACCACGACCGTGCAGTACGTCGACGCGACGCTGCGGCTGTCGGTGACACCGCAGATCACGGAAGCGGGGACGGTGATCATGGAAATCGCGGTGCAGAAGAACGAGCCGACGACGGGAATCGCGATCGAGGGTGCGGCGGGGACCCCGCTCTCCACGCGGCAGGCGCGGACGCGCCTGATGGTTCGTGATGGCGGCACCGTGGTCATCGGCGGGATCTACCAGGTCACCGACAACCGGTCGCAGAGCCGGCTGCCGTTCCTGCACCAGATCCCCGTGCTGGGGAATCTGTTCAAGACCCACAACGTCTCGTCGAGACACGACGAGCTGCTGATCTTCATTACGCCGCGGATCGTGAGGGGTGCGTGAACGCACATCGGAGGGTAGTCATGAGCAGGTGCATGAGGCGAACGGGATCTCTGATCTTCGCTGCTGCGCTCGCGGTGCTGATGCTGTCGTGCCAGAGCGATCTGAGTGAGAACGCGGCACCGGTCGAACTGATCGTGTCGAACACGCAGGATCTGCAACGGATCGACATCGCTCCCGGCGCCGAGAACTGCGACCAGAACGTCGGGACGATCACGATGCAGGCCGTGGTCAAGAACCCGAATCAGGTCGCCGCGAACCAGGAATTCAATCGCGTGCGGATCACGCGCTACCGCGTTTCGTACGTGCGCACCGACGGCGGGAAACAGGTCCCGGCTCCCTTCGTGCGGTCGATCGACACGCTCCTGACGCCGGGCTCGGGTTCGTCGGGACTCACGAATTTCCTGATTCTCGAACAGGACGCCCTCCGGCAGGCACCCTTCGCCGCTCTCCTTCCGACGAACGGAGGGCGCGATCCGGAAACCGGCCGTTCGACGGTGAAGATGGATGTGGTGGTGGAACTCTTCGGGCAGACGCTGGCGGGAGAGAATGTCTCCGCGAGCACGCGTTTCTCGCTGGACTTCTGTTACAACTGCAACGGCTGCGCATGAGTCAGTCCGCCGCAGGTGAGGGCTGTTGGTGGGGTGTGTGAGAGGAGTTGACGGGGGTTGACATGATGAAGATCAGACAGCGGAAAAGCCTCTTTGCGCTGCTGGCGGTGCTGGCATTGTTCGCGGCGTGCAAAGGCGAGTCACCGACCGCGCCGCCGGTCACGCCGCCGGGCGGCGGAACCGGCACCACGACTCCTCCCGCCGGCGCGACGATCACACTGTCGGCCTCGAATCCCACCCCGCTGGTCAGCTCGACGACCGTCATCACCGCGACGGTCAGTCAGTCGGGGCAGCCGGTGCCGAACGGCACCGCGGTCGAGTTCCGCACGAACCTCGGGAACTTCACCGACGTCAGCTCGACGGTGACGCTCCGGACGACCACGGGCGGCGTCGCGACGGCGACACTGACCTCGGCGTCTCCCGGGACGGCGACCATCGAAGTCATCGTCGGAAACGTTTCCCGCACGATTACCGTGACGTTCCAGAGTGCGCCGGTCACGCCGCCGCCTCCCGATACCGCTCCCTCCGTGACCAACATGACGCCGACGACCGGAAGTCCGGCCGGCGGAACGGTAGTCACCGTCACCGGACGCAATTTCCGCGCGCCGGTGCGCGTCGTGTTGGACCTCGGCGGTGGTGTGACGCGCGAGGCGCTGGTCGTCCCGGGCTCTCTCAACGCCAACAGCTTCCAGTTCGTCACGCCGGCGATCGATCTGGGCACCGGACAGACGAAGACCGCAGCCGTCGCCTTCATCTTCGAGGCCGGCAGCCCGTCCGAGACGCGCGTGACCGCCCCATCCGAGTTCACGTACGCGCGCGAGACGATGACGCCGAAGGTGAACGCCGTCTCGCCGGCCAGCGGGCCGGTCAGCGGCGGCACGCGCGTGACGATCTTCGGCGACGGCTTCCAGGCGCCGGTGCAGGTGTTCTTCGGCTCGGCCGAGGCGCAGGTGATCAACGTCACCTTCACGCAGATCGTCGTCATCAGCCCGGTCGCCCGCGACACCGCGAGCGACGGCTCCGGCGTCGTCACCGGTCCGGTCGCCATCCGCGTGAGGAACATCAACTCCGGAACCGAAGTGACGTTCCCCGGCGGATTCCGCTACACGCCGAAGATGCAGATCACGGCAGCGGCTCCGACGCGCGGGCCTGCGACCGGCGGCACCCGCGTGACGATCGACGGCAGCGGCTTCGACGATCCGGTTGCCGTGAGCATCGGTGGCATCGCCGCACAGCCGATCTCGGTCACCGGAAGCCAGATCGTCGCCATCACGTCCCCGGCACTCTCGCCGTGCGAGGGGGGGGAAGGGGAGATCACCGTCACGAACGTCGGCAATGGCGATTCCGCCACAGGTCCGAACTTTACGTATGCGCCGTCGGTTCCGGTGATCCTCGCGGTCGCTCCGGCGAACCCGATCGCCGGTCAGCCGAACGACACCGTGATGGCGGGACAGAACCTGTCGATCCGTGTGGCCAATCCCGGCAACGGCATCGTTCAGTTCAAGCTTGGAACGCGTACGGTGAACCCGACGGGCGCGAGCGTCAACGCCGATGGCAGCGTCACCTACACGGTTCCGGTCCCGTCGAGTTTCGCCTTCACGGCGTCGACGCCGTGCGTGACCGGCAGCGGAGCGGCGGGAACGCAGCAGACTCCGGTGCCGGCCGATGTCACCTTCACGAACGTGACCACGGCCTGCTCAACCACGCTCGCGAGTGCCGTCACCATCTTCCCGGCCGGCTCGACGGTGGTTGGAGGTGTGCTGACGCCGCCCTGCATCGCGCTGCCGCCCCCGACCGGCGCGGTTTCTTCATCGGGAAGCTGCACGACACCGGCGAGCTGCGCGACGACGTCGGCGGTCTCCGCCACCGGGACGGCGACCGGCACCGCGACGATCACGATCACCAACACTGCGCCCGCCGGATCGCAGAGCTTGACGGTCTCCGGCACCTTCAGCCCCCAGACGAACGTCACCTCGGGCACCATTACGCCGGCGAGCGCGACGATTGCTCCGGGCGGGAGCCAGGCCTTCACCATCGCGGTCGATCCGACCGCGGCGGGTGCCTTCTGCGCCAATGTCACATGGACGAGCAACAGTTCGACGGCGATTCCGGGGTCGTGCGTGACCGGCACGGCAACGCCCTGAGCGAGCAACGGAGTCCGATTGGAAGAAAATGACCGCCTTCGGGCGGTCATTTTCTTCGCCTGCGAGTTGCGCCGCCGAATTGAATCAAGCAAGAATTCGCCAACGCCAAGCCATGGCCCCAGCAGCCACGAACCTCAAGATCGAAGATCTCCGGGCCCGCCTGAAGACGGACCCGAAGAGCCGCCTCTTCTTTCCTCTGGCCGAGGAGCTGCGCAAAATCAGCCAGCTCGCCGAGGCGGAACAGGTCCTTCGTACCGGCCTGGCGCACCACCCGACCTATCTCTCCGCATGGGTGAGTCTCGGAAGAGTTCTGCACGAGGAAGAGAAGAACCGCGAGGCTGTCGAAGCCCTGACGAGGGCACTGCAACTCGATCCGGGCAACGTCGTTGCCGCGCGTCTCCTCGGCGATGCGTACCTCGCACTGGGAGACAAGGTCGAGGCGATCAAAAAGTACAAGCTCGTGCGGGCGCTCCTTCCCGCGGACGAAGATCTCGATGCGACCATCGAGGCGCTCGACCGTGAGCTGAACCCTCCCGCGTCCGCCGCGGAGGCGTTCACGCCGCCGCCGCCCGTGAGCGTACCGGCAGCCGCGGGGGAAGAAGCCGAGGTCCTTCCGTTTGCGCCGCCGTCAACTCCCGCGGTCGCGGAGGCGTCCCCGTTCGCTCCCGAGCCCGAGCCGCCGCCGACACCGCCCCTCGAGCCACTGAGTGAGACGAGCCCCTTCGGAAGGCCGCCGGCATTCGAAACGTCTGCCGAGCCGTGGGCGGACGAGGGGGTGTTCGGAGGTGGGCAGGAGGCAGAGGCCGAACAGCGGCGCGACGAAGCGACCGGCGATGCCGGACCGATGCCTGCCGTTCCCGCGGAGAGTCCGTTCGAGGAGCCGGCCCCCGACGCCGGACATGGCGCCGGAGGATTCCCGTTGGAAGAGCCGCAGGGCATGCATGAAGCGCGTCCACCGTTTGCGGACGAGCCGCCGGTGCCTCCCGGGGAGCCGCTCCCTCCGCTCGAAGCCGTGCCTCCGGTCGAATCGCTCCCGCTCCCGGAGAGCATTCCTCCGCTGCAGGACTCCGCGCCGGTACCTCAGGAGCAGCAGGCGGCGGCGGACGACGTCGCCGAGACTCTCACGATGGCCGACCTGTACGTTCGGCAGGGGCTCATCGGCGACGCGCGCCAGATCTACGAGAGAATCCTCCAGCGCGACCCGATGAACGACGAAGTCCGGACGAAGCTCGCCGCCATCGCCGGGCAGGCGCCGCCGGGCGAGGAGGCGGCGAAGCGCAGGAAAGTCGAAAGGCTCGAGCAATGGCTGGCGCGAGTCGGCAGACGGGAGAGCGATCGTGTTTAGAGATGTCCTGGCCGGGATCTGCGATCGAGTCGAAGGGGCGCTTGCGGCGAGTCTGATCGGCCTCGACGGAATCGCCATCGAGTCGGTCAACCGGGACAACGTCCCTCTCGACGTGCTCGGAGCGGAGTTCGGCGGTTTCATCAAGTCGATCCGCCTCTCGAACACGGAACTGAACACGGGCGACGTCCATCAGTTCTCGCTCGTGACGGAAAAGTACATTACCTTTCTCTCGGCGGTGACGCCGGACTACTTCGTTCTTCTGGTCCTCCGGCCCGACGGCAACTACGGGCGGGCACGATTCGAGCTGGCCAGGGCGAAGCACAAGCTGCGCGACGAACTCCTCTGAAAGGCTGAACGTTGAATTTCAAAGAGATTCTCGAACTCATCGACAGGGTCGCCGAACGCGGCATCGCGGGCATCGAGATCGAACAGGCGGGGACGAAGATCCGGATCGAAGGACGGGCCTCGCAGCCGCACGTGATCCACTCGTACGTGGGCGAGATGAGGCCGGAATCGCCGATGCTTCCTCCGGCGATGCCGGTCGGGGGAGTTGCGCTGCCCGCGGCCACGCTGGTGCCGCAGGGGGCCCCGGCCGCCCCGGCCGAGGAGCCGGAAGAAGGACTGCACATCATCACCTCGCCGATCGTCGGGACGTTCTACCGCGCACCGAATCCGGAGGCCGAGGCGTTCGTCAACGTGGGAGACCGCGTCTCGAAGGGACAGGTGCTCTGCATCATCGAGGCGATGAAGCTGATGAACGAGATCGAGTCTGACGTCGACGGAGTGATCGTGAAGATCTATCCGCAGAACGCGCAGCCGATCGAGTTCGGCGAAAAGCTCTTCGCCGTCCGGATCTGAAGGTTCGGCGCGCCCCGCTCTGGCACAGAGACGACATGATTTCGAAGGTTTTGATTGCGAACCGCGGCGAGATTGCGCTCCGCATCATCGCCGCATGCAAGGAAATGGGGCTGAAGACGGTCGCCGTCCATTCGGTTGCCGATCGCGACGCGCTCCACGTCCGCTACGCCGATGATGACGTCTGCATCGGCCCTCCGCCCTCGAGGCAGAGTTACCTCAACATCTCGAGCATCATCGCGGCGGCCGAGATCACCGGGGCCGACGCGATCCATCCCGGGTACGGTTTTCTTGCCGAGAACGCTCACTTCGCGGAAATCGTCGGGGAATGCCATCTGACGTTCATCGGCCCCTCGCCCGAGGCGATCCGGCTGATGGGCGACAAGGCGAAGGCACGCGAGACGGCGAAGGCCGCCGGAGTGCCGATCCTCCCGGGCAGCGACGGTCCGCTCAGGACGATCGAGGACGCCCGTGCCGTGGCGCGCGAGATCGGCTACCCGGTGATTCTCAAGGCGGCGGCGGGTGGCGGTGGCCGCGGCATGCGCATCTGCACGAACGAGGAGGCACTCGACAGCGCCTACGACACCGCGCGGAGTGAGGCCGAGCGCGCGTTCGGCGACGCATCGGTCTATCTCGAGAAGTATCTCGAGCGGCCGCGGCACATCGAAATCCAGGTCTTCGGCGATTCGTTCGGCCGCGTCGTCTCCCTCGGCGAGCGCGATTGCTCGATTCAGCGCCGCCACCAGAAGCTGATCGAAGAGTCTCCCTCTCCTGCCATCGACGAGGAGATGCGCCAGCGGATGGGCGAAGCGGCGGTCAAGCTCTGCAGGGCGGTGAATTACGTCAACGCCGGCACGATCGAGTTCCTCTTTCAGGACGGGCAGTTCTATTTCATGGAGATGAACACCCGCATTCAGGTCGAGCATCCGGTGACGGAGGAGGTCACCGGCGTCGATCTGGTGAAGGAACAGATCCGCGTTGCCTCGGGCGAACCGCTTTCGATCCCGGAGGGGCTGCGCCTGCGGGGCCACGCCATGGAATTTCGAGTCAACGCCGAGGACCCACTGACGTTCGCGCCCAGCCCCGGAAAAATCCGGGAGTTCCATCTTCCCGGAGGACCGGGCGTCCGTGTCGACACCGCCGCCTACCGCGACTACGTGATTCCGCCGCACTACGACTCGCTGATCGCGAAGCTCGTCATCCGCGGCAAGGACCGGATGGAGACGATCGCCCGCGCGAAACGCGCCCTGGAGTCGTTCGTGATCGAGGGGGTGAAGACGACGATTCCCCTCCACCGGGCGATCCTCGAGGACGACCGGTTCGTCCGCGGCGAGTTCTCCACCCGCTTCATGGAATCGTTCGACTGGGGACGCCGGGGAGGCGAGTAGCGGGCCGATAGGCTATTCTCCTCCCGGGATCCCGATGAAGATTTACCTGGTCGGTTTCATGGGCGCCGGCAAGACGACGGTCGGCCGCGAGCTGGCCGCGCGTCTGGAGGCGCCGTTCTTCGACCTCGACGAGCTGATCGAGTCCGCCGAGCGGATGTCGATCAAGGATATTTTCGCTCAGTACGGAGAGCCGTACTTTCGGAAGCGTGAGCGCGACCTTCTCCGTTCGACGCGCTATCTCGAGAGCGCCGTCATCGCCACCGGCGGCGGGACGTTCACCTTCGAGGAGAACATCCAGTTCATCGAGTCGGAGGGGCTCTCGGTCTATCTCTCCGCCCCCTACACGCTGTTGCGCAGCCGCGTCGGCGACAAGGCCGCCGAAAGGCCGCTCTTCCGCGATGACGTCGCCGCGCACGAACTCTTCATGCAGCGCCTCCGGTACTACAGGCTCTGCGACATCACCATCGAGATTCGCGAGGACGAAACGCCGGCCGAGATCGTCGAAAGGCTGATTCTCGAACTTCCGAAAAGCGCCCTGGAATCGGTCACACGGGGATCGCGGCGATGAAGGCGCTCGTGGTCAGCGACCTCCATTCGAACTTCGAGGCGCTCCGGGCGGTGATCCGGCGTGTGCAGCGAAAAAAATACGACCACGTGATCTGTCTCGGTGATTTCGTCGGTTACGGCGGGCAGCCGAACCAGGTCGTCGAGACGATGCGCCATCTCCGCAAGCGGAAGATCTACATCCGCGGCAACCACGACCGCGTCGCCTCAGGGCTCGACGAGGCGGTCGGTTTCAATCAGGTGGCGAAATATGCGGCGATCTGGACGCGCGATCACCTGAGCGCGCCGAACCGGCGGTTCCTGCGCGATCTCCCGGTCGGCCCCGAACGCACCGGCGATCTTCTCGTCTGCCACGGCGCTCCCCACGACGAAGACGAATACGTCTTCCACGAAGATCACGCCGCGCAGATTTTCGGGATGACCGACGCGCCGATCATCCTCTACGGCCATACCCATCTGCCGGTGATTTTCTCGCTCGACCCGGACGGGTGGGTCCGCGGTGCGGCGATCCGGGGTGAAGCGACGGTGAAGCTCGACTCCTCGCGCCGGTATCTGATCAACCCCGGCTCGGTGGGACAGCCCCGCGACCGCAATCCGGACGCGTCGTTCGCGATGCTCGACACGGTTCGGAGGACCATCCAGTTCTTCCGTGTTCCCTACGACATCGAGAAGGCGCAGGCGGCGATTCTCAAGGCCGGCCTACCGCGGATCCTCGCCGACCGCCTTCTGTGGGGCACGTAGCTTTTCGGGGACGCGATGTCCTCACGGGAGGAGCAACCGCGCCGCCGCTGCAGGGCAATCGCCACGTAACGTGCTGAAAAGACGGGAGGAATACTCAGCCGTTGCGTGGCACGTGGCACGCACTCGCATGAGGCGGGTTGCAGGAGACGCCGATGCGCAAACTGAGGTTGTTGACACTCGTTGCACTCGCAATGACCGGATCGGTATTTGCCGCCGACCGGCACCAGAGCTACTTCACCTTTGACGACGGGGGGACGATCGTCCGCTCCGAGGACGGGCGGGAGATCGAAGCGCGCGTGAATCTGCCGCTGTTTCCCGGCGACGAAGTGATCACCAGCCGCCGCGGACGTGCCGAGGTGCGGCTCGCGGATGGCAACGTGATCGCGATCGATCGCGCGTCCGCCGTCCGCTTCCGTTCGATCCGCGACAGCTATGAAGGTGAAGCGACGTCGGAGACGGTCGTGCAACTGCGCTACGGCCACATCGCCGTACAGAGGACCGAGTCCGCGCGCGACTACGTACGCCTCGACACGGAGAACGCTAGCTACGTCGCGCGAGACGAGGCGATCTACGCGATCGACACCGACCGCGGGCGCGACCGCGTCTCGATCTTCGACGGCGTGGTCGAAGTGCGGACGCCCGAGCGGACCATCCGTCTTCGCGCGGGCGAAGAGGCGAAGGTCGACGATCGCGGCATCTACGACACGGTGAGCGCGTCGCGGCTCGCGGCCGATGACTTCGAGCGATGGTTCCTCGGCCGCTCCGAGCGCCATGGCCGCGGATCGAGCCGTTACCTCGATCGCTCGCTCGCCTATGCCGAGTACGATCTCTCCAGTCACGGCACGTGGGTCTATGTCTCCGGCTTCGGTTCCTGGGTGTGGCGGCCGTATGTCTCCGTCGGCTGGCGCCCCTACCACTACGGCCACTGGATTCACGGCCCGTCCGGCGCACTGGTGTGGGTCTCGTACGAGCCGTGGGGTTGGGTGCCGTACCACTACGGCCGTTGGGCGTACGACCCGTTCTACGGCTGGGTGTGGCTGCCCGGCTATGGATACTCGCCGGCGTGGGTCTACTGGATGTACGGCCCGGGATACATCGGATGGGCACCGGCGGGGTGGTGGGACGCTTATCGTCCCTACTACAACTGGTGCTACCGCCCGTATGTGAACACGCCGGGGTTCCGGATCGGATTCGGCTTCTACGGGCGCATTCGCGTCAATGATCTCGATCTCCGGCCGTGGACGTTCGTCCATCCGGACACGATCGTCTCGACGCGGGTCGATCGCGCGGCGTTGACGACCGATGCGATCCGCGACCGTCTTGCGCGCGGCGGCGGACTGGCGACCGTTTCGGGATCGCCCGCGCGTTTCACTCGTGAGGACTTGAGGAATCCGGCCGCGGCGGTGAACGTCGTCTACCGGCGAGGAGTGGGAGGTGGTACCGGCAAAGACAACTCCGGCTCCACCGATCTGACGCCGTTCTTCCGCCGCGACCCGGAAGTTCCGACGAGCGTGCGCGAGCGGATCATTCGCACCCGCGGCGGAGACGGGGACGTTCCACCCGCCGTGGCGGCGTCGCCGGCGGGAGGATCCGACCGGTTCGGCCGCGGAGAGACACCCGGCACCTCGGGCGGCGTGATCCGGCGCGGAGGGGCGAGCGAGCCGTCCGAACGCAGCGGTGGAATCAGCCGGGGAACCGTCGAGCAGCCTGAGGCCGGGGGCATCATCCGGCGCGGTGGAGACTCGGGATCGGTGAGCCGCGGCGCCACACCACGCAGTGAGCAGCCGGGCGGATGGCGGGAGGGCGGCGTCTTTCGCCGGGGTGGCGAGATCCCCGGGCCCGATCCCGAGGGGAACGATCGCCGTGACGATCCCGGACGTACTCCCGCTCCGAGCTGGCGCGGGCGCGTCGTGCGGCCCGATCCGTCCGGCGGATCGGAGCCGCAGCAGGAGCCGGAAGCGGCACGGTCGCGCAGTGACGAGTCGTGGCGCGGCCGCGGACGCGTGGTCGTCCCCCGCGGATCGAGTCCTTCGCCCGACCCGGTCGAGGCGCCGGACCCCTCCTCGTCCGTTTCGCCGCGGCATGACCGCGGCAGCGATGTTCCCCGCCGGATCATCGACCGCATCGGCGGCGCCCGGGTTCATTCCGGACGCGATGCGGGACGCGACGGCGGTTCGAGTGGATCTTCACAGGCTCCGCGCGCCGAGTCACCGCGCTCGGAGTCTCCGCGGAGCGAGCCGCGGTCGTCGCCTCCGCCCAGCCGCGGCGGTGACGGCGGCGGCCGTGTGAAGCGCGACCCCGATTGATCCGTTGCGATTTCCGCTGGGCGGCGAAGGATGACCTCCTTCGCCGCTTTTCCGTTCCGGGGCGGCAATCGCTTTAGAATCCCCTTCGTGCAGGGTCCCCTCTTCGTCGCGATCTACTTCGTCGAAGCGGGGATTTTCTTCGCGATCGTCCCCTGGACCGGTCTCTGGACGATGAATTCGCTTCTCCACAGCAGCCTGGCGCTCGCCGTCTGGGCCGACAATCCTTTCGTGCGCGGATTCGTCTCCGGCCTCGGGCTCGCGCAGATTCTCATCGGGACCAGGGATCTCATCCGGATCAGCCGCGAGTGGAAGCGGCGCGAGGGAGGGGAGTGAAACGGGTTCTCATCGTCGAGGACAAGGAGTCGCTCGCCCTGATGCTGCAGGAGGCGCTGGAGGCGGACGGCTTCGAACCGGAGGTGCTCCCTGATGGCAGGCAGGCGACGCGGCGGATCGCCGAAGGGCGCGAGTACCTGGCGGTCGTCACCGATCTTCGCCTTCCCGGGGCCGACGGCATCGCGGTGCTCCGGCAGGTGAAGGAAAGCGATCCCGACTGCGCGGTCATCGTGATGACCGCCTACGGCACGATCGAGAACGCCGTCGAGGCGATGAAGCTGGGTGCCTTCGATTTCATCCAGAAGCCGATCGATGTCGACCATCTCCTTCTGCTGCTGCGGAGATGCCGCGAGCACCGCGAACTGCGGAAGGAGAATCTGCTGCTCCGGGAGGAATTTCAGCGGCGCTACAGACTGCCGGCGATCGTCGGCGAATCGCCCCGCATCGTCGAGGTTTCACAGGCGATCCAGCGCGTCGCGCCGACCGACTCCACGGTCCTGCTGCAGGGCGAATCCGGGACCGGAAAGGAACTCTTCGCCCGCGCCATCCATCAGCTCTCCTCCCGCCGCGACCGGCCGTTCGTCGCCATCAACTGCGCCGCAATCCCCGACACGCTCATCGAGAACGAGCTGTTCGGTCACGAAAGGGGATCGTTCACCGGAGCGACGGCGCGGCAGCTCGGAAAGTTCGAGCTCGCCGACACCGGGACGATCTTCCTCGACGAGATCGGCGATCTCGGGCCGGCCGTGCAGTCGAAACTCCTGCGCGTCCTGCAGGAGCGCCGTTTCGAGCGGATCGGCGGCACGGCGCCGATCGACGTCGACGTCCGGATCATCTGCGCGACGAACCAGAATCTCACCGAGGCCGTGAAGCAGGGGAGGTTCCGCGAGGACCTCTTTTTCCGCATCAACGTCTTCCCGGTCACGATCCCGCCGCTTCGCGCGCGGAAGGAGGACCTCGACGCGCTCACGGACTTTTTTCTTCAGCGTTTCGCCCGGGAGCTCGGAAAGCCTTCGCTCCGCATCGCCGATGAAGCACGGCGTGCGCTGCGACGGTACGACTGGCCGGGGAACATCCGCGAGCTGGAGAACTGCATCGAGCGGGCGGCGATTCTCTGCGATCGTGACACGATCGAGGCGGACGATCTGCAGCTCGCCCCCGGAGTGCGAACGGCCGAGGAGACGCTTCGCGACGTGTTCGACATGTCGGGAACCCTCGCCGAAGCGACCGAGCGGGTGCAGAAGATCGTGGAACGGATCCGGATCGCCGACGCCCTTCGCCGAACCGGGTCACGCCAGGAGGCCGCCGAGCTGCTCGGGATCAACCCGCGGACGCTGGCCTCGAAGATGAAGGAGCACGGGCTGGAGGAGGAGCATTGAGCGAACCGATCCCGACGTCCAGGGACGTCGTCGACTACCTCAATCGCCGGTTCGAGGAGATCGGGCTGCCGTATCGCATCGAGCACATCGCCGTGCTCCCGTACGTCAACCCGATGTGGCTTGCGAACTGGGACGTCCCCCAGCTCGCCGGCGCTCCCGAGAAAGATCTCATCGACGAGGAAATCCGCGAGGCGCGCTGGCGGTACCCCCAGGTTCTCGAAGAGTGGTGAAACCGGAAGGGAAGGACGCTACAATTCACCCGGCCCCGGTCCACGTCGAGAATTTCGCCGGATGCTTTGCCTCGTCGCGTATTTCAACGAGGAATCGATTCGCGTTCCTCTTCCCCGTCAGGAGGCGCGGCTGGGATCGGCTCCATTCAACGACGTCTCGATCCCGTTTCCCGGCGTGTCGCGCGCGCACGCGATTCTGTTGCCGCAGGCGGGAGGCATCGTCGTTCGCGACCTCGGATCGAAGAACGGCCTCCGCGTCGATGGCCGGCGGGTGGATGAGGCGGTCCTCGTTCCCGGCGCCACCGTCCAGGTCGGCCGCGCCATCCTGACGATCGAGGATGCGTCGACCTCGGATGTCGAACTCGCGGTGAGTTTGCCCGATCATCGGGAGCGGGATCCGGAGCCGACGGGGACCGATTCCGGCTCGCTGACCGGCTCCGGAGCGGCGGATGCGCTCCGTTTCGTGCGCGAGATCGAGATGTTCGGCTCGCGCCGCCTACGGCGCGACGTCCAGCGGATCCTGCCCGACCTGGTCGAGATTCTCGACGCCGGAAGCGCGGTCATCATGGAGATCGATCGCGGTGAGTGGTCGGTGATCGCGGCGGGCGGTCCGCTTCCATCCGCGGAGCTTCTCGACCGGATTGCATCGGCGGTTCTCCGCGATCGGAAGATCGTCCCCTCGGCGATCCGGACGCTTCAGGACGTCACCGTTCTCACCGCCCGGAGCGCCGGAAAACGGAGGATTCGCTGCGTCGCCGTGACGTTCGACCGCGACGCCGCGGGCATCGAGGCATGGCAGCGCGATGTCTTCGAGTTCGCCGCCCACAAGTTCCTCGGCGTGGACGGCGAAGTCGATGTCGATGAGGCCGAGACCGAACAGGCGTCGCTTCTGGTCCCCGAAGGGATGGTCATCGGCGAGTCGGTGGCGATGCGCGGGCTGCTGTCGCAAATCAAGGCGACGATTCACAGCCGGATGGACGTTCTGCTGTGGGGCGAGACCGGAACGGGAAAGGAGTTGTTCGCCCGAATGGTCCATGCCTCGGGGCCGAACGCGCGCGGACCCTTCGTCGCGATCAACTGCGCGGCGATTCCGAGCGAACTCCTCGAGTCGGAACTGTTCGGTGTCCACGGCCGGGTGGCGACCGGTGTCGACCCGAGGCCGGGACTCTTCCAGCAGGCGGACGGAGGATCGATCTTCCTCGACGAGATCGGCGAGCTGGCGGAACCGCTCCAGGCGAAGCTCCTCCGCGTGCTTCAGGAGCGCGAGGTGCTGCCGCTCGGGGCCCCCGCGCCGCGCAGGATCGACGTGCGGGTCATCGCCGCATCGAACCGGAATCTGCTCGAGCGCGTGCAGCAGGGACGTTTCCGGGCCGATCTCTACTACCGGCTTCGCGGACTGCAATTCCACATCCCGCCGCTGCGCGAGAGAAGAGAGGACATTCCCGCACTCGTGCTCGAGTTCGTGACGCGCGCAGCCGGCGCCCATTCGAAGTCCATCGCCGGCATCTCGCGCAAGGCGCTTCATCTGCTGATGCAGCACGAATGGCCCGGGAACGTTCGCGAACTTCAGAGCGAGGTGGAGCGCGCCGTTCTTCTCTGTCCGCCGGGCGGGGCACTGCAGGCCGAGCACTTTGCTCCGATCCGTTGGGCGGTCGAGCAGCGGGGCCCGCAACCTGCGGCGGTCGAGAATCCGCTCCGCGACCTCGGCGCTCGCGATCCGGTGCCGTTGCAGCAGCGCGTCGACGAACTGGAACGCCGGGCGATCGAGGAGGTACTCGCCTCGACCCGGGGGAACAAGAGCGAGGCCGCGCGGATCCTCGGCATCACCCGCAACGGCCTGGCGCTGAAGATGAAGCGGCTCGGCATCAACGGCCACTAGTGTAGTGCTTCATAAATATCTTGCCTTTTGTTGTGGCGCCGAGCGGCCGGTATTTATGAAGCACTACACTAGCCGGGAACCGCATTCCCAGCAGCTCCGCGACGAACCGAGCCACTTCCGTCTGCTGCATCGTGCGGACCGTCTGCGGCGTCACGCCCGCTCCCGTTGCGCGGAGCAGCGTGTGAAACACCGGATGGGTGGGCAGGCCCCCGTGCTGCCCGCGACCGGAAACCGTCGTGAAGATCTCGCCCGGTCCCGGGGTGAGTGCGAAGCCCGGATGGGCGATGGCGATGACGTCGCCGCTGTTCGGATGATGGAGCGGTGTGCGGACCTCGACGCGCTCGAAGACCGGCCGCCCGTCCGGCGCCCTCAGTTCGGTCAACAACTTGACGATTCTGGACGCGTCGTCCGGCGGCGCGAAGCGGTAGAGGTGGGCGACGTTCCCCGACGCGTAGGCGGCCCACCGCGTATCGTCGGCCACCGAGCCGCCGCTCAGTTTCGTCAGCCCGCGTGACGCGAGGAGGGCGTTGATCCGGACTTCGGTGTCGATCGCGCCGACCCCGTGGTCCCCCGTGACGACCAGCGCATCCTTCTCCGCATCGAGCGACCTCGCGATCGTCGCGATCGCCGAGCCGAGGGCGGCGTGCGCGGTCTTGCGCTGCGGCAGCGACCCGGCGAAGCTGTGCTCGATCTGGTCGGCGATCGGCTGATACGCGAGGAGAAGGTCGAACGGCATCCGTTCGATCGCGGTTTCCGTCGCACGCGCCAGAAACGCCGACAGCCGCGTGGCCTGCTCGACGTAAATCGCATCGCCGCCCGATCCGTCGGGATTTCCCGGCCAGAAACCGGCATGCCGGTCGACGACCTCCTGGAACGACGGCGGGTATGCCTCCGTCCGCGAGATCGCACCCCAGTAGACGACGACGGAAGCGAGCTTCGGGTCGAATCGGAGCAGCTTCGACCAGGAGCCGTAAAGGCCGTCGGGAAGCTGCGTGCTGACCTGGAACCACTGGCCGGCCGCGAGGCGTTCCTCTCTTCCCTCCACCTCGAGATAGAGCGCGTCGTAATTGCGCGACCGGTCGTCGGTCGTATCGTAGGCGACGAGATCGACGTCTTTCTGCGCGCGCCGAGGAACCGTCCACGCGATGCGGGCGCGGAGGGTGGGACTGAAGCTCCGCCGGCGCGGTGCGGAGGCGCCCCATCCGGGCGGCATCCAGTCGGATCGAAAGTCGGCGATCGTCAGCTCGATCCGCCTCGGTTCGGTGACCGGGTGGCTCCAGGCGACGCCCCAGTCCCCCCTGCGGCGTTCCGATTTCGCATCGAACGTCGGGAAGGCGATCACGCCGACGCGCTTGCCCGCCCGCCGTGCGGCGTCGACGATCGTTTCGGCCGTCAGCTCCGTATCGAGCCCGTGGACGTCCTTCGAGGGGGGCGTACCACGGATGTGGAAGCGGTTCGCCACCACGCCGTGCCGGTCGGGAGGAACGCCGGTGATGATCGTCGCGTGCGTCGATGCCGACGACGTCGGAGCGACCGGGATCACGCGTTCCACGCGCAGCGGCATGGCTTCCAGTTCCGCGATCGGCTCGGAAGCGTACGCGTCGGCGCCGAGACCGTCGCAGGTGAGGAGGACGACGCGCTGCGCCGTGCCGGAGACGGCCGGCCGTGAGCTGACCGGCACGACGACGCTCTCCGGCGGCCGTACCGCACACGCTCCCAGCAGCAGTATGGCGAGAATTCGTTTCATCCGGACCGTGTGAAGTTTACCCGCGCCGGCGTGTCAGTTCCTCCTGAACATCCATCCAGTCGATCTGCTCGTTCACCATCAGCACGGAAAGGTGGAAGACGAGATCG
>DATLYG010000070.1:0-6739 GCA_035574985.1 Thermoanaerobaculia bacterium | reverse complement strand
GACCCGCGAGCGGCGGACGGCGCTCCCGCTGCTGCTGATCGCCTCGCTTGCCGCCTCGTCGCGGATCTTCCTGCGGCTGATGCCGGTCTGGTACGGGTTCGTCTACATCGTGCCCGTTTATCTGCTCGTCGCTTACCTGCTCCTCGAGTGGCTGCCGGCGAAGGGTGTCTACTCGCGCCGCGTGGCGCCGCTCTGGCTCGTGACGATGGCGGCAATCGGCATCGTCACGCTCGCGCGGCAGCACGAGCAGCATGCGATGAAGCGCTACCCGATCGCGACGCCGCGCGGCGTCGTGCTCGACGAGGACCCCTACCGGGCGCGGATTCTCTCCGCCTTCCTTCCGATGGTGCGGGGCCGGACGCTGCTCGTCGTACCGGAAGGGATTGCGCTCGACTACCTCGCAGGGGCGCGCAATCCGCTGTCGTTTCACACGCTGACGCCTCCCGAAATCGCCTACCCCGGCGTCGAGGAGACGATCGTCGCCGAACTGCGGAAGTCACCACCGGAGAGGGTGGCGATCGTCACCCGTCCGGTCGGCGAGTTCGGATTCCGCGGCTTCGGCGTCGACTACGGCGTGCAGATCATGAACGCGTTCCGGTCGATGTACGACGTCGACGGCCGCTGGACCTCGCCGACGTTCACCCTCACGCTGCTCAGGCGGAAGGACTCGGTTCGCGCACCGACAGCCAGCTCCCCATCAACCCCGCCAGAGTTCCTCCGAAGATCAGAAGCGCGATCTTCTGCGCCGGCAGAAAGCCGGTGAAGAGAAAGCCCCAGACCAGGGTCGAGGAGGGGAGGAGCGTGCGCCGCGTCAGCTCGAAGGCGCCGTAGAGGACGGCGACGGCGACGATGCCGCCGATGGTGCCGTGGAGGAGTCCCTCGATGAAGAACGGGCCGCGGATGATCCGTTCGGTGGCGCCGACGAGCCGCATGATCTCGATCTCCTCCCGGTAGAGCATCATCGTCAGGCGGATGACGTTGGCGATGGTGAACGCGGCGGCGATGCCGAGGATCCCGCCGGCGGCGAAGCCGGCAAGGTTCACCAGGTTGACGATCTTCTCGAGCTGGTCGACCCACTCCCAGTCGAACTGCACCTGGTCGACTCCCGGCATCCGGCGGAGTTGCGACATGCGGTCGAAGAACTCCTTCGACCGGCTGGCGCGCGGATCGACGTCGATCTCGAACGACGGCGGGAAGGGGTTTTCCTCGAGGTGCGCGACGACGTCGGAGAGGCCGGTGAAGTGATTCCTGAAGCGGGCGAGCGCCTCCTCCTTCGTCACGAACCGGCGCTTCTCGAGTCCGGGCTGCGCGGCGAGGAAGGCGTTGACGCTGCGGACCTGCTCCGGCGTGGCGTGGACGTCGAGATAGACGTTCACCCGCGAGCGTCCCTGCCATCGCTGCATGGCGCGGCTGAGGTTCTCCGACACGATCAGAAATCCGCCCAGCGTGAAGAGGGAGACGGCGATCATGGCGATGGCGACGAAGCTCGTGCGGCGCGACACCCACATCCTCCGCAGCGCCTCGCGGAAGAAGAAGACGAGAGTGCCGGAGGGGACGCCGGGTTCCTGGTCGGGCGGGACGGCCGCTCGCGCCATCAGCGTGCGATTCCGAAGAGGGGCTCGGCGCGGCGCGGACGTTCGGCGGTCTGGATCTTTTCCTCGACGATGCGGCCGTGGTCGAGCGAGATCACGCGGCGGCCGCTCTCGCGGATCATCTCGCGGTCGTGCGTGGCGACGAGCACCGTCGATCCTCGCAGGTTCGCCTCGTTGAAGATCTGCATGATCTCCTGCGAGAGGTCGGGATCGAGATTGCCGGTCGGCTCGTCGGCGATCAGGACCATCGGGTCGTTGATCAGCGCACGTGCGATGGCCACCCGCTGCTGCTCCCCGCCGGAGAGCTGGGGCGGACACGCATTCATCCTGTGCTGCAGCCCGACCGCGCGAAGCGCCTGGTAGGCCTTCTTCTTGTGCTCCACGGCGGGGACCCGGAGCACGGTGAGGATGAACGACAGGTTCTCGAACACGGTCATCCGTTCGATGAGCTTGAAGTCCTGGAAGACCATCCCGATTTCGCGGCGGAAGTAGGGGATCTGCGAATGCCGCATGGTGTTGAGGTTCCGCCCGTGAACGACGATCTGTCCGTCGGTCGGGACGATCTGCCGGAGGATGAGTTTCAGCAGCGTCGACTTTCCCGCGCCGCTGGGCCCCGTCAGAAAAACGAACTCACCCTTCTCGACATGAAAGGTCACGTCGTGAAGCGCCGTCGAACGGTCGAACTTCTTCGTGACGTGGTAGAAGTGAATCATCGGGGGACCGGGGAAATGATAGCAGCGGCGGGCGGAAAGTCGCACCGTGCGAGGCGGGCGGCCCGCTGCTCGATTCCGCGACCAACACTAAAGGCGTCCCAGCACCCCCAGCACCAGTGCCGTGAACTCCTTCTGGACGCGGGCGGTCGTGTCCATGACTTCCTGATGGGTCAGTTTCTGCTCGAGGACGCCCGCGGCCATGTTGGTGATGCAGGAGATTCCGAGGACCGGAACTCCCATGTGGGCCATGGCGACGACTTCCGGAACGGTGGACATCCCGACCGCGTCCGCACCCAGCACGCGAAACGCGCGGATCTCGGCCGGTGTCTCGTAGGTCGGTCCCGACAGGGCGATGTAGACGCCCTCGCGCAATGCCAGTCCCATCCCGGCGGCGACCTCCTTTGCCAACTGCCGCAGCGCCGCGGGGTAACAGTCACTCATGTCGGGGAAGCGGACTCCCAGTTCGTCGATGTTCGGACCGCGAAGAGGATTCACCCCCATGAGATTGATGTGATCGGAGATCAGCATCAGATCGCCCGGACTGAAGGACGTATTGATTCCTCCCGCGGCGTTGGTGACGATCAGGTGGCGGATGCCGAGACGGCCGATGACGCGGGCGAGGAACATCACCTCGCTCATCTCGTAGCCTTCGTAGAAGTGGACGCGCCCCTGCAGGATCACGACGGGGAGCCGCCCGGCGTGGCCGAGGACCATCCGGCCCTGATGGCCGAGGACCGTCGAGGCGCGCGCACCGGGAATCTCGGCGTAGGGGATGGCGGTCTCGATGTCGATTGCGTCGACGACGTTGCCCAGGCCGGAGCCGAGGATGACACCTGCGCGCGGTTCGATCTTCGAGCGCGAACGGATGAAGGCGACGGCGCGGTCGATGGCCTCGAGACTCACAGCAGGATCCCCGCGATGGCGGCAGTCATGAAGTTGGCCATCGTACCGGCGAGCATCGCGCGGAGGCCGAGTCGGGCGAGATCGCCGCGCCGGGTCGGCGCAAGCGAGCCGATGCCGCCGATCTGAATGGCGATCGACGAGAAATTCGCGAAGCCGCAGAGCGCATAGGTCGCGATCACGAAGCTCTTCGGGTCGAGCGTTTCCTTGATCGGCCCCAGCTTGACGAAGGCCACGAACTCATTGAGGACCATGCGAACGCCCAGCAGGTTTCCCACTTCGACGGCGTCCTTCCACGGGACGCCGATCAACCACGCGACGGGACGGAAAATCCAGCCGAGAAGCATGTCGAGGCTCTCCGGGAAGCGGGCGGCGACGGCCGGCGAGAGACCGTTCAGCCACTGGTGGACGTAGCCGAAGGCACCATTGACCATGGCCACCAGGGCGATGAAGGCGATGAGCATGCCGGCGACGTTCAGAGAGAGGTGGAGTCCTTCGATCGCCCCGCGCCCCGCGGCGTCGATGAGGTTCACGTCCGTTTTCGGGATCTCGAAGTTGACGTTGTTTCCGGTCTTCGGCTCCTCGGTCTCGGGGAGGATCATCTTTGCGAGTGCGATGGCGGCCGGCGCGGCCATCACCGACGCGGTGAGGAGATGGACGATGTCGACCTTTGCCACGAGGACGTACGAGACCATGATCCCGCCCGAGACGGTGGCCATGCCGGACACCATGGTCACGAGCAATTCCGACATCGTCATGTCGGGGAGAAACGGTCTGATCGTCAGAGGGGACTCGGTCTGTCCCATGAAGATCGACGCGGCGGTGGTCGTCGACTCGGCCCCGGAGGCACCCATGGTGCGGGTCATGATGCGGGCAAAGAAGCGGACCACGACCTGCATCACGCCGATGTAGTAAAGGACGGCGAAGATGGAGGCGATGAAGATGATCGTCGGCAGTACACGCGTGGCGAAGATGAAGCCGATGGTGTTGTTCTCGTCGCCCAGCGGTCCGAAGACGAACCTGGCGCCCTCGCCGGTGTAACCGATCAACGTGTTGACGATATCGCGCATCGTCTCGAAGAGGTAGGCGAGGAGGTTGCAGCCGAGGAGAATCCAGGCGCTGACCGCGCCGTAGGCGGTCCAGAGCAGTCGCGTGCCCGCGGTCGTCCTCTTCGCGATCTGGTAGACGACGACGGTCAGGATGATGAAGAGGGCCGAGGCGCCCGCGCGGGTGAGGGGAGGTGCCACCGGCGCGAGAAAGTCGGCGATGAACTGCCCCTTGAGGACGGCGATCGCCACGATCAGTTGCAGGCCGAGACCCCAGGCGACCGTTTTCCAGCGGATCGCTCGTCTGTTGAGCGAAAGCGCGTACGCTGCGCCGATGATGACGAGAATCCCCAATAACCCGATGAAGCGCTCCATTCGCGACTCCTGACCCTGCGATTGGAAACCGACGCGCCTTCGTAGCAGAGGGAACCCCGCGAGTCAACGGGATTCTGGTCCGGGGGACTGGCGTATGGCGCCGATCGCCTTCCGCAGATCGTCCGGCAGCGGCGCCTCGAACTGGAGGGACTCGCCGCTCCGCGGATGCGGAATCGTGATCCTCGCCGCATGGAGCGCCTGGCGGCCTAACGAGGCGAGCGCCTTCCGGACTTTCGGGTCGGGGATTCCGCGCCATTGCGGACCGGAGTAGACGGGATCTCCGACGATCGGATGTCCGATGTGCTTCATGTGAACGCGGATCTGATGCGTGCGGCCCGTGCGGAGGATGCAGCGGACCAGCGAGACGTGGCGCATCGGTTCGACGACCTCGTAGTCCGTCCATGCGCGACGCCCGCGGGCGACGACCGCCATCCGCTTCCGGTCGCGCGGGTCGCGGCCGATCGGCGCGTCGACCGTCCCTCGCGCCGGCGACGGCGTCCCGTAGACGAGCGCGAGGTACTCCTTCCTGACGGCGTCGCTGTTCCATTGCGACGTGAGCGTCCGGTGTGCCTCGTCGTTCTTGGCGATCACCATCACCCCGCTCGTGTCCTTGTCGAGGCGGTGGACGATTCCGGGACGCAGTTCGCCGCCGATCCCGCTCAGGTCCCTGACGTGAAAGAGGAGGGCATTGACCAGCGTCCGGTCGGGATGCCCGGCGGCGGGATGTACGACGAGGCCGGGCGGCTTGTCGATCACCACCAGATCGCTGTCTTCGAACAGGATCGTCAGCGGGATCTCCTGCGAGACGATGGAGGCGGGCTCGTTGGGAGGGATGTCGATCGCGACCGTTTGCCCTGCCGCCACGCGATGGGACGCTTTCACCGGCCGCTCCGTATCAACCGCGACGTGGCCTGCCTCGATCAGCTTCGCCAGGAAGCTGCGGCTGAATTCCGGAAAGAGAACCGAGAGCGCGCGATCGAGGCGGAGGCCGTTGCAGTCGTCCGGAATCGTGGCGAGGCGGCGGCCGTTCACCGGGGCAGTATACGAAGCGAATGCGCCGGAGAATCGCGGCGTGGCGCGGAAGGACTTCCTGTAGAATGCGTAAACGATTCGGCCTTGCATACCGTCTCAGTAGAAACTTTCAGGTGAGAGGAAAAGGGGAACCTATGCTGAATATCAGAAAGCTCGTCGTGGCCGCGGTCGTTGCCCTCGCCGCGTTCTCCGCGATGGCCAGTAATTTCCGGGCTGCGGACCAGATCTACCTCCCGGGAGCCATCTCCGCAAGCGGTGCCAGCGGCACGTTCTTCTCCGACGTCTACGTGTCGAACCTGACCGACGACCCGGTGACCGTATCGGTGATCTTCTCGGCGGGGCAGGCCGGCGCGATCGAGAACTTCCCCAACCTGTTCACGCTCAACCCGCGCGAGCGCCGCGAATTCATCAACTGGGTCAACCTTCCGACGAGTCAGGGCGGCCTCGGGAAGAGCAACGCCTTCGGGCAGGCCGTCTTCAACGGCTGCCGCCAGGGCGCTGACTGTGGTCCTGCGACGCAGGATCCGAATACCGGCATCAGCCCGAACTTCCGCGACATCTCCGTCGAGAGCCGCGTCTACTCGATTCCGCCGGGGACGACGCTGGCCAGCAACCCTCCGACGACCGGACAGCTCTTCACGGGCATCCCCTGGTATCACTTCGTATCGCAGGATCAGACGGCGACCGGTCTGGACAAAGTGTTCATCACCGGCATCGTGGCCACCGGCGGCGCGGGAACTGCCGGTACGTCCCGCTCCAACATCGGTCTGGTGAATGCGTCGCAGTTCTCGAGCACCGACCTCGTGGTCAAGCTCTTCAACGGAGCGACGGGCACGCAGGTCGGCAGCGACTTCCGCATGCGCCTCGGACCTCTCGGCCATGCCCAGCCCGGCCTGACCACGATGTTTCCGGGCGCCAGCGGACGGAACCTCTATGTGACGGTCGAGCAGCAGAACACGACGGTCGAGGCTTCGACGAATCCGCCGGCCGGCTGCTCGCCGCCGGCTTCGAATGGCTGCCCGGCGTTCCTGGCGTACGGATCGGTTCTCGACAACCTCAGCGGCGACGCCACGACCCTGGA
>DATLYG010000069.1:0-2064 GCA_035574985.1 Thermoanaerobaculia bacterium | reverse complement strand
GGGATAGCCGGTGCCGTCGACCCGTTCGTGGTGGCGCAGAACCGCCTGCGCCACGTCGGGCCCGAGAAGCGGTTCCACCAGTGCCGCTCCGACCGTCGGATGCTCGATCATGTCGCGCTGATCCTCGGGATTGAGATTGCGCCGGAAGAAGCGGTCGTAACCCAGGAGCCGGAAACCGACGTCGTGCACCAGCGCGGCGATGCGGACGGTCTCGACCTGCGAGGGAGGAAGTTCGAGCAGGGTCGCCAGGCGGGAGGCGATTCCGGCCACTTCGCGGCTGTGGTTGACGAGATCGGGATGTTTCTCGAAGTCGGGTTCGAGGAGTTTCTCGGCGATGAGCTGCCGGTCGCCGCGCCCGGCGCTGGCGCTCATCGCGGCGTCGAACGAGTGCTCCATCTGCTTGAGGAACACCTGCAGGGCGCGGTGCGCCTGCGACTCGCCCGTTCGCTCGAACACCAGTGTGAGCATCAGCCCCTCGATGGTCTGCATCGGAACCTGCGCGCTCACGATCGCCGTGATCGAGCTGCCGCTGACGGGGACCGCCTGCACCCCGAAGGGATAGACGACCGGGGGCCTGGCGAGCATGTGCGGCTGGTTCGCGCGCTTGAGGAGGTCCTCGACGTGCTGGTTGAGCATCTCCATCGCGTTGTCGGCGATGCTGGCCACCGATGCGATGGCCCGCGGGTTCCCGGCGACGCCGACTGCGGTGATCGCGGCGACGACGGCCCCCGGAACGGAGAGGGCCGACGGAAGGAGGAGCCGGAAGACGTCGACGTCCTGCTCGGTCACGGTGCGCCGCCCGACGCCCGAGGGGGTGAGCTGCTTTTTCGACATCAGCTCGCGAGCCGCGGCGATGGCCGCCGCCGCGCTCTGAGCCGGCCTCGGCTCGCGATGTGCGGCCGGCGCCGCCTCGGGCGCGGCCGAAACGGTGAGCGTCTGCGGCAGCGACTTCTGCGTCGGGTCGGGGACCAGCGGGATCTTTCCGATTCCGTAGAGATTCCGCGAGCCCAGAAATGCGAGCATTTCGTCGGCGATCTTCTTCGCAGCGTCGAGGTCGGGTGTGTCGAACGGCTTCTTCCCCGCCTTGTCGCGCATGTCGATGAAACCGAGCAGCCGTCCGCGCGCGAAGAGCGGCATCGCCAGCAGCCGGTCGGTTCCCTGACGGAAGAGCATCTCCGAGAAGCGGTGATCCGTGCCGAGCCCGTTGATGAAGAACGCGCTCCGCTTGACCGAGAGCCGATCGACGATCTCGTCGTTCTCCTTCACCACTTTCCGCTCCGGGTCGCTGAACTGATAGGACGTCACGATCTCGTAGGTCCGCTCGTTCAGATCGGCCGAGGCGGAGAGATAGAGCGCGGCCTTTGTGGCCTGCACGTGCTCGACGCAGCCGTAGAGGATCTGCTTGAGCTGGGTCTCGATCGCCTTGATTTCAGGGAGCATTGGACGGGGAAGAGTATAGCTCGCTGTTACCGAAATTCGACCCTCACGCGGAGGCGGAGGTGGCCGAGGATCGCCCCCGCGATCGTTCCCGCCGTGTTCCAGATGATGTCGTTGACGTCGGCCACGCGCGAGGGAAGGAAGTACTGCCACGCCTCGATGGCCAGCGTGAAAGAGAGGCCGAGGAGGATGGTCAGGACGTAGGTCTGGACCGTGGGGCGCTCCACCGTGTAGAGCGCGATGAAGGTGAGCGCCCCCCACGGAACGAACAGGAGGATGTTGGCGATGATCGGCACGATGATCACCGCGAGGACCTGGGTCGAGACCGGCCGGTGTTCGAGCCGCTGCGCCAGCATCCGCAGTCCCTCGAAGGGAACGGGATCGACTTTCGAGTAGCTCCTGCCGCTCATCCAGATGGTGACGAAGACGATGACCGCCGTCGTCAGCAGCAGAAGGGCGAGCGTGACCGGCTTGCGGACGAGGATCGTGCGGGGCATCGCGGCAAGCATAGCGCGCGCAGGTGCGTGCGGTGCGCCTAACGCTGTGGCAGCGGCGTGTTGTAGTAGAAGGCGGCGGTGACGCGCTCCGAGTCGTTCGGGAAGTCCTTCGGGAGGTGGTTGAGGGGCG